>CAZGHW010000025.1:0-72061 GCA_964525695.1 uncultured Rheinheimera sp. | reverse complement strand
TGCTGACTTGCACTTCCTGCGGATTAAAATTGGCTCTGTGAGTTAACTGAGCCTGAAACATCAACTCGTTAAATGGCAAGGCAAACAGCGCATTGACTTCGGTTAAGGTCCAGTTGTGACGGACTTCTGAATAAGACATAAATTTCCCTGCAGCTGAAATCAGCATTGTAGTTCTGACATTTTGCCGCTAGTCTAGCCGCCTGCCCTTTGAAGTCAACGCCAACCAGTTACGCAGGTTTACCACTGCACACTATTTGAGCGCTGCTTTTGCAATAAATATACTGAGTCTTGTATGACAATCGATCTGGAATTTGACCGCCAGCATATCTGGCATCCTTATACCTCGTTACAACAGCCGCTACCGGTTTACCCTATTAGTCATGCCGATGGCTGTTTGTTGTATTTGGAAGATGGCCGCAGTTTAATTGACGGCACCGCCAGTTGGTGGTCGGCAGCGCACGGCTATAATCATCCTGCGCTGAATGCGGCTATTCATGGGCAACTGAGCAAAATGAGCCATGTGATGTTTGGTGGTATTGTGCATCAACCAGCCGTCGAGCTGGCTCAATTGTTACTACAGATGGTACCAACAGCTTTAACTAAAGTATTTTTTGCCGATAGCGGTTCCATCGCAGTGGAAGTAGCGCTGAAAATGGCGCTGCAATACCGGTTATCGCAACAGCAACCGGCTAAACAGCAAATTTTGAGCCTGTCAAAGGCGTATCACGGTGATACCTTCGCCGCCATGGCGGTCTGTGATCCGGATGATGGCATGCACAGCATGTTCCGCACGCAACTAACGCCGCATTTGTTTGCACCGGCACCACAAAGTAAGTTTGATGGCGAGTTCCTGGCGGCCGATGCACTGGCGCTGGAACAGCTGTTCGCTCAGCATCACCAGCAACTGGCGGCAATGATTGTCGAGCCGATAGTGCAAGGGGCCGGAGGCATGCGGTTTTATCATCCGGACTATCTGGCATTGTGCCGCCGCTTATGTGATCAATACGATGTATTGTTGATTGTGGATGAAATTGCCACCGGCTTTGGCCGGACTGGGAAATTATTTGCCTGTGAACATGCCGGTATCAGCCCGGATATTATGTGTGTCGGTAAAGCCTTAAGTGGTGGTTATCTGTCATTGGGCGCCACCTTGTGTAGCGATAAAGTCGCCAATGGTATCAAGGGCGCATTGATGCATGGGCCAACTTTTATGGCCAATCCACTGGCTTGCAGTGTGGCAGCTGCCAGTCTGCGGCTGTTTGGCACTCAACAATGGCAGCCACAAGTGGCGGCTATTTCACAACAGTTGCAGGCAGAGTTAACACCAGCCCGGCAATTCTGCCAGGTCGCAGACGTCCGGGTGCTGGGGGCTATTGGTGTAGTTGAACTGAGGCAGCAAGTCGATGTTGCACTTTGTCAGCGTTTGTTTGTTGAGCTTGGGGTCTGGATCCGGCCCTTTGGTAAACTGCTCTACCTGATGCCACCTTTTATCATCAGCCCAGACCAACTAAGCCAGTTAACATCTGCCCTGTGCCAAGTCTGCCAGCAAGATATATTCAGCCAGCAAGCGCCGTTGCCGGGCGCTTAAACTCTGTACTCTGCTGGCATCAAGCTGTGCAGACTGCAGGCATTTGGCCTGGTTGTTTGCCAGCAAACATAGCTCAGGCCCGGCAACTGGCAATGGATTTGATAACCATCACAACCGCCCTGCCGGCTTAGTCTGATTGCGAGCTTTTTCAATCGCGGCATCCAATTTTTGCACCGTCGGATCGACTTGTTTAAATGGATCAGGTCGCGCCGATTTTTCTTTTTCTTGGTCAATCTGGTCTTGCAGGTACAAGCCGGTCGCCACTGCTGAAGTTGCATCTATCACATCATTGCCGGTTTGCACCTGAACACAACCCGTTAACAATAACAATGCAAGACCACATCCAAGCCGCATAACAACACCTTTCATTGATAAAAATGCAACATTAATCAATTTAAACTGAACCGAAACTGAAGCTGGCGCCAACTAAACCACTTGATACAGATACACCAACATAACCGAAGACACCAACAACAACACCACCAGGTTGTAGCGTAATCGGTCGCCAGCACGGCGCAATCTGGCGCGATTCAATAACAAACTTAACAAACTGATGCCACAACACCACCAGAGTAAATACAGCAACTGGGGTGTCAGCTCAGGGTGCCAGTATTCACGCACCGGAATACGCCAGTATTTTACCAAGCCCGATTTAAACTCTGGTTTAGCCATATGGCCAAAGCCCAGCGCAATCACAAACACCACCCAGCCAGCAATGGAGAGTAAACTTAGGCTATGCAATAACCAATCGGGGCCTTTTCGGCGATTTGGGCGCTTCGGCGCTGAATTTTGCTCAGTCAAAACGGACTTCATGTGATTTTTTGCTTGTGTTGAAACGCGGCCTGCGTATGATTACACCTCTTATTAGATTTTCAAACCTTTTCAGACAGCAAGTTGGAGCAATTGCATGACCCATGCAGTGATTAAAGAAGTTTTAGCCGGCAAATATGCAGTCGGCGACCAGGTAACCGTAAAAGGCTGGATCCGTACCCGCCGTGATTCAAAAGCCGGTATTTCATTTCTCGCCGTACATGACGGCAGCTGTTTTGATGCACTGCAAGCCGTCGCTCCGGCTGAACTGAATAATTACGAATCAGAAATTAAACGTTTGACCACCGCTTGTTCGGTGATTGTCAGCGGCACTATCGCTCGCTCTGAAGGTCAGGGCCAGGCTTTTGAAATTCAGGCCGATAGCGTCGAGGTGATTGGTTGGGTTGAAAACCCGGATACTTATCCGATGGCACCTAAACGCCATTCGATGGAATACCTGCGCGAACAGGCACATTTACGCTCTCGCACCAATATGGTCGGTGCTATTACCCGGGTTCGTCATTGTTTAGCCCAAGCCATTCACCGCTTTTTCCACGAACGTGGTTTTTACTGGATCAGCACGCCAATTATTACCGGTGCAGATGCCGAAGGTGCTGGCGAAATGTTCCGCGTCAGTACACTTGATTTAGAAAACTTGCCACGCGATGACAAAGGTCAGATTGACTACAAACAGGATTTCTTTGGCAAAGAAACCTTTTTAACAGTGTCTGGCCAGCTGAACGTAGAAACCTACGCTTGTGCCCTATCCAATGTCTACACCTTCGGTCCAACCTTCCGCGCCGAAAATTCAAACACGACTCGTCACTTAGCAGAATTCTGGATGATCGAACCTGAAGTTGCGTTTGCCGAGTTAAAAGATGTGGCGCAACTGGCAGAAGACATGCTGAAATTTGTTTTTCAGGCCGTATTGGCAGAACGTGCTGATGATATGGCGTTTTTTGCTGAGCGGGTGGATGATAAAGCCATCAGCCGGTTACAAGATATTATCAACTCTAGTTTTGTGCGGATGGATTACACCGAAGCGGTAGAAATTCTGCAAAATTGTGGCAAGAAATTCGAGTACCCGGTGCAATGGGGTGTCGATTTACAATCAGAGCACGAACGTTATTTAGCCGAAGTCCATGTCGGCGCACCGGTGATCCTGCAAAATTATCCAAAAGACATTAAAGCCTTTTATATGCGGATGAACGAAGACGGTAAAACTGTGGCTGCCATGGACATTCTGGCACCAGGCATCGGTGAAATCATCGGGGGTTCGCAGCGCGAAGAGCGACTGGAACAACTGGATGCACGGATGGATGCGATGGGTCTGAATAAAGAAGATTACAGCTGGTACCGTGATCTGCGCCGTTATGGCACAGTGCCACATGCTGGCTTTGGCCTAGGATTTGAACGCCTGGTGTCTTATGTTACTGGCGTCGGTAACGTCCGCGATGTGATTGCTTTCCCGCGTACACCGGGCAACGCTGATTTCTAACCCAGTGTCAGCGCGCGACAAAAAAGCCATCAATTGATGGCTTTTTTCATTCTTAACATAACTACTCTAGTCTCTGAGGTGAATTTTCACCGCTGTATTGAGCGGGGTCACTAGCCGCCGAACTCAGAGAAGAAATCGCTGCTTGGCAACACTTTTCGCTCCGGCGCTTCTGCCAGGTTGGTACCCAGATAGAGATAACCGACAATCTCATCATCGTCACCCAAGCCAAGCGTTTGTTTCACAAACTCATACTGGGTATAAGCGCCAGTGCGCCAAATCCCGCCAAAGCCTAAGGCAAAAGCTGCTTGTTGCATCGCCATCACCGCACAAGCTGCCGACTGCACCTGCTCTTGTACCGGGACTTTATGATGTTCAGTGCATTTGGCAATACAAGCTATCACCATCGGTGCCCGTAATGGTAACTGCCGCGCCCGCTCCAAGATTTCATTGGCAATTGAAGGATCATCTTCCACCGCCGCTTCGGCAAAAATGTCACCGAGTTTGGTGAGCGCAGTTTTGCCGTTAAAAATGACAAAGCGCCATGGTTTTAACGCGCCATGATCCGGCACCCGTAACGCTGCTTGTTTGATGATTTCTAAGGCTTCACCGGCCGGTGCCGGTTCAGTCAAACGAGAAGAGGAATATCGCGTGGTTAATAAGGTAATCGCATCCATAAAGTCAGCCCTTGAAAAAAGTCCTGATAAGGCTAGCAAACAAATTGAAAGGCAGACAACAGTTTTCGCATCTTGCTGCCCCAATTGCTGTATCTGTGGACAAAGCTGACCGCGTAACCTTGCTGGTCGCGGTCAAACAGCGAAACCTTTATGCTTCCAGCCGACGGTATAGTTGCAAATACTGGCTGGCGGCGGCCTGCCAGCTAAACACTTGCTGCATACCACGTTGTTGCACCAGCCGGTACTGCTCAATATCGGCAAACAGTTGCTCAGCTTGTTGTAATGCCGCCACTAAAGCGGGCACTTCTGGCTCGTCAAACCGGATCCCCGTCGCATCCTGCGCCGGATACGCCACCACAGTATCCTTTAAGCCACCGGTGGCTCTGACCAATGGCACAGTGCCATAACGCAAACTGTAAATCTGATTTAAACCACAAGGTTCAAATAAACTTGGCATCAGGAAAAAATCGCCAGCCGCTTCCAGTTGATGGGATAACGCCTCGTCAAAGCCCTCGATAAAATGAAACTGCGCCGGAAAGTCCGCCATCAGCGCCAGCAGCGGCTGAATAAATTGCTGCTCTCCGGTGCCCATCATCAGCACTCTGGCATTGCTGCCTGGCAGCCACTGTCTTAATGCCGGCAACAACAGGCTAAAGCCTTTTTGGCCGGTGACCCGACTGACCGCGACAAATAAAGCCGTGGCTTGCGGTTGCCAGCCGATACTGTGCAACAAACTGGTTTTACAGCCAGCTTTGCCGGTTAAATCGGCGGCATGATAATTGTGACTAAGCATGGGATCTGTGATTGGGTCCCAGCGCTGATAGTCACAACCATTTAAAATACCGACAAAATCAGCCTGTCTGGCTTGATATAACGCACTGAGGCCATTGGCCGCAGGTTCAGATAACAATTCCTCACGATACCCCTGACTGACGGTATTCAGCGCCGCCGCATGCCATACGCCAAGGCTCAGCAGACTCAGTGGCACATTCGGTGGTACATCCGCCTCGCACAGCCCTAACCCAGCCAGTTCATGCTGGCCAATCATTTGCTGGTAAGCCGCGTTATGAATACTCAACACAAATCGACTGCGCGTTAATTGCCCGGCTTGTTGCAATTGCTTTAAATACACCGCACCAAGCGCACTTTGCCAATCATGACCATGAATAATGTCAGGCGTTTGCTGCCATGTCGTCAAATATTGCAAAGCGGCACGACAAAAAAAGGCAAACCGCAGAGCGTTATCTGGATAACCATGCTCGCCGTCATCATAAGGACGGGGTCGCTGAAAAAAATCATGATGTTCAATCAGACCAATCTGCACCCCTTCTAATTGCAGATGTCGAACGGCACAGCCAAATTGCTGATCGCCCAAGGCAAAGTACAATGACTGCCATTCGGCTAACACGGCAGTCTGATACAGACTGCCGTATCGCGGCATCAGCACTGTCACCTGATGACCTTCAGCCAACAATGCCTGTGCCAAACCACGAGTGGCATCAGCCAGTCCACCGGTTTTGAGTAAACCTTCATATTCACTGCATAAAAACACTATTTGCATCTGCAACCTATCACTTCTTGCTGTCTCTGTGCCCACCAGGCAAAGTACGCTGCATCAGCGCACCTTACCTGCAGCTGTCTCTGTTTAATCAAAGCCAACCAGCGCACCTTTGGGGATCACGACTACACCATCGGGCGACACGTGGAAACGTTCGCGGTCCAACACTGGATCCTCACCAATGATCGTGCCTGGCGCAATCTTGACGTCTTTATCAATAATGGCACGGCGAATGCGACAACCACGACCAATATCGTTATTCCCCATCAACACACTCTTTTCGATATAACCATGACTATGCACATGAACGTTATAGCCAAGAATTGAATGGTACACGATAGAACCACTGACAATACAACCAGCTGCTACCATCGAACTGATAGCCTGACCGGTTCGGTTGGCTTCATCATGCACAAATTTAGCGGGCGGCACCGGCGGTGTATAACTGCGTAACGGCCAGTATTTGTTATATAGATCAATCGGTGGTACCACCGAAATCAAATCCATATTGGCTTCATAATAGGAATCAATAGTCCCGACATCACGCCAGTAACCCCAGGCCGCTTCTTTTTCACCCCGAATAATATTGGTTGAGAAATCATAAACGTAGACGTCGCCCTGCGGAAACAACTTGGGAATAATGTTGTGGCCGAAGTCATGCTTCGAATCAACTTCTTTCGCGTCCTGTTCCAACACATCGACCAGACACCGGGCTTCGAAAATATAGTTACCCATCGACGCCAGTACAAAACCAGGTTTGCCTGGGATGGTTTTCGGATTTGATTTAGGTTTCTCTTCAAAACCAATCATTTTGCCCGTTGCATCAACTTCAATAACACCAAATTCATGCGCTTGGGCTACTGGCACCGGAATGGCAGCTACTGTCAGTTTGGCATTATGCTGACGGTGAAAATCCAGCATTTGCCGCACATCCATTTTATAAATATGATCACCACCAAACACACACACATGTTCAGGATCTAAACCATGGATAAGATGCAAGTTCTGATACACTGCATCTGCCGTGCCCAGATACCAGTGTTTACCGGTTTGCATTTGCGCCGGAATAGGGTCAATAAACCTGTTCGTGAGGCCAGTCACGCGCCAGGAACGACTTAAATGTTTCATCAGTGAATGTGACTTAAACTGCGTGATGACAAAAATTTGCAGTAAATCGGAATTGACGAAGTTATTCAGGACAAAATCGATAATCCGGTAGTTGCCGCCAAATGGTACTGCGGGCTTAGCCCGGATCCCGGTCAGAGGAGCCAGTCTGGTGCCTTCCCCGCCAGCTAAAATCATTGTTAATACACCTGACATCTGAGACTCCCTGTTAATAAAACATTTACCAGCCCGGTATCATGTCCGGTGCTGCGACAAAATCACGCCGATCCGACACCTTTACTGGCCGCAACAGCACTCTGAGCAGACAAAAGCTGACACGGATTGCCGTTATCCCAACCTAAGCAAAGGCGATACCATCCTGTGTAATCTTGGAAAATTTTCCAGCCATGCTTGGAAAAACCACTTTCTCTCAGATGACAACTCTGCCAAAAATTGCTGTCAAACCGCCATTCTGCAGCGCTCAAGCCTGACAACAAACGCAAGACCTGAACCGCGAACAACAGTACTATCGGCAGGACAACAATAAAGGATGATATGTCCATGGTATGGCAAAGTTATGACAGTATGCGCCAGATTGGTGCAAAAACAACAGCTTGCACCATCCGGGTACATGACAGCTTTGCCATACACTTAATAACGCCAAACTTGCTTAGCTGGCAAGTCAATTTCATCGTTTTATGCAGAATATTTAACAGCGGAGGCGGTGGTGAGCCAGGTGCAGCTGTATCAGAGCAACTGCACCTGTTGGTTCTGTCTGCTGAACTAAGGTTATCAGATCCTGGCAGCTAATTCAGCGCCCTGCCGGATGGCTCTTTTGGCATCGAGTTCAGCCGCCACATCAGCCCCCCCGATTAAGTGGACTGAACAACCAGCCGCAAGCAGCCCTTGTTGTAAAGCGCGCTGTGGTTCCTGACCGGCACAGATAATGACATGGTCGACATCCAGACAACGTTGTTGACCTTGAAAATCAACCCATAATCCTTCGTCATCGACGCGTAAATACTGGGCACCGGATAACATATCTACGCCTTTTTTCTTTAAAGACGCCCGATGGATCCAACCGGTCGTTTTACCAAGCCCAGCACCAACTTTACTGTTCTTACGCTGCAATAAATAGACTTTGCGGCTGGCGACAGCCGGGACTTGATCAGGCAACAATGCCCCTCTGCTCTGGTAATCCTTATCAATGCCCCAGTCACGCAGCCAGGCTTCAGGTTGCAAAGTTAATGAATGGGGCTCAGTCAAATATTCAGCCACATCAAAACCAATACCACCGGCGCCGATAATCGCGACTTTGGCACCTACTTCACGATGATCACGCAATACGTCTAAATAGCTCATCACTTTAGGGTGGTCGATGCCTGGCAATGCCAAAGAGCGTGGTACTATCCCTGTCGCCAACACGATTTCATCAAAGCCAGCAACACTTAAAGATGCCACACTCTGCACTGTTCCAAGTTCCAGCTTCACGGCATGGAGCTGCAACATACGGCCAAAATAACGCAGTGTTTGCTCAAACTCTTCTTTGCCAGGCACTTGTTTAGCGTAATTAAACTGACCGCCGATCTGACTGTTGGCGTCAAATAATGTTACTTGATGGCCACGTTGAGCAGCATAGACACTAAAAGCCATCCCAGCGGGTCCGGCGCCGACCACGGCAATTTTTTTCTGCCGCTCAGCTGGCGTGAAATTTAATTCAGTTTCATAACAAGCCCGCGGATTGACCAGGCAACTGGCCCTTTTATTCTGAAACACATGATCCAGACAAGCCTGATTACAGGCGATACAGGTATTGATTTCATCAGCCTTACCAGCGGCAGCTTTGTTGACAAATTCGGCATCGGCCAAAAATGGTCTGGCCATACAGACTAAATCAGCTTGACCTGAGGCCAGGATATCTTCCGCGACCTGGGGGTCATTAATGCGATTGGTGGCAACGACTGGAATGTTCACTTGTTGCTTGACGCGCTCAGTGATCCAGCTAAAAGCAGCTCTGGGCACCATAGTGCCAATGGTGGGGACTCTCGCTTCATGCCAACCAATACCGGTATTAATCAAAGTGGCACCGGCAGCAGCAACAGCCTTGGCAAGGGCCACTACTTCTTCATAGCTATTACCATCTTCGACTAAATCGAGCATCGACAAGCGATAAATGATAATAAATTTTTCACCACAACGCTGCCGCACTTGCCGGATAGTCTCTAAGGCAAAACGGCAACGATTGTCAAAACTACCACCCCATTCATCGGTGCGCTGATTGGTACGTTGACAGATAAACTGGTTAATCAGATAACCTTCGGAACCCATAATTTCTACGCCGTCATAACCAGCTTTTTGCGCCAGTCGGGCCGAAGCGGCAAAATCGCGGATGGTACTGCGGACCTGACGTGTAGATAAGGCAGCAGGTTTAAAAGGCGTAATCGGTGATTGAATTTTACTCGGCGCCACACTGAGTGGATGATAGCCATAACGACCGGCATGCAATAACTGCAAACAAATTTTTGCATCATATTGGTGCACTGCGGCAGTCACTTGCTGATGTTTCCAACCTTGCCAAAACCAACTCAGTTGGCTGCCAAAAGGGACTAAATTACCGCGAAAATTCGGACTGATTCCACCGGTGATAATCAGGCCAACCCCTCCTTTGGCCCGCTCAGCATAAAATGCCGCGAGTTTGTTAAAACCCTGTTTTTCTTCTTCTAAGCCCGTATGCATCGAACCCATCATGACGCGGTTCTTTAACTGGGTAAAACCCAAATCTAATGGTTGTAATAAATGAGGATAGCTCACTTTCGGCCCTCTGGTCGTACCTGTTGAATGGTCTGACTTTAGCTGCTTTTACGCAGACTGACAAGGAATATACATTTACTTACAAATTCCGTTTAAGTTTGCCGACTAAATTCGTTATCTTACAAGGAATTTTCTAATGTTAACGAAGGTTACCCTATGTCAGCAGCTCAACCTGGCTTGATCCGCCGCTTTTTTGGCTTCTTCGGTTCCGGCTTTAAGTTCGTCCGTAATCTGGTACTGAATTTATTATTTTTAGTGTTATTTATTGGTTTTATCAGCGTGTTATTGTCCGATGAAGACAAGGTTGTGGTGCCGGACACTGCGGCTTTAGTGCTGTCATTAAAAGGTGATTTGGTCGAAGAAAAACGCTGGACTGATCCCATCGAAGCTGTGATCAATGAAAGTGCTGGCGCCAGTGAGCCTGAGCCAGAAATGCTGGTCCGTGACGTGGTGAAAGTGATTGAACATGCAGCCAAAGATAACAAAATCAAAGTGATTGTGCTGGATTTAGCTGATTTAGGCTCTGCATCACAAGATAAATTAAAAGCTGTTGGTAGCGCACTGGAAAAATTTAAAGCCGCAGATAAAAAGGTGTTCGCCACTGGTGCATTCTATGCTCAAAATCAATACTTCCTTGCCAGCTATGCCGACAATATCAACTTAAACCCACAAGGCGCGGTGTTATTAGAAGGTTATGGCTCCTACCCTATGTACTACAAAAGTGCCCTGGAAAAGCTGAAAATCAACATGCACGTGTTTAAGGTCGGCACTTACAAATCAGCCGTTGAACCATTTTTGCGTGATGATATGTCGCCTGAAGCCAAAGAAGCGAACGCCGCCTGGTTAAATGAACTTTGGGCTGAATACAAACAACAAGTTGCAGCACGTCGCGGTTTTGCGGTTGATAATTTTGATGAGACTTTTGCCCGTTTGTATGAGCGCGTCAATGCCGCTGATGGCGATTTGGCCAAATACGCTTTGGATAGCAAGTTTGTCGACAGTTTAAAAACTGCCGAGCAATTTCGTCAGGACGTAATCGCGCTGGTGGGCACGGATGAAGACAATCAAACCTTTAACCAAGTGAATTATCATGACTACCAACATCTGGTGATCCCAAAATTGCCGGTGGTGAATCCGTTAACGGATAAAGTAGCCTTGGTAGTGGCCCGCGGCAACATTGTTGATGGCTCCGCCAAAGCGGGTACTATCGGCGGTGATAGCACCGCTAAATTATTGCGTCGTGCCAGATTGGACGAAAAAGTCAAAGCAGTGGTGCTGCGCATTGATAGCGGCGGTGGTAGTGCATTTGCCTCTGAAATCATTGCAGAAGAAGTTCGGTTATTAAAAGTAGCCGGCAAACCCGTGATTGCCTCGATGGGCGCAGTGGCAGCATCAGGCGGTTACTGGATTGCAGCACCTGCCAATGAAATTTGGGCTTCACCCACCACTATTACAGGCTCAATTGGTATTTTCTCCTTGTTCTGGACTGCAGAAAATGTGATGGGTACTTTAGGTCTGAATGTTGATGGCGTTGGTACCACTGAGTTAGCCGGTTTCTCCGCAGGTTTACCGCTGTATAAAGGCTTACCAGCCGATGCAGAAAAATTATTACAACGCTTGATTGACCGCGGCTACGATGAGTTTATCAGCCATGTCAGTGCCAGTCGTAATCTGGAGAAAACTGCTGTTGATAAAGTCGGTCAAGGCCGGGTTTGGACCGGAACCAAAGCGCTGGAATTTGGTTTAGTTGATAAATTAGGTACTTTAGATGACGCTATCGCCTCAGCGGCGGCTAAAGCCAGCCTGGCTCAGTACGATGTTTGGGTGGTGGAACAGGAATTAACCCCGCAAGAACAACTGTTAAAACAAATGTTCGGCTCTGCCAAAGCGCTGGGTTTATTACCAGAAGCCCAAGACAGTGCCCAACCACGCATCGGTCAACTGGTTCAGCAGTTTAATCAGCAACTGACTCAGTTCAGCCAGTTTAATGATCCAAATGGCCTTTATTCATATTGCTTCACTTGTCACATCGAATAAACGCAGGCTCTGAATAAAAAACCCGGCAAGTCCGGGTTTTTTATTGGCCGGGCTGTAGCTTTGATTGTCATCGGGTTGCGGTGTGTTATTTCAACTAAGCTTGTTGCCTTAAAAAGCAAAAAACCCGCAACAAGTGCGGGTTTTCAAATATGGCGGAGAGAAAGAGATTCGAACTCTTGAAGGGCTACTAACCCTCGCCGGTTTTCAAGACCGGTGCATTAAACCACTCTGCCATCTCTCCAATGCCGCGTATGATAATCAGATTTCTATCGAAAGGAAAGGATTTTTTTCGTTTTTAACGCATTGAATTACTTTATAAAGATGTTTTTCTAGTTGCCGTTTATTAAACCGACGACTACGGTATTTTTTTTGCTCAACTGGCGGAATTTCTGTCGACGCCTGGCGTCAAAGCTACTGACAGCTTATTGATTAACTTGTATAGTTCACTGAATATTTAAACACAGGAGTGAATATGTCTTATCAAAACCAACAGGTTTTCAGCGGCGCTGATAGCCTAAGCATCAACAAAGTATTGAGAAACACCTACATGCTTTTGGCAATGACACTGACCTTCAGTGCTGTCACTGCCAGTATTGCGATGGCATTAGATTTTAGTTCGATGGTCGGTCTTGGTTTAGCCATTCTGGCCCTGGTGCTGGTCTTTGTGGTGATGAAAACTGCTGATTCTGCTGCTGGCATTTTTTGGGTATTTGCTTTTACGGGTGTGATGGGCGCCTCTATTGGCCCAATGCTGAACCGTTACGCCGGTATGGCCAACGGCCCGGAAATTATCATGCAGGCTTTTGGCGCGACGGCACTGATTTTCTTTTCTTTATCCGCTTATACCTTAACCAGCAAAAAAGATTTCTCTTTTATGGGCAATTTCTTATTTGTTGGTCTGATCCTGGCAGTGGTTGCAGGACTTGCGAATATCTTTTTCCAGATCCCGGCGTTACATCTGGCCATTAATGCTGTGGTTGTGTTGATCATGTCTGGTTTTATTTTGTTTGATACCAGCCGCATCATCAATGGTGGCGAGACTAACTACATCCGCGCCACTGTGTCGTTATATCTGAATATCTTCAATTTATTTACTTCATTACTGCAGCTGTTAGGTTTTATGAACAGTGACGACTAAGCAGTTGCAGATGGTTTGATTTAAGCTAAAATGCCCCGCTTGCGGGGCTTTTTTTTACCCTCCTGTTTGTGTTGTTCGCTGGAGCGCAGTTTATGGCAAGTTTTGCACTTTATCTGCAGTCTGATACTTATGCCAGCCCGACGCTGGCGTCCTGCCTGCGTTTTGCAAAAGCCGCCCTGGCGGCGGGTCATCAGATTGATCATATTTTTCTTTATCAGGCCGCGGTGCAAGCTGTGGTGGCTGGCGCTGATTTACCGGCCGATGAACCCGATCAAGCAGGCGCCTTAGCTGACTTTTGTCAGCAACAACAGATCCCTTTATTGTATTGTGTCACTGCCGCAGAGAAGCGTGGTATTGCCAGCAGCACAAAACCAGCACGCGCTGGCTATACCGCGGCAGGTCTGGCCGAATTTGCCATTCGACTGGCAGAAGTTGATCGGGTAATCCAGTTTTGACGGCATGGCACAAAGAAAGAAGGCTGAGATGATGAAAATCGCTTTAGTATTACAACAATCTGCCTTTGACAGCGCTTTAGCGCGTGAAGCGCATGACATGTTACTGGCACTGGCTGCGGTCGAACACCAGTTGACGGTGATTTATCTGGGGGCTGCAGTTTGCCAATTGCTACCGACGGCAGACAAAGCTGACCTTGGCTGTAAAGATTTTACCCCTGGGCAAAAGTTATTTGGTTTATACGACATTGAGCAACTGCTGGTGAGTCGCGAGGCCTGTAGCCAGTATCGGCTCAATAGCGATGATTTGCGACTGCCGGTCCAGCTGTGCTCCCTGCCAGAGCTACAACAGCAATTGTCTCAACAAACTCATATCCTGAGGTTTTAAATGGTGTTATTTCAGGTGATCAGCCCAACGGCTAACTTGGCCCTGGTCAGTGCACAGGATGCAATCTTATTCCGCCAGGATGGCGTCTATCGAACGCTGGCTGCTGAGTCCCTGCCCGCTTGCCAGCTGTATATATCAGCACAGGATGCCGCGGATCGCCAAATCAATATAGCCGCTGGTATTACTGCCGTGGATGATCAGCAATGGGTTGCTTTATGTCTGGCGGCAAATACGGTGATGTTATGCTGACGCTGCAAATCAATGCACAAAGCATCCCGCTTGATCAGCATGGTTACCTGGCTGACTTAACTTTATGGACTCCAGAATTAGCGGAAGAATTCGCCAGGCTTGAACAATTGACGCTGACGGCTGCGCACTGGGAAGTGATTCACTTTGTTCGTGAATTTTATCAGCAATACCGGACCTCGCCCGCCATTCGGTTATTGGTTAAAGCGATGGCAGAACAGTTTGGTGCAGAAAAAGGCAGCAGCAAGTATCTGTTTTTATTGTTTCCAGAAGGACCGGCCAAACAAGCGACCCGGATCGCAGGTTTACCCAAACCGGCACGTTGTTTATAACGGCGCGACAACCACCGCGACAGACTGATGGCCGATTCAGCCCGGTCTGTTAGCGGGTATTACTATAAAAAGTCCAATAAGCATCAAACAACAAACCACCGACCACTGTCGCTACCGCCAGGAGCACCAACCAATACACCACTCTTAGGGCTTGTTTCAGCGGATTTTTCTGTACCAAAACTTTTTTGGTCACAGTTTTATGCTCTGTTTTATCGTTTTTTTCCGCTTTGTTTACCATTGGTGCTGCATCATCCAAAAAGGCAAAGAAAAAAGCACTGTAGCTTAGCGACAGTGCTCAACAGTCTGACAGGATCAGGCACTGATCACTGTTTTACCAGCCATATAAGGTTGTAATACTGCCGGGATCCGGACTGAACCATCTGCTTGCTGATAGTTCTCCAAAATCGCCACTAAGGTCCGGCCAACCGCTAAACCAGAGCCATTTAAAGTATGCAGCAGCTCAGGTTTTTTGCCTTCTTCCGGCCGAAACCGGGCTTGCATCCGACGGGCTTGGAAATCACCCATGTTACTGCAAGATGAAATTTCACGGTAAGTCTGTTGAGCAGGTAACCACACTTCCAAATCATAAGTTTTGCAAGAGCCAAACCCCATATCGCCGCTACACAACAACATAACGCGATAAGGTAAGCCTAACAATTGCAGCACTTTTTCGGCATGACCTGTCAGTTCCTCTAAGGCTGCCATCGAGTGCTCAGGATGTGACAACTGCACCAATTCCACTTTCTCAAACTGATGCTGGCGGATCAAACCACGGGTATCCCGGCCATAAGAGCCAGCTTCACTACGAAAACATGGTGTATGCGCGGTGTATTTTTGTGGCAGCTCTGCCAAATCAAAAATGCGATCGCGGGCTAAGTTAGTTACAGGCACTTCAGCCGTTGGGATCAGACTCATGCCGACACCTTCTTCAGTGGCAGGCTGGGTGTGAAATAAATCAGCGCCAAATTTTGGTAACTGGCCGGTGCCGTACAAAGAATCTTTGTTCACCAGATAAGGCACATACAACTCGGTGTAACCGTGTTGTTCGGTGTGCAAGTCCAGCATAAATTGCGCTAATGCCCGATGCAGTTTGGCGATTTGACCTTTCATCACCACAAAGCGTGAACCCGCCACTTTGACGGCGCTTTCAAAGTCCAGTCCACCGGCCAAAGCTTCGCCAATCGCCACATGGTCTTTCACTGTAAAATCAAACTGCGGAATGTCACCAACACGACGAACTTCTAAGTTAGCCGTTTCGTCCTTACCAACAGGGACCGACAGATCTGGCAGATTCGGCAGCGATAATGCGATCTGATCGACTTCCGCTAACACGGCATCCAAGCGAATTTTGGCAGCATCAAGCTGACTGCCTAAACCGTCCACTTCAGCCAATAATGGTGCGATATCTTCGCCACGGGCCTTGGCCTGACCAATAGCCTTGGATTTACTGTTGCGCAGATTCTGTAAATCTTGCGTCGCCATTTGTAATTCGCGACGTTGTTCTTCCAGTGCACTGAGCTGGTCTACATCCAGCACAAAACCACGAGTCGCCAGCCGCTCTGCGGCTTGGCTTAATTCACTGCGTAAATATTTGCTATCTAACATAATTTTTACTTCATCGAGCCTAGCTTTAATCCAAGCCAGGCGAGGGTTAAACACAACACCACGTTCAGCACCACATTTACAACGGCCTTGAGCCAATCGCCTTGCTGTAACAACAACACAGTGTCCATAGAAAAAGTTGAAAAGGTGGTAAAAGCACCTAACACGCCGATCCCGATAAAAATCCGCCACGGATTAGGCGTGATTTGTTCAGTGATCAGTAGACCATACAACAGTCCGATGACAAAAGACCCGAGAATATTAACCAGCAATGTACCAAAAGGAAATGCTCTGCCGAAAAGATGTAGCATCCATTCACTGAGCGCAAACCTCAAACAAGCGCCAATGGCACCGCCAATGGCAATTGCCAGATAATTGAACAGCGGATTAGTCACGCCCTTCGCCCCGGTTTCTGGCCGCAGCATCTAACTGCTGCAAATAACTCAGCTTTTCAGCCAGCTGTTTTTCCAGGCCTCGATCACTCGGATGATAAAATTGCAGCTGCGCCATTTCGACCGGCAGATAACGCTCACCGGCGGCATAAGCGCCAGGCTCATCATGCGCATAGCGATACTCACTGCCATGGCCCATTTCTTTTAACAATTTGGTTGGTGCATTGCGTAAATGTAACGGCACTTCATAAGCTGGCGACTGTTGCACCAAACTGCGGATCTGTTTAAATGCGGTATAAACAGCGTTACTTTTCGGCGCCAGCGCCAGATAGACCGCAGCTTGGGCAATGGCACGTTCGCCTTCGGCAGGCCCGACCCGGCTAAAGGTATCCCAAGCATCAATCGCTATGGTTAAAGCGCGTGGATCGGCATTGCCAATATCTTCTGAGGCAATAGCTAACAACCGACGCGCCACATACAACGGATCGCCGCCACCTTCCAGAATTCGGCAGTACCAATATAAGGCCGCATCTGGATTGGAACCACGCACTGATTTATGGAATGCTGAAATCAGATCATAAAACTGATCACCATGATTATCAAAACCCGGTAACTGCCTTGGCACCAGTTGCATTAATAACTGTTTAGTTATTACCTGCAGGCTTTCCGCCTGCACCGACTCAGCGGCTAGTTCGAGTAAATTCAGCAATCGTCTGGCATCGCCATCAGCCAATTGTAATAACAGGCTTTTTGCATCTTCATCCAACCTCAGCTGCTGGCGGCCTAAGCCCAATTCAGCATCAGTCAGAGCGCGTTGCAATACCTGCGCTAAATCAGCGACAGCAATTTTCTTTAAAATGCAGACTCTGGCACGGGATAACAAGGCGTTATTGAGCGAGAACGAAGGATTCTCAGTGGTAGCACCAATAAAAATAATAGTGCCATCTTCGATATGCGGTAAAAAAGCGTCTTGCTGGCTTTTGTTAAAGCGATGCACTTCGTCGACAAATAACAACGTCCGTTGCTGATATTGCAACAAACGGAGTTTAGCGGCGGCGATTTCATCACGGATTTCTTTCACGCCCGCAGTGACGGCCGAAATTTTTGCCAAATAAGCATCGGCATAAGCAGCAATCAGTTCTGCCAGCGTGGTTTTACCTGTGCCAGGAGGTCCCCACAAAATCAGTGAAGTCACCCGGCCCGCTTCAATAGCTTGACGCAGCGGTGTGCCCGGCCCGAGCAGATGTTGCTGACCTATATAATGTTCCAGTCTGACTGGCCTGAGTCGAGCCGCTAGTGGTCTGACATCAGGCTGAAAATCAAAGCTTAAACTTGTCACTTTTTGCGTAAGTCTTCAATGTCAACATTGGCTGGTAGCTCGAGTTTAAATAAACTGCTATCAAGCTTGATATTATTTTGCACAGCTAAAAATTCAAATACGCTGGTTTGGCCGTTTTGATCCAGCACTGTCATTTTAGAAAAGCCAACCCCAGCAAACTGTAATGTCAGTTGCGGTACGGCACTGGCTGGATCTTTGGCTCGAATGATAAATTCTTCGCCGCTGCCTGAAACCTCATAGTTGCTCCATAAGGCAGGATCATTCGAGGTCAGCAGCACAAAAGGCGTCACATTGACTTCTTTTTTTGCATCATAAATGCTGACTTGCTCCAGCACCTGATTGTGATGCCATAAAGTGACACCATTGCCAACAAACACATTGGGCTCAGGCGTGATGGTTTCAAACCGGAACATTGACGGCTGTTTTACCGATAACATACCTTCGCCTTCGGTCTGCACTGGTTTGCCGCTGGCATCCGTCACAGTTTGCTGGAAGCTGGCTTGATAACTGTATAAACGGGCCAGTTTTTCTTTTAATAAATCCGCTTGGGTGGCGGCCTGACTAAAGAAACTGGTGCCGAGTAAGGCGGCGGCGAGCATCAATTTTTTCATTTAAAACCCTTTTGGTGGCGGAGGTGCCAACACTTCACGATTGCCATTGTGACCTGGTCCACTGACAATACCTACTTGTTCCATCGTTTCAACTAACCGCGCAGCGCGGTTGTAACCAATGCGAAAACGCCGTTGTACCCCGGAAACAGACGCCTTCCGACTTTCGGTCACAAAAGCCACCGCTTGGTCAAACAGCGGATCGGCTTCGGCATCTTCATCTTCCAAAGTCTCACCCGGCAACAGATTTTCCTCAGTGGTCTCGCCACTTAAAATCTCCGGAATATAGTTAGGCCGACCGCGTTTTTTCCAGTCAGCCACCACCGCATGCACTTCGTGGTCATCGACAAAAGCACCATGCACCCGGTTGGGAACCCCAGAGCCAGGTGGTAGATACAACATGTCACCCTGGCCTAATAAACTCTCGGCACCTTGTTGATCCAGAATGGTTCTGGAGTCGATCTTAGATGACACCTGAAAAGCAATCCGGGTCGGAATATTGGCTTTAATCAGACCGGTGATCACATCGACCGAAGGCCGTTGAGTGGCCAA
The DNA here is from genome assembly GCA_964525695.1 of uncultured Rheinheimera sp. Lineage (GTDB taxonomy): Bacteria > Pseudomonadota > Gammaproteobacteria > Enterobacterales > Alteromonadaceae > Pararheinheimera. Next base: position 52,932 of record CAZGHW010000025.1, on the reverse strand, counting down.
AATCAAGTGGATACCGGCAGCCCGGGCTTTTTGCGCAATCCTGGCGATCAGCTCTTCCACTTTTTTGCCGACGATCATCATCATGTCAGCGAATTCGTCAATCACGACGACGATAGAAGGTAATTTTTCCAGTAACGGCGCTTCCGTGAGCATATTATCCGATGGCCGCCACAATGGATCACGTATAGGATGCCCTTCCGCGATAGCATCAGCAATCTTGACGTTATAACCTTTTAAGTTACGCACGCCCAAGGCCGACATCAGCTTATAGCGCCGTTCCATTTCACCCACACACCAGCGCAGGCCGTTGGCCGCTTCTTTCATATCGGTGACGACTTCAGTCAGTAAATGCGGAATGCCTTCGTAGACCGACAACTCCAACATTTTTGGATCTATCATCAAAAACCGCACATCATCTGGTGTCGACTTGTAAAGTAGACTACAGATCATCACATTAACGCCAACTGACTTGCCGGAGCCGGTGGTGCCTGCCACGAGTAAATGCGGCATCTTCGCCAGATCGGCCACCACAGATTTACCCGCGATATCTTTGCCAAGCACCATGGTCAGAGGTGACTTAGACTCAGTAAACACCTCATCGCCTATCACTTCTGACAACCGCACTATCTCGCGGTGTTGATTTGGCAGTTCTAAGCCAATAAAAGATTTCCCTGGGATCACTTCAACCACCCGCACGCTGATGGCCGACAAAGAACGGGCTAAATCTTTTGATAAACCGGTAATTTTACTAACCTTAACCCCTGGCGCCAGGTCGAGTTCAAAGCGGGTCACCACTGGGCCTGGATAAACACCAACCACTTTGGCATCAACGTTAAAATCTAATAACTTTAACTCTACCAAACGGGATACCCGCTCTAAATCTTCCGCCGAAATTGGATTGACAGTTTTATTAGGCCGATCCAGCAGGCTCAGCGCTGGTAATTCAGTCATCGGCTCTGCGTCATCCTGTCCGGCCAGCAATAGCGGCTGACCAAAGCCGTTCAAGGCAACGGGTCGTGGCGCAGCAACAACAGGCCGGACTATCTCTGGTTCATCCATTTCAAAGGGCGGTTCATCGTCTTCATCAGTTAACAACCGATTGATATCGGCTTGAGTGTGAATAAAACTTTGATTTAAATCATCATCATCAAAAGAGTCATCAATGGCAGAAAAAGACAATTCATCATCCGCCAAGGTATCGACACTGACAAAAGCCTGCGATTCAGTGCGCACATCTAACGGCTGAAAGGGTAAAGGTTCAACGGCGGCATCGGCAGGTGGGAAAAAAGCCCGGCTTTGCAGCTGTGGTTCAGTTTTAATGGCACTGGTTTTCACCGGCACTACCGGCTGTGCTTCGGGCTGATAACTTTGAGGTTTATCTCGGAGCAATTGTTGCCGGAATGCTTCGGTCGCATCAACCGATTTTTTCTCCACCGGCGCTGCCCAGTTGCTGTCAATCGGATTGGCAATATCTGCCTCGCTACAGTCGGCTTGCGCCGTTAAATTGTGCTGACTAGGCCGATAATCCGACCACTCAATTTCATCCGCGCTGTCAGCATGTCTGATGCCAACATCTGCCGTGTTTAACTCATCAAGCGCTGAAAAGCCGGGCTCCTGTCGCTGACGCTCTGACTGCTCTTGCCGGCTCAACTCGTGCTGCGCTTCGTTCAGTTCAGTCGCAAAGTCATTGACTGGCATCGCAGCAGTTGTTGCCGCTACAGTGGCAGTTTTTGTCGCACTGAACTTGCCGGGTAAATTCCAGACAAAATTGACCAGTTGCATCACCCAAGCGCCCAATTCATCGGCAACGGTCAACCAGGAAATGCCAGTTAATAAAGTCATGCCAATACAAAAGCTACATAACAATAATAAACTGCTACCGACAAAATTCAGATTCGGCAATAACAGGCTGCTGAGCACATCGCCCACCACACCGCCTGAGGAATACATAAAAAAATCATCAAAATTAATACTGCTGATCGCACATGCAGAAATCACGGTCAGTAATAAGCCCAGCAAACGCAGACCCAGGATCAGATAATCAATAGTGATCAGATCTTTAAAACGCTTGAATAATAAATAACCGCAAAAGGCAAAAAAAGGCGGAAATAAATAGGACAACCAGCCAAAAACGGTAAACAGCATATCAGCCACCTGAGCCCCAACAGGCCCGGCAAAATTAGCGATATCGGTCTGATAACCAGTTTGCGACCAGCTTGGATCTGATGGATCAAAACTCAACAGCGCCAGCAGCATAAACGCAGCTAAGCCGGAACACACAATCAAACCGACTTCGACCAGCCGTTGAATACCATTTAGCGAAAAAACTGTTTTAGCTTGCAAAGGCCAGGCCCCATAAAAATCTTAAAAAATGCCCTGCCAAGATACCAGACTGAGGCTGTAGATGCATCTGTTTCGACCATAGTTGTGATAGGAATTATCAGCTATCTGTTTGTTATTTAACCACTCACTGTGATCACTGTCGTTTGTTTCACCTCTTCCATCACCACATAGGTCCGACTTTCCCTGACACTTGGCAATCTGAGTAAGGTCTCACCGAGAAGTTCCCGATAGGCCGCCATGTTCGCGACTCTGGTCTTGAGCAGAAAGTCAAAACTGCCTGAGACCAGATGGCATTCCAGAATTTCATCGAGTTTCTGCACTGCTTTGCTGAACTCATCAAAATCTTCCGGCGAGGTCTTACTTAAGGTAATTTCCACAAAAACCAGTAACGCGGCACCAACTTTATTCGCATCGACCAGCGCGGTATAACCTACAATAAATTCATCGGCTTCTAAGCGCCGAACCCGTTCCAGACAAGGGGTTGGGCTCAGCCCTACCCGCTTGGCCAATTCCACATTGGACAGCCGGCCATCTTTTTGTAATTCCCGCAGAATTTTCTGGTCAATTCGGTCTAATTTTCGAATGTTTTGGTGTGTTGAAAACATGGCAGATGAAAATGCTGATAAAGAAATATTGGTAGCATTTTCCACTATTACATCATCATAAAACAACCATTAATTCTGCATTTTTCGCACTATACTAGCGAAAAATTTTCCTCAACCCTATCAAGGCAAAACATCATGATTATTGGCGTGCCAAAAGAAATTAAAAACCATGAATACCGCGTCGGTATGACTCCAGCCAGCGTCCGTGAGCTGGTCGCTCATGGCCATTCTGTATTTGTTGAACACAATGCCGGTAGCGGTATTGGTTTTGGCGACGCAGACTACAGCGCTGCTGGTGCACAAGTATTAGCAACAGCTGCTGAAGTTTTTGCCAAAGCAGACATGATTGTCAAAGTAAAAGAGCCACAAGCCGTTGAACGCGCTATGCTGCGTGAAGGCCAGATCCTGTTCACATACTTGCATTTGGCGCCAGATCTGCCACAAACAGAAGATTTAATTAAATCAAAAGCGATTTGTATCGCCTATGAAACAGTCACTGATAGCCGTGGTGGTTTACCTCTGCTGGCACCAATGTCAGAAGTAGCTGGCCGGATGTCGATTCAGGCTGGTGCACGTGCGCTGGAAAAATCTTGTGCCGGTCGCGGTATGTTGTTAGGTGGTGTGCCAGGTGTTGAACCAGCCAAAGTCGTGGTGTTAGGTGGCGGTATGGTGGGTACCAACGCCGCGCAAATGGCTGTTGGTTTAGGTGCTGATGTTGTAGTGCTGGATCGTAATGTTGATGTGTTACGTCGGATTAATGCCCAATTTAACGGTGCGGTAAAAGCCATCTATTCAACTGCTGATGCACTGGAAAAACATGTACTGGAAGCCGATTTAGTTATTGGTGGTGTACTCATTCCTGGCGCAGCAGCACCAAAACTGGTCACCCGCGAGCACATCCGTAAAATGAAGCCAGGTTCTGCGATTGTGGACGTGGCAATTGACCAGGGCGGTTGTGTAGAAACCTCTTATGCCACCACCCATGCCGAACCAACTTTTATTGTGGATGACGTGGTGCATTATTGTGTTGCCAATATGCCAGGTGCGGTGCCACTGACATCGACTTTTGCACTGAACAATGCCACCCTGCCATTTATCATTAAACTGGCAAATAAAGGTTATAAAGCGGCCTTACTGGAAGACCAACATTTATTAAATGGTCTGAACGTGATCAATGGTCAGGTGGTAAATCAGCATGTCGCTGAAGCGCTGAACCTGAGCTACTTCGACCCGCGTCAAGCTATCAACGCGCTGTAATCAGATCTATAGCTCGTGGTTCATCAAGCCAGTCCCTAGTGACTGGCTTTTTTTTCGGCGCCAGATATAGCGCCTGCTGTTCTTGCCAGCGCGGCTTGCATCCTCGTGGCAATAGTGCTTAAACTGTTGTTTTGCTTGGAGGCTTTATGCGCGTTTCATTGTTATTGCCGTTGCTGTTGTTATTACCCGCTTGTTATGCAAGCCCATTACCACAGCAGACAACATCGCCAGCCCTTGCTTTTAGCGAGTTTGCCATGGTCAAACTGAAACTGGGCGATAAGCTGATTGAAGTGCAACTGGCGGATAGCCCTGAGCGCAGAGGCCAGGGCCTGATGGGACAAAGCCCTTTGCATCACGGCATGCTGCTGTTACAGGACGAGGTGAAAACAGTGGTGTTGTGGATGAAAAATACCCCAGAACCGCTGGATGTGGCTTTTATCAGTGCTGACTGGACTATTTTATCGATTCAGCAGATGCAGGCCTATAGTGAAACCCGGCACAGCTCGGTAAGTCCAGTGATCGCAGCATTGGAAATGCCAGCGGGCTGGTTTGCCAAACAAAATATCCAACTTGGCAGCAAGGTGCTGTATTGTCAGGACCAACCCAACAGCTGCCAGGGTCAGGCCCAACCATTCTGACGGCGCGAAGCCGCAGGCTTAGCTTGCCTCCGGCTCATCCTTATGCAGATAAATATCACTAAAACCAAAACGTTTAAATTCCTGCTGCCGATAATCTTTCATCGCGGCTTTACGTTTGGCGGTCATGGCCACTTGCTGCTCCATTTGCAGGAAATGGCGTAAATCAATGCCTTCAGCAGCGGCCACGGCTTCATACATGTCATGAAATTTGTCATAACTAAAAGGGATCTTTTTACTCTGGCCTTTAAATTTGTAGCTGATACTGCGTGACATCTTATTGCTCCGCCAATTTTTTAAAATTTTGCAGCGGACTGGCGTACATCTGCGCTATATAAGGCCGAATTTCGGCTGGCATGTTTTGTAACCTGCGCTGATACTCGGCACAGCCTTCGATTGCCAGCTCTGGCGGCAAGTCCTGACCAGCGGCAAGATAATTGGCCGGGAAAAAACGATAGCCCTGATAAATTTGCCGATCTATCGCTGCCGCCAACGTCTCCGGATCCGACAGTTCAGTTGGTTGTTGCATCACCTGACCAAAATGCACATGCACCCGGCCTTTATTGCCGGTAATGCCTCTGACGATGCTTTCAATATCTTCAAACTCTGTTTTCTTATAATTACCTGCCGTCGCTAGCTGATACAACTCCTGCGCCTTGGCTTCATCACAGGGATCAAATTCATAAGACAAACAAACGGGGACAATCTGCAAACCCGCCATATAGGCTGGAAATTCAATACCCGCCTGCTTACCGGCAATATAAAACATCTTCAGGATCGCCGGATCGGTCTGATCCCGCCCATCTTTAGCGCGGCCTTCTTTTTGCGCGATCCAAATATGATGCCCGGTCGACAAAGAGTGGCGAATATAAGCCGACAACTGACCCAAAGCTTTGAGCATCTCGCGCGGGCCCTTGGCAGAACGGCGCACAATAAAACTTTTATTCAGCTTCATCAGTTCAGTGACACAAGTTTTTTTCAATAAATTGTCACCGATAGCAATGCGGGAAGTGGTAAAACCGGCCTGACTTAAACACCAGTTCACTAAGGCCGGATCCATCGCAATATCACGATGGTTTGAGACAAACAAATAAGCTTGGCTGGGATCAAGTTGCTCCAGACCACTACAGGTGAGGCTGCGGGTGGTATGACTCAGGCTGCGCTGCAGATAAGTCGCGACATATTGTTGAACCGCCTGTACTGTCTTTAAACCAGACCAGTGGCGTCGCAAGTACCAACTCAATAGCGGCGATGCCAGCGTCATCAGCCATGGGGCTGAACTGCCAAAACGATAGCGGATAATAGCGCGGATAAATTCGGGATCAGCAATGATCCGTTGCACGGCGGCCGGGACTTCACTGTCGTCATAAGGACGGATGTCATCAAAATTTTGGCTTGTGTCTGTCAAACTGTACTACCTGAAAATCGCTGGGCGAACCTAAGTTCATGCTGTTACAGGCGGCTATTTTTACCTATCCACGTCAGACTGCCTAGCAGAAAAAGCTAAAAGCGGCAAAAAAGCTGATGTTTCTATCACAGCTCAGACCAGATCAGGCTGATTTGGCTAATTTCGGTGGTCGTTGCTGCTGATGGGGTTGTAATCTATCGCACAGGACGGTCAGCACCTGACCCGCTGATAAGGTTTTCGCTTGCAAAGTGATGCCATGCTGCAGCAACAACAATTGTGCACAGTTTGCGGTTTGATTCAGCACTAGCGCCAACACCATACTCTGCGCAGCCAGCTGCACTAAACTGCCGGTCTTGGGATGATATTGCTGTGACAGCGGCTGAAACCACCAACTTTTATGCGCGGCTAAGCGTAAAAAGAACTGCCCTGCCACAGCGTCAATAGCTGCGGCAAAACAATGCTCCTGTGGCCAACCTAAAGACTCCAACTGGTGCCAGTACAACCAATAAGCTTCAGCTTGCTCCAGGGTAAATGGCTGTTGCTGTGGACTGGCATACAACTGGCTCAGCGTAAAACCAGTGCAATGGCGCACCACACCGGTATCCAGTGCCAGAACATCGCCCTGACTTTGCCAGTGCCAGAGCGCCGATGGAATATATGCGGACATAGTCGTTGCCAGTTCAAAAGCCAATGCCGCCGTTGTACACTGCCGGCGGCAGCTTGTTAAAGACTGTTTTGCTCTAACAAAAACTGATCAGTGTCGGATCGTTATAAGCTGTCAACGATCGTTTTGATCAAGTTAGGTCCCTGATAAATAAAACCAGTATAAACCTGGACTAATTGGGCTCCGGCCTGCAGTTTTTCCTGGGCTGAAGCTGCATCATCAATACCACCGACCCCAATGATCGGAAAATCAGCACCAACGGCAGCTCTGAGCTGGCCGACCACTGTGGTACTTTTTTGCCGTACTGGCCGGCCACTGAGCCCACCCGCTTCATTGGCATGCAGCATGCCCTCAACTGCGCTACGGTCCAAGGTGGTATTGGTGGCGATAGCACCGTCCATTTGGCTGCGCAGTAAAGTATCTGCCACTTGTTCAACAGCAATCGCATCCATATCCGGTGCAATTTTCACAAACACCGGCACATATTTACCGTATTGCTGTTGCAGATCCAACTGCTCGTTTTTCACCGTTTGCAGTAGATCGAATAAGGCATCGCCAAACTGCAAATCACGCAAACCCGGCGTGTTGGGTGAAGAAATATTCACCGTGATATAACTGGCATAAGGATAGACTTTACGCATACAGTGCACGTAGTCGTCTTTACCCTGCTCATTAGGCGTATCTTTGTTTTTACCAATATTAATACCGAGCACACCCTTATAACGGGCTTTCTTCACGTTATTGACAAGATAATCAACACCTTGGTTATTGAAACCCATCCGATTGATAATGGCATTGGCCTCAGGCAAACGGAAAATACGCGGTTTATCATTGCCTGCTTGTGGTCTTGGCGTGACGGTACCGACTTCAATAAAACCAAATCCCATCTGGCTGAATGCATCAATACAGTCAGCATTTTTATCCAGTCCGGCCGCCAAACCTACTGGATTTGTAAAGGTAATGCCAGCCACTGTCACAGGTTTTGCCGCCACTTGTTGCCGCCATAATTGTGCCAGTGGTGTATGTTGTAATTTTTTCAGGCTACCTAGGGCAAAATGATGCGATTTTTCCGCATCGGTCATAAACATCAATTCTCGTGCAAGTTGGTAAAACATCGGCGGCCTCTTCGGTTAACTACAGCAGTGACAGCTTAGCTGCAGGGTAAAATGAATAAAGGTAATTGGCATCAGGCTGCCAGCTCAGGGGCAACTCAGGTCATCCTTAATAAAATGCCCCGTCAAACGGGGCATTTTAACTGGCAGTTAGCCATCTTCATAGCGAACGAACTGGTTATTTTACCGTATCGCAGTGATGGCTTAATAACATCAGTTCACGCAGCGCCACTGAGAATTTGGCAAACTCATGGCTCTTGGTGGTTTTGAACTCAGCCAGCATCATGCTCCAGCGTGACAACACCAGCTCATTGGAACTTAACCAACTGCTGATCACGGTTTCGGCATCACAGTGGCCCTGACAGGTTCTGACCACCACTTGCGATAACGCCCGTTGTTGCCAATCCAGCTCTTCGCGATAAGAAGCGCGTGCCAGTGCCTGCCAATGGTTGGTGACAGGTTGATGTGTGATCTGTTCTAAGAACCAGTGCAGATCCAGCTTATCGCCCAATTTGAAGTAAATTTCTGCCACCAGTAACAAGTTGGTTTTCTCGCTATCGGCGACCTGAGCAATATCCATCACTGAGAACACAGTGCTCAGTTGCGCCAGATAACAAGCCAGCTCAACCGGAACCTGTTGGGCGACCAGTTTGTCCTGATGCGCCTGCAGAGATTCAGCTTCGGCTTTGGCCAACAGTTTTGGTAAGTCAGCAGCAATTTGCTGATATGCCGGTTTGAAGAATGCCACCGTCTGGGCAATATCCAGCGCTTTGTTACGATGGCGCAGGAACCAGCGCGTCGTGCGGCGCATAGTGCGGCGTAACTGGAACAATAACCGGGTCTGCAAGCCTGCATCAATGACGTTATCCAGTTGTTCTAACTGGTGCCATACTTTTTCCAGATCAAACAGATCGCGGGCGATGGCATAACAAATCGCCACTTCAGCAATAGTTGAACCGGTTTCTTCCATCATCCGCTGAGCAAAGTTGGCGCCCATGTCATTGACCATCATATTGGCCAGCTTAGTGGCAATAATTTCAGCTTTTAACGGATGGTTTTCCATCTCACGGGCGTATTTATCTTGCAACACCTGTGGGAATGCCTGGAACAGCTCTTGTTTAAAGTAACTGTTTTCATAAATTTCCGGCAGCACCAGTTGCTCTTTTAACACCATTTTGCCGTAAGCAGTCAGAATAGCCAACTCAGGCCGGGTTAAACCTGCCCCTTTCACCATCCGCTCCGCTAAAACTTCATCAGATGGCAGGAATTCCAGCTCACGATTCAGTTTGCCGTCTTTTTCCAGCGCATGAATAAAACGGGTATATTCTTTCATCTGCTCGGCACCTAACAGCGAGGAGACCGAAATGCTTTGCGTCTGACGGTAACAATCGTTGATCACGATAGCAGAAACGTCGTTGGTCATGCTGTACAGCAATTCGTTGCGTTGTTTTAACGTTAAATCACCACTGGCAACCAAGGCATTGAGCAGAATTTTGATATTGACTTCATTGTCTGAACAGTCAACGCCACCAACGTTATCAATAAAGTCGGTATTGATACGGCCACCATTGGCGGCATATTCAATACGACCGCGTTGCGTAGTGCCTAAGTTACCACCTTCACCAATGATTTTGGCTTTCACTTCTTTACCATTCACCCGTAATGGCTCAGAAGCACGGTCACCCACTTCAGCATGACTTTCATCACTGGCTTTGACGTAAGTACCGATACCACCGTTCCAGATCAAGTCCACTTCCATCATTAAGGCAGCACGGATCAATTCATTCGGCGTCAGGGCAGTTTTATCGGTGCCTAACATCGCTTGCATCTGCGGGCTCAGCTTAATGGACTTGGCGCTACGCAGGAAAATACCGCCACCTTCTGAGATTAACGCTTTGTTATAGTCATCCCAGGTTGAGGTTGGCAGATTGAACATCCGTTGCCGCTCAACAAAAGAGCTGGCCGCATCCGGATTTGGATCAACAAAGATATGCATGTGGTTAAACGCCACTTGCAGACGAATATGTTCAGATAACAACATACCGTTACCAAACACGTCGCCGGCCATATCACCGATACCAACCACGGTAAAATCTGTGGTTTGACAGTTAATGCCCACTTCACGGAAATGGCGTTTAACCGATTCCCAACCACCGCGTGCGGTAATACCCATGCCTTTGTGGTCATACCCATTGGAACCACCTGAAGCAAAGGCATCGCCTAACCAGTGGTTGTATTCCAGCGAAATACCATTGGCAATATCGGAGAAAGTTGCAGTGCCTTTGTCGGCCGCAACCACCAGGTACGGATCGTCTTCATCCAACCGCACCACATCTTTTGGCGGCACGATTTGACCTAATACAATATTATCAGTCACATCCAGTAGCGCGCGGATAAAGGTACGGTAGCAAGCTTTACCTTCATTCAACCAGGCTTCGCGACCACCAGTTTCCGGTAATTTTTTACAAACAAAACCACCTTTGGCGCCAACCGGCACAATCACGGTGTTTTTCACTTGTTGCGCTTTCACCAGACCCAGTACTTCAGTACGGAAATCTTCCCGACGGTCTGACCAGCGCAAACCACCTCGGGCAACTTTACCAAAGCGTAAATGCACGCCTTCCACTTTAGGTGAATAGACGAAAATCTCAAAGAATGGCAGTGGCAGTGGCATATCCGGGATCAAAGCCGGCCGCACTTTAAAGGAAATATATGGTTTATCAGTGCCATCAGCCGCTAACTGGAAGTAGTTGGTCCGTACAATGGCCTGAATAATGGCCAGGAAACGACGAATAATCCGATCATCATCCAGGTTGGCGACGTTCTCCAACTGCGCCAGAATTTCGGCTTCCAGTTTTTCTGCCAAGGCTGCGTCTGCTTTACCTGGCGTAAACTTGCTGTTGAATAATTGCACCAGTAAGCCAGCCAATAACGGATAACGACCAAAAGTCGATTCGATATAAGCCTGCGAGAAAGTGCCGCCGATCTGGCGTTTGTACTTGGCAAAGGCCCGTAATAATGATGCTTCACGACCAGTTAAACCTGCGCCTAAAATCAGCCGGTTAAAACCATCATCTTCCAGTTGGCCCTGCCACACTTTGGCAAAAGATTCCTGGAATAATTGTTGGGCAGCTTCGAAATCCAGCGGTACCTTGCCGTTTAATTCCATGCTGAAGTTTAAGATCCAGCTGACCGAACCTTCCGGGCAACGCACGGCATAAGGTGTTTCACCAATGACCCGTAAACCAAAGTTTTCCAACATGGGTAACACGTCAGATAAATGGATCGGATGATCTTTGTGGAACAGGTTTAACCGCACCGCTTTGGAGTCATCACTTTCTTCCTGCGGCCGGTAGAACAACATTTCCAGGGTATTTTCTTCACTCAGCGCTTCAATCTTGGCAATGTCGACCAACGCATCATTTGGCAGCATTTCTTCTTTATACGCACGCGGGAAGGCGTTGACGTATTTCTGGCTCAGTTCACGACCGGTCAGCTCACCAAAGCGGCCAATCAGCGCGCTGTTTAATTTATCTTCCCAGGTCCGGGCCGCTTCAATTAAATTATTTTCGATATCTTTCACGTTGAACTCGATATTGCTGTCGTTGATCCGGACGAAATAATGGGTCCGGGCCAGCACTGATTCAGAGAAATAGGTTGTAAATTCAACCGGTTCGGAACTGCCCAAAAACTGTTGCAGTATTTGTTGGGTGTCTTTGCGCAATTGGGTGTTGTAACGCTCGCGCGGCACATACACCATGGCAGAGACAAATCGGCCAAAGGCATCTTTACGCATAAAGAGTCGCGTCATATCGCGCTCTTGCATCTGCAACACCCCGGTGGAAATATCCAACAGCTCTGCGGCATCAGCCTGGATCAGCTCATCACGCGGATAAGTTTCCAGAATATTCAGCAGCGCTTTATAAGCATGGGTGCCGACCGAGAAACCAGAATTGGCCATCACAGTGGCTAATTTGTTTTTCAGCAGCGGAATGTCTGCGGCACTGTTGTTGTAAAGGGACGATGAATACAAACCGATAAAACGATCTTCGCCAATGACATGGCCATCAGCATCAAAACGTTTAATACCGATGTAATCGATGTATGCTGGCCGGTGTACCCGCGATTTGTTATTGGTTTTAGTTAGGATCAATAAATCCGTACTCAGCGCCTGTTTCCGCGCAACATCCGGTAAATCAGATAACATCAGATCGCGTGAGACTGAACGACGCATTAAGCCAAGCGCAGTATCTGCCATACCAGCAATGCGGTAATCGCCCTGCACCGGCACTATGCTGTACTGACGATAACCCAGCAAGGTGAAATTATCTTTCGCCAGCCAGTTTAAAAATTCAATGGTTTCTGCCAGTTGCGCTGGGGTTGCTTTGCCACAATGTTGCGGCAACTCTGCAATCACTTGCGCCAGTTTATCTTTGGTTGGTTTCCAATCAGACACGGCCAGTGAGACGTCTTGCATCACAGAGTCCAGTTCAGCAATTAATTGCTCAATCGAGGTTTTATCCGACATCCGATCGATTTCGATATGGAATACGGTTTGCTGCGTTGTCGGATTGGCTTTCGTGGCCAACTTATGGAATTCGGTGATTTGTCCCTGGTTATCACGGAAAGTCTGCAGCGGGTAATGCAGCAGTAAATGCGCCGTAATATTATGCCGATTTAATGCAATTCGCACTGAATCGACCAGGAAAGGCATATCCTTGACCACAATTTCAACAATGGTGTGTTTCGACTCCCAGCCATGGCGGGCAATTTCCGGGTTAAACACCCGAATTTTGGCTTCATCGGCAGTATGGGCATTAAAAGTTTGCCACAGGCTTAAGGCCGCACCGTACAAGTCGCTGTCGTTGCGGCCGAACATATCTTCATTCGCAACATTGCCGTACAGGGTATGGGCGAATTTCTCCACCAGATCAACCTGATCTTTCACTTTTTGGCGGATGAGTTTACTTACATTTTGTAGAAGTACAGATGGTTGACCGTCTATCAGTGCCATTTTTGTATCCTTGTTTTAATCTCTGCCAGGGTCAAGCAGGATTGTGCATTACATACAGAGCGTGTCAGGTGCGAAGTTTATTGCCTATTGTAGTGCTTTTCGAGCTTTATTTCTGCCTTTCACACTGGTTGTACCAGCTGTAAAGTCCAGATTTGACAAGATATTCAAGCTTATTAACTACAAAATGAACAACGGCTCAGTTTTATCAGGATTTGTGCATAAAGATGCGATTTTGATAACCGGACGGCGATACTGCCAGCCGTCCGGTTTTATTGAGGTTTAACGATTTTTTGGCCAGAAGAAGGCGGCCAGTGCCGGTAGCACAAATACCGCACCTAACATATTCACAATAAACATGAAGGTCAGCAGAATTCCCATATCAACCTGGAACTTCAGCGCTGAGAAAACCCAGGTACTGACGCCGACAGCCAGGGTCAGCGCTGTAAACAGCACCGCACTACCGGTTGATTTGAGAGCTTGATAATAAGCCTGACGTAATGGCACCCCAGCCCGTAACGGTTGCGTCATATTAGTCAGAATATAAATACCATAATCGACGCCTATGCCGACCCCAAGCGCGATGACTGGCAGGGTTGAGACTGTCAGGCCAATATCTAGCAAAGTCATCAGCGCTGTTGCCAGCATGGTCACTACATAAAGCGGAATAATCACCGCAAGCGTGGCCCGCAATGAGCGGAAACTGAGTAAACACAGCAGGATCACAGCACCATACACATACCAGGTCATCGGATTTTGGGCTGATGCTACTGCTTCATTGGTTGCTGCCATCACCCCAACCGGACCTGACGCTAACATAAATTTGACATTGTCAGTGCCAAGTTCAGCGCCGGCTTTTTTCGCAGCTGCCACCACCCGCTCGATAGTTTCGGCTTTATGGTCATTCAAAAACAGGATCACTGGCATCACCGAACAATCAGGATTCAGTAAACCTGTGCTGGTTTCAACTCTGGAAGACGATTGCACCAGGCTTTCGGTGGTTCTTGGTAAAATGCGCCATTTCATGTTGCCTTCATTAAAGGCGGCATTAATGGCTTTTGACACTGAAGGCAAGGACACCGCACTTTGCACACCTTCGATATTTTCCATTTGCCATTGGAACTGATCCACCCTATCCATCACGGCATGTGAGGTACAACCATTGGCTTCGGTTTCCACCATCACATTAATGTAATCGACCGAAATAGCATAACGATCAGTGATCAGAAAGGTATCCTGGTTGTAACGGGAGTCTTCGTGTAAAGAGGAAGCCCCGGCATGCAAATCACCAATTTTCAGTTGCTGAGATTGCCAGTAACCCGCAGCAAACAACAGTGCCGTCACGCTTAGGATGATGGCAGCGACTTTTGGCTCAGCACAAGCCGATAACTTATACCAAAATTTATCTTCTAACGGCGTTGGTGCCGACACCTTGGCTACATAATCAGCTTTGAAACGGACATAAGACATCAAAACTGGCAATAAAATCAGGTTGGTCAGGATAATAACTGCGACACCCAGACTGGCGGTAATTGCCAGTTCACGGATAACCCCAATTTCGATAATCAACAGTGTGATAAAACCAACGGTATCCGATAACAGTGCGACCCCGCCCGGGATCAATAATTTGCGAAAACTAGCCTGAGCGGCGGTTTTGGCATTCATACCGGCAGCGACATTTTTCCCCGTGGCGTTAATCATCTGCACACCGTGACTGACACCAATAGCAAAGACTAAAAATGGTACCAGAATAGACATCGGATCAATGCCAAAGCCCAGCACTGTCAATAAACCCATTTGCCAAATCACGGCAATTAACGAACAGGCAATGGGTAACAGTGTTAGAGTCACTGATTTAGAAAACAAAAATACCATCACGGCAGTGATCACTATGGCTACGGCAAAAAACGCCAACACCCCTTTGGCACCATTGGCAACATCACCAACCATCTTGGCAAATCCAATGATATGCACGCTAATACCATCTTTTTCATATTGCGTGCGTACATCCGTTTCTAACTGGTTGGCAAAGGCGATGGTATCGAGTTTTTCGTTGGTATCCGGGTTAATTTCCTGCAACTGCGCAGTAATCATGGCGCAACTATAGTCATCCGCCACCATCCGACCGACAATACCTGCTTTATCGACATTCTGCCGTACAATCGATAAACCTTGCGCATCCGGGCTGAAATCTGCCGGGATCACCGGGCCACCGGCAAAACCATCTTCCACCACTTCAACAAAGCGGGTACTTGGGCTGAACAAAGATTTCACCAGCACCCGATCAACACCAGGCATGTAATACACCTGATCATGGATTTTTTTAAAACTATCGAAAAACTGCGGATTAAAAATATTGCCGGAGGCATCACAGACCGAAATCAGAATATTATTGGCACCACCAAAATCTTTCGCGTGCTTTAAATAGGTCTGCATATACTCGTGTTTGAGCGGGATATTTTTAGTAAAAGCCGCATCCAGTTTGATCTGACTGGCTTTGAACAACAGGAATAAAGTCGCCAGCACAAAAGCCAGGATCACCAGACCCCGATGCCGGAACAAAGCATATTCACATTTATTGATTAAACGGTTAGCACTCATGGTTGTGTTTTGTCTTCTGGCTGAATTGTTTTAATACCTGCTTCAGTCGCCAGCACCAGCTGGGCGCCAATAGCCACCATTTGCAATATTGCTTTACCTTCTTCCAGGGCGATAGCATTGAAGGTTTGGCCATCATCACGGCTGACTAACAAAGTGCCGCCATTGCCTGTAGCATACACAACGCCATCCGCAGCGACAAAAAGGCTATTCAAAGTGGCCGGACTTGGCAGTTGAATTTGTTGCCATTGCTGGCCTTGATCGGTGCTGCGGAATAAATGGCCCCGTAAACCCGCCGCCAATAAAGTTTTCGCTGGTGTTCTGGCAATCGCAAATAAAGAGCCATTGTAAAATTCTGCCAAGCGCTGCCAACTCACCCCAAAATCATGGCTGATGGCGACAAAGCCAGCTTCACCAACCATGTATAAAGTCTGCCCATCACGCAATAACCGGTTAAAATGCGGTAATACCGATTCAGCTTCAGCAGCATAACCTTCCGGATCCGTTGCTTTTAATTCGGCAAGTAAAACCTGGTCATCCTCTGATGCTAATTCCGGATGAAATTCAGTCTGCCAATGCTGGCCACCATCGGTGGTGCGATAAAACATACCATAGGCACCGACGGCGATCCCTTGGTTTGCATCGAGGAATACCACGTCAAATAACGGTTTATCCAATTGCGGCAGATACTGCTGGATCTGCCAGCTGTCACCACCATCTTTACTGTGTAAAATACTGGCATCATGGCCTACAGCCCAGCCATGCATGGCATCGGCAAAATAGACCGAAGTTAAATTTGAATTCAGTGGCACCGGCACTTGCTGCCATTGCGCGCCATCTTTACTTTTTAGCAGATGACCACGCTCACCTGCAGCCATATAAAACTGATCCGCCACCGCAATGATATCGGTGAGCACTGAGTTCACTGCTCTTGGCAGCACGTAAGCAGCCTGCGGTTTATCCTGCTCAGCCGCAGTCGCAGGCCACAACAGACAACATAAACCCAGACCTGATAATAATTTTGCAATCATGACAACTCTGACTCAAACAAGGGATAAAACAAAAACGGTTGGCAGGTGCCAACCGTTCTTTTCCAAACTATCCGATTAACGGGTACCCTCACGGCGCAATGCCGCCGGAGTAAAATCGTTATCTGATAATTTCACTGAAAAATCATACATCTTATCTTCGTTATCTAAACCGATCGCAATATAACGACGTGAATTCAGATCATGATAGACTTCCAGCGTACTCCAGTGCGTTGGCACTTCATAGTAGTTCAGACCATGGGCTGTCGCTACACGATACAACTCACCACGGGCATCGTACAGATCGGCAACATGGATTTGCCAGCTGTCTTCATCAATATAAAACACCCGCTTGCCATACACATGGCGCATATTGTCTTTTAACTTGGCCTCAACCACCCAAACCCGATGTTTTTCCCAGCGGACATAATCCGGGTTGAGATGACCTGCCGTCAGTAAACTGGCGTATTTGGTTTCTTTGCTATGTAACTTGTAGCTGTTATAAGGGATCAACATTTCCTGTTTGCCTTTCAGCTCCCAGGTATAACGATCTGGTGAACCGTTAAACATGTCAAAGTCATCTGTCGTGCGCAGACCGTCAGACGCGGTACCCGGTGCATCATAAGCAACGTTTGGCGCACGGCGGACACGGCGCTGACCTGTGTTATAAGTCCAGGCCTGACGAGGTGTCGCCACCTGATCCATGGTTTCGTGCACTAACAGCGCAGTACCGGCCAACCGGGCTGGTGTGGTAACGCTTTGTTTAAACCGGAACAGAATATTTTCAGCTTGCAACGCCTGTGGTGTAGCCGCAGGGTCTGAATACTTGAACATAATTTGTTCGTCAAAACCAATCAGAGTGTAAGCGCCGGTTGCCGTTGGCGCTGCTTGTCCACCATTACGGGTCGCTGCTACACCCCGGAACCGGACTATATGGTTCCAAATGGCTTCTAAGCCATTGGCTGGAATTGGGAACGGAATACCAATAGCGGCGTTGATAATCCCATTACCGCCTTGGACTAACTCAGCTTTTCCGGCAATTTGCTTGGTAGCATCATAAACATACTGTGGATATGACGCTGAGCGCTGCGTTGGGTAAACGTTGATTTTATAAGTGTCTGGGTACAGATTAAATAACGCAATCTGGCCTGGAGACAGTAAAGACTTGTACTGGTCCATATTGGCTTTAGTCACGGTGTAAATGACTTTATCAGCAGCAAATGGGTCCAGATGATGATCACCTGGCTTAAAACCAGCAGGAGCCGAGGTGATACCGCCAGTCCAGGCCGGAATACTCCCATCTTTATTGCCCGCTTTTTCGCCACCAAGCGGCGTTAAATCCGCACCTAACCGCGCGACTTGATCCGGGCTAATCTTGGCAGCTGCTGCACAGCTAAATACCAGCGCAATAGCGGTAGATAACAGGGTGAGTTTTTTCATAAGACTATCTCGTCCCTTATAATGAGTATTTGATGTTAAAAGACACAAAATCACGGTCTTCAGTATTATTGGTAGTGCCAACGCCATCAAAGAAAGCGTTATAAGACACTTCGGCCGACCACTGGTTCAGATAATCCACACTGATAGCGTAACTCAGGGATTTTTTATCTTCCGAGAACATAAACAGTGGATCAGGCGTGATGCCGTTCACGTCATGGGCGAAGGTAACCCGTTGTGACAGGTTCATCCCAGCCAACACGTTGTTGTAATCCGCTTTAGCCACTAAACGATAACCCCAGGCTGAAGCTGTCGGAAATGGATTGGTTTCAGCACCATTGGATAAGGCTGTGTGCAGACCCAGTTTCGGGATTAAATTACCTGATGCATCTGTGCCCATCAGCGGATAACCACTGCGGTCGGTGTTTGGACCATTTAACCGTAACTCGCTTTGATCCGGCATATTGTTAATTCTGATCACACCCACTTCCCCTAACAAGGTAAAGTTGTCAGCCAGCAGCGCCGGACCAAATAAATGGGTCACAGTGACCTGAGCCTGGGTTGTATCAGCCAGAATGTAACCTTGGGCAAATTCACCTGGTTGCACTTTTTGGCCACTATAACGGCCAATTTGTGAAATGCCGGCAAAACCACCGCCAATCGCAGGTTGACCAATGGCTAATTGCTCTGGCATACCGGCATAAAGAATTTCCACGTCATCAATTTGCAGCGGCTCGTCCTGGCGGTAAGCTAATTCACCGGCGATGGATGTTCCATCAAGGGTGGTATTAAAGCTAAAACCCCACAACTTGATATCTTCTGGATATTCAATCAAGCCCTTGGATAAGGCTTTGAGGTTCATCACATTTTCTTTGGTGATATTGCCAGCATTCGCGGTCAGGTAAGCGATATCAGATTGGATAGCGGCAGCACGAAAATCCGCAGCAATCCCTGAAATCACCGGTGTGCGGCTGTGATAATTCATGTAATACACTGCAAATTCAGTGTCATTCAATTCAGGGGCAAAGTACTCAAACTTGACGCCATATTGACCACCATCTTCCGGCTCAATTTCACCAGCATCCCCATAAGGACGCAAGGTCACTTTGGTTGGATAAGCCAGATAGGCAGTTGGCATCAAAGCTAATTGGGCCTGGGCCTGCTGTTTCTGCGCAGTCGTCGCTTGTGGATTGGCCAGCACACCGGATAAAGTTTTCACGGTAGAGCCAATACTATTTAAACCAGCCAGTAAAGTGCTCAGGTCTAAATCTGGATTACCAGCAAAGCCTAACTGAATATTTTGGTTGTAACCGCCTTTGCCGGCAAAGTCATTGGTGGAGAAATAAGAACCAGGCACAGGTAAATAACTGTTTTTCCACTCGTATTGGTAAAACACTTCGGCAGATAACTTTTCAGTTAAGCCCAGTGAGGCATAGACCATACCAACCGGAATATAAGCTTCTTTTAAATCCGCGCCCGGCAGTCTGGCAATACCGACGTCAATAGGCGTGATATTGATACCGTGTTGAATTAAAGTACTTTCGCCCCAGCTCAGCACCTGATTACCGACCCGAATAGACAGCGGATTGGCACCATCATTCAGTGCAAAATTGGCAAATACATAAGCATCCAGTAAACGGATATCACGACAAGCTAAATCACGTGCTTCATCATCGGCGCAAGGGTCGACCCGATTCTGTGACACCGGATTGGTGTAGGCACCGTCTTTATCCATCAGCGCCGAATCGTAAAAATACATGAAACGGGTAAACAGACCGACATCGCCTTTGGTGATTGACAGTTCATGCGTGCCTTTAAACAGCTCGGAGAACATATCACCTTTGTCATAATTCAGGTTACCGGCATCACCGTTGGCTGAATAAGAACCTGGTTGTTTCCAGATTTCTGTCGACGGGTAAATGATATTGCCTGTACCAGCATTGTAGCCAGTCCAGTTAAATCTTGGATGGTTAGCTTTACTGATGGTATCCCAGTTACGGTCTTCAGCCCGCCAGCTGGCACCATAAGAAAAACTGGAATCGAATACAACTTCAACGTCATCACCGACTGTGAAACTAGCTGCTTGTACTGAAGTTACAGTTAAAGCTACCAGTGCAGACGCGACGCACTTTGCTAAAGGATTTTTAGCAAAGGCCAATGGTCTTTGGTTCATCTTGTGATCTCCCCCCCTGTCCAGCAGGTCTATTTGTTTTTGTTATAGCTGAGAGAGAGAACAACTGCTCTGATCTCTTCTCATTGCATTAAAATAATTACATCATTTTCTAGATGGTGCAAGGCTTGGCTGAGGCTAAATATGTTGATTTTGTTTTAGTTTTTGCCAATTCTGGAGTGCAGTTAAGCAAAAATGCCAGCCCAGCGTTTAACAATGAGTGTACCTGAAATATCTGAACACGCTAAGTCTATGATATTAGTTGCTAATTTAAAGAATTCCACTGCATAGTTTTTAAACTATCGTTTAAAGTAGATGCTCTAATTAATTTTAATCAAGCTAACAAACTTACCTTGCGCAGTGGTGGTCAGCTCAAAGCGGCCTGACAGGCCGCTATGACTGAAAAAACGTCTAAAATTATGGGCTTCAAGTTGGATTTTTTCTCCACTATCTGCCCAAACCAACACATATTTAACCTGACCACTGTAATAAGCCAGAATCTGTTGTTCTGTCAGCACTAACGAAAAACGGTAAAGCCTTGTCATCCAATTAATCCAGACTTTTTGTTACTTTTTCAAACACATCATTACTAATGGTTGGTTTGGCTTTTAATTGTTGCAGCTGCTGTTGCATCAACTGTTGCTGGATTGCAGGATAACGCCGCCACGATAACAGCGGCGTGATTAACCTGGCCGCCAGTTGTGGGTTGCTGTCATCCAGCTTGGCCACAATCTCGGCCAACAAGCGATAACCCTCGCCATCAGCCCGATGAAACTGGCTTGGGTTCAACCGACTAAAAGCGCCGTAGACAGCACGCACCCGGTTCGGATTACCCAGGCTAAATTGACTGCAGGCCAACACCTGCGCTATGTGCGCAAACACTGTGTCCGTTGGCCGACTGACTTGTAAACTTGCCCATTTATCAAACACCAGCACGTCACTGGCATAAGCGTCAAAGAACTGTTGCAGCAGCAGATCGGTTAAGCTGATTGCCTTGGCATCCTCGGCCAGCACCAACGCCTGTAATACATGCAGCCGATCAGTCATATTGTCAGCCTGGACATAATGCTGTTGCAACACCTCAAGCTGGGCCGGCAATAAAGCCAAATAAGATAAACACACGGCTTGCAGTCGGCGACGCCCTACTTGTTCCGCATTGTAGGCATAAGCGGACACCGGTAAGGCTCGGTAACACTGTAACCATTCAATACCTAACAAGTTAGCAAGCTGCGCGCGAAAAGAGCGCAAGGTTTGCATAATGGCCATCACCGGGATAGGCTCGAATTGTTCTGCCAAGGTGTCGTAACCCGGCAGTGTGAGTAATTCGGCACAAAAAGCTAAATCGGCCAAAGGCTGCTGTAGCAAATCCCGTAACATCGCCACCAACGCATCCGGCAGACAAAAGGTATCAGGCTCAGCGCTGGCGATTGCCTGGCGCACCAAATCACCCCAAATGGTTTGCATCGCATCCCAGCGCGCCACACCATCTTTGGCATGGCGAGCAACAAAGAGTAATTCAGCCAGCGAACGAGACTGGACTAATTTTACCGGCGCCGAAAAATCAGCCAGTGTCACAACGTGCACCGCAACAGGCACATTGTCCAGCAGCAGGGTCTGGTTGGCTTCAGTTAACGTCAATAATAGCTGCTGGTGATAATGCCCATCAGCACTGATCAACTCGGTTTTTAATGGGATATGCAAAGGTAGCTTAGGACTGCCATCAGCGGTCGCTGCAGTGTGCTGGCTTAGATGCAGCCGCAGTTGTTGCGTGTCAGCACAATAGTCACTACTGAGACTAACCACCGGCGTCCCGGCCTGTTGGTACCAACGTTTAAATTGCGCGAAATCAACTCCAGTAGCATCCTGCATCGCCTGGACAAAATCATCACAAGTCACCGCCTGGCCATCATATCTGGCGAAATACAGCGCCATGCCGTGACGAAAGCCAGTCTCACCAAGCAAGGTGTGCTGCATTCGAATCACTTCCGCACCTTTGTCATACACGGTTACAGTATAGAAATTATTCATTTCAATAACTTGTGCTGGACGGATCGGATGCGCCATCGGACTGGCATCCTCAGCAAACTGAGCAGTTCGCATGGTTTGAATGGCATCAATCCGACACAAAGTTGGTGAAGACATGGCGGCACTGAACTGCTGATCGCGAAATACCGTCAGCCCTTCTTTTAGACTGAGCTGAAACCAATCACGACAAGTGACTCTGTTGCCTGTCCAGTTATGGAAATATTCGTGGCCAATAATGCTTTCAATCAGATAATAATCATGATCAGTTGCCGATTGGTCATCGGCCAGCACAAACTTGCTGTTAAAGACGTTCAAGCCTTTGTTTTCCATCGCTCCCATGTTAAAGAAGTCGACGGCCACGACCATATAAATGTCTAAATCATATTCTAAATCAAAATGTTGCTCGTCAAATTCCATTGCGCGTTTGAGCGCAGCCATGGCAAAACGAGCACGCTGCTGATTGCCTTTATCAACATAAAAGACTAACTGCACCAGCCGTCCCGAGCGGGTCTGGTACTGGTCCTGTAATTGGTCAAAATCACCGGCGACTAAGGCGAACAAATAACATGGTTTTGGAAATGGATCATGCCAGCTGACCTTGCTACGGCCATCCGCTAAGGTTGCAGTAGCGATGAGATTGCCATTTGATAACAACTGCGGATATAAGCTTTGGTCGGCAATAATATGGGTGGTAAACACCGCCAGCACATCAGGCCGATCCGGATAATAAGTGATAGCACGAAACCCTTCGGCTTCACATTGGGTGCAATAGGCGCCATTGGACAAATACAAACCTTCCAGCGCGGTATTGGCTGCTGGATTGATCTGAGTGATAATTTTCAGGCAAAACTCAGCTGGCACTGCTGGTAGCAGCAACTGCCCATCCAATAACTGATAATTATCAACCGGCTGCTCATTGATCCAAATGCCGACTAGCTGCAAATTTTGACCATCTAACAACAGCGGCTGTTGATGCTCTCCTTGCCGTTTCATTTGGCTGATGGCAGTGACCAGCGTCGCGGTCGGATCAAGTTCAAAGGTCAACTCGAGTTGGCTGACCAAATAGGCTGGGGGTTGATAATCGGCAAGCTTTTTTGCCTGACGTAATTGACTCATACATTGCACTCCTGGCATCAGTCCAGATATTTTCTCAAGTGTAATGCAATGTGAAGTGAAGCGGCAGTAAAATCTGCCCGAAATTTTCGGGCAGATTTCAAGATCAATCAAAGAGATAGAGCTGCAAGTAGCTCAGCAAACAACAGCGTTGCTGTTAACTGCGGCTGGTGTCTGTGCTGACAGCAGGTGTGATTGGCACTGGCAGGATGGCTTCAGGCGGTGTTAATTTCAGAATTTTAATACCGCAATAAGCATACCCAATCGCCAATACCGGATTAATCAGATTAAAAAAGGCATAAAACAGATAATCCAACGGGTTGATATTTAATACTCCGTGCATATAAGCACCACAAGTGTTCCAAGGCACTAACGGACTGGTAATAGTGCCCCCATCTTCCAGCGTCCGCGATAAATTGACCGGTGCCAGACCACGTCGGGCGTATTCATCTTTGTACATACGACCGGGCATCACGATGGCAATATACTGATCGGCGGCCAGAATATTGGTAGCAACACAAGTCAGAATGGTCCGACTGACCAGGGAACCAGTACTTTGCGCTTTGGCCAGGATGATTTGTACAACCCGACGTAATAAACCGGTATATTCCAACACGGCACCAAATACCATGGCGGCGATAATCAGCCAGACAGTATTAAGCATTTTAGCCATACCACCACCGGATAACAGTTTATCCAGCTCAGCCTGACCTGAATCCAGCACAAAGCCACTGTGTAAGGTTGTCCACACCACTTTTAAACTACCCAACGCCGGACTCAGTTGTGGGTCCAGCATTTTGGCAATTTGGGCAGGCTGAAATAACAGCGCCCAGACCGCTCCTAATAAAGCACCAATAAATACCGTCGGAAAAGCCGGTACTTTTTTCATCGCCATCAACATCAACACCAACAGCGGGATCAGCATTGGCCAACCTATCTGAAATTGTTGTTGCAGTTGATCACTGAGTTCAGCAATACGGCCCAGGTCTTGCGCACCAGAGTGATTAAATCCAAGGCCAACAAATATCAACACTGCCAGCACTAAACTTGGGATCGTGGTCCAGGTCATATGGCGGATGTGGGCAAACAATTCAGCACCCGCGACAGCCGGTGCCAAATTGGTGGTATCCGATAGCGGCGATAGCTTATCACCAAAATAAGCGCCAGAGATAATAGCCCCTGCCGTCACGACCGGAGACAAACCCAAACCCGCTGCGACGCCCAGTAACGCCACGCCAATAGTGGCAGCTGTCGTCCAGGAACTACCAATACTAAGAGACACCACCGCACACAAAATACAACTGGCAGCATAAAACCACGCAGGGCTCAGCACTTGCAAGCCGTAATAAATCAGCGTTGGCACTGTGCCGGACAGCAACCAGGTACCAATTAAAGCGCCAACGGCAAATAAAATTAATACCGCACCAAGCGACAGCGAAATACCATTGATCATGGCATGTTCGATATCCGCCCAGCGATAACCATTTTTCAGTCCGATCAGCGCAGCAATACCTGCGGTCAGAAATAAGACGATTTGATTCGGTCCATAGGAAGAATCACTGCCATACAACTGGACTGATAAACCCAGCATGATAATCAGGGCAAAAAGCGGTAGCAGTGCATCCAGCAAGCTGGGTTGTTTTAATTGTTTATTCATGTTCTTACCTGGCATGCCCGGTGGTTCCGGGCTGTTGTTATATGGCATCCTACGGAGCTAGAGCACTCCGACTAAATTCAGAAACACTGCAATAATAGCGACAGGTGTGAACCAGCGGATACAGAAGCGCCAGATAGTATAAGCAACCGGCGAAGTATTCAACTCTTCTGTGGTCGCGGATCTTTTCATCACCCAGCCGGTAAACAGAGCAATCAGCAAGCCACCAATAGGTAACAGGATATCGGCAGCCAGATGATCCAGCACTTCAAATAAATTATGCACCTGCTTGCCAAGAAAGTTCATCTCCAGTTGGGTCCAGCTGGCGCCACTAAAAGAAAATACCGTTAATAAGCTCAACAGCCACAGCACCACGCCGGACAACAACGCTGCCTGACCCCGTTTAAAACCGCGTGATTCTATTAACCAGGCCACCACCGACTCAATCATCGCAATAGTGGAAGTAAAAGCGGCAAATACCAACATCACGAAAAATAGCGGTCCTATCACAGCACCACCTGTCATATTGCCAAAAGCGATAGGCAAGGTAACAAAAATCAGTCCAGGCCCCTGCCCGGCATCCAATCCTTGTGCAAATACAATCGGATAGATCACCATGCCTGCGATTAGTGCGACTGAGGTATCTGCCAGCGCTATACAAATCGATGTTTTTACGATAGACACCTGATTGGGTAAATAGGCGCCATAAATCATCATGACCCCAGAGGCCAGACTCAGGGTAAAAAAGGCATGACCGAGCGCAATTAACACGCCATTGACCGTTAATTTGGAAAAGTCCGCGTAAAACATAAAGTTAAATGCCGCAGCAAAGTCGCCATTCAGACCGGCATACAGCGCCATGCCAACTAACAACAAATACAAAGCCGGCATCATCCAGCGCAGGGTGTTTTCCAGCCCTTGCTTCAAACCACGTGCAACAACAGCACAGGTGGCGACAATCACCACTGTGGTCCACAGCAATAAACTATTCAGGTCACTGGAGAAATTACTGAACATCTCACCAAGTTGCGCCGGAGTTTGCCCGCTAAAACCTTGTTGTAACGCTTTACCAACATAGGCGAAGGCCCAACCGGCAATCACGGAATAAAAAGATAAAATAATAAATCCGGCGACCAGACCGATCCAACCGGTGATTTGCCAAAAGGAATGGGCATGGGCTTCCAGCACCAGGGTTCTGGCCGTTAAACCAGGACTTTGCCGACCCCGTTTCCCCATCAGAACTTCGGCCATCAACACCGGAATACCAATCAATAAAATAGCCAGCAAATACACCAGCACAAAAGCGCCACCGCCATTCTCCCCCATGATGTACGGGAATTTCCAGATATTGCCAAGGCCCACTGCAGCGCCGGTCGCTGCAATAATAAAAGTAAAACGGCCTGACCATTGGCCATGAATTGACTGACGGCTTTGTGACATGAAGCAACCTTTGTAATATCACTCAACTGGCGGATACAGTATCAGCCAGGCTACAGAAGGTCAGCGCCTTTGCAGCATACAATGAACAATAAAGGACTGAAATCAGTCCTTTATCAACAACACACTTGGAATTTTGTCGCTGGAGATTATTTCTTCACCAACTTGCTGGTCTGGACTAGATCCGCAGTGATCAGCACAGCTTCTTCTAGGAAGGGATCCAACTTACTGAGCACTTCAGGGGCGTCTTCCGCTTTTTTCACCAGTGGTAACTTCAGCCGGGCGAGTCGCTCATTGGTACGGGCTAAATCTTTCGCCGCCAGCTCGTCTTTTTTCGCCACACGAACTTTTTCGTTTAGCGACACTGTTTTTTCATCTTTTTCCTGTTTATACAAGGCAATGTCTTGCATCAGGTAGCTGAATTCCTGTTCTTTGTTGATCCGCTGCTGATGTTTTTCTGTCAACAGTGGGATAGCAACTTTCAGATCAGTCGCGGCAGTGTAGCTAGCGGCAGGAATTGAATCCCAAGGCAAAGCATTTTCTTCTTTACTTTCACCCCAATCAGCCGGATCTATTGGTGATGGGAACACGATATCAGGGGTGACCCCTTTATGTTGGGTACTGCCGCCGTTAATGCGATAAAACTTAGCAATGGTATATTGCAGTGAACCTAAATCGGCATCAAAAGTATCATAAATCCGGCCTAAACCACGATGCTGCTGCACTGTGCCTTTACCAAAGGTATGTTCACCAATAATCAGCGCCCGACCGTAATCCTGCATGGCAGCGGCAAATATTTCCGACGCCGAAGCACTGTAACGGTCGACCATCACCGTTAATGGACCTTCGTAAAACACGGTCGGATCTGTGTCATCATTCTGGGTGATACGGCCATTGCCCTCGCGAATTTGCACCACAGGGCCCTGCTCAATAAACAAGCCAGTTAAGGTGATGGCTTCCGGCAAGGAACCACCGCCGTTGCCGCGTAAATCGACAATGATACCTTCAACCTTGGCTGACTTTAACGAGATGATGGCTTTTTTAACATCTTCCGTCAGATTATTATAAAAACTTGGAATGTTAATCACGCCAATGTTTTTACCGTCTTGATGCAATAACGATTTAAACACTTCACCTTTGGCGGCACGATCTTCCAACCGGACTTTGTCGCGGACAATTTCAATTTGTTGCGGTACTGCACCAGCAGCATCGCTAGCCGCCATTACTTGCAGCCGCACTTTTGAGCCTTTTGGCCCTTTGATCAAATCGACAACATCATCCAGCCGCCAACCAACGATATCAACAAATTCTTCACCGCCCTGGGCCACACCAACAATTTTATCTTTTGGCTTGAGCTTTTTCGTCAAATCGGCTGGACCACCTGGCACCAAGCTGGAAATCACCGTGTAGTCATCATCCAGCTGCAGCACAGCACCAATACCTTCCAGACTCAGGTTCATTTCCTGTTGGAAGCGGTCGGCATTGCGGGGGGATAAATAAGAGGTGTGCGCTTCAATACTGCGGGCATATGAATTCAGCACCAGTTGAAACACATCTTCACTTTCGGTTTGCACCAGCCGTTTTTTGGCACTTTTGTAGCGTTTTAACAGCAAGTCTTTAATTTCTTCAGGTTTTTTGCCCGCTAACTTTAAATTCAGCGCATCAAATTTAACCCGTTGCCGCCACAGCTCATTCAACTGCGCCAAATCAGCCGGCCATTCTGCATCTTCGCGTTCATATTCATATTTATCATCAGTGGTAAAATCAAAAGGTTTTTCCAATAATGAAATCGCGTAATCAAAGCGTTCAGCCCGGCGTTGCAAACTCAGATTAAACATCTGATAAGCAAAATCGAACTGACCTTTTTGCATGGCATCATCAAACTGAAATTTATACTGAGCAAAACTATCAATATCGGACTTTAACAGGATATTTTTGTAATAGTCGAGACTATCCAGATAGCGGTCATAAACTTTGGCCGACAACTGATCATCCATCTGTACCGGCAAATAATGCGCGCGGGTAAAAAAAGCTGACACGCGTTTACTGGCGGTAAAATGTTGCTCAAGCTGGCTCAGTTTTGGCATCACCACTGCTTCAGCAGCTGTCCGCGCGCTAACTGCACCACCAAACATCAGCAGCAACGCTGCCGCTACACCGGATAATTTCTTCATCTGCGACTCTGTCTTGTTAAGCCTGATACAAACTGCCGATTTGTGTTTTCACTACCATACCTGAGGTAAGCTGCACTACGACATCCTGTTTAACTACTTCAACGACAGTGGCTGGCATCGGGTTTTGTCCCAGTTTTACCAGAACTTTGGCACCAGCTGTCAAAGTCGCTGCATTCACGGCCATCAATTCGGCTGCAGGCTGAGCTTTCGCTTTAGTCGTTGCCTGATTTGTTGCCGCAGGCTGACGTTTCACTTTCAGGTTAGAGCTTTTTACGCCCTGGGCGGCAGTTTTTTGGCCAGATTTTTTGTAAGCAGGTTTGTCTGCCTGAACTGATTCAGCATCAGTTGGGGCTGCAGAGGCCTGTTGCGCTTGCTTCTGCTGCTGTTGACGTTTTTGCTCCAGATGACGAGCTTTGCGCAGTTCCGCAGCTTTGGCCTTACTTTCGCTCAGCGTTTTTGCGGCATGCTCAGCCTGTTGCGCGTCAATTAAGTCACCTGCCACACCGTCCAGATCAATCCGGGCGACACCTTCTTTGATGGCATCCAGATAACGCCAGCTTGAGGTGTAAACCCGCAGCGCTTGGCGCAACTGAGTTTTACTCAGTAAAGGATCGGCTTGTAATTTTTCAACTAAATCCTGAAAAATACCGATTTTCAGTGGCTTAGCTTCACCTGTCAGCGAGAAACATAATGGAAACTGCTCACTGAGCAAGGCTACGATTTCTTTTACGTTGTGCGGTTTAACTTGTGGTTCGACTTGGCTAGTCATGCATTAATACTCTTCATCTTCTTCGTCAACTTCTTCATCGGTATTGCTGTCGTTGTCGTCAGCATCGTCTTCATCGTCATCACCACCTTCAGACAAAGTCTTTCTGGTGTAGGCCTGCGCCCAGTCGATTAATTCATATTCATCGGCTTCCAGCAGCACGGTACTGCCTCTTAACTGATCCCAAATACTATGCAGGATCTGGTCAATTAAATCGACGGCAGTGTCATCAGGAATTTTTAACCATACTGCATGGTAAATGGCATTAATCCGATCAGCAACCAGCTCTTCTTCGCCTTCCCAGTCACCAACATCGGTCAGAGAAAACAAATAATCCTGGATTGAGACTAAATCTTTCATTGCATTTGGTCCAGATGCTGCTCAAATACTTGCACCAAGTCTGCCAAACCTTGCCGATCTGCTTGGTCAAAACGTGCCAGTGACGGGCTGTCAATATCCAGTACAGCAATGATTTGGCCAGCCAGACGTACTGGTAACACGATTTCTGAGTTACTGGCGGCATCACAGGCGATATGACCGGGAAATTCATGCACATCTTTCACCAACTGGATCTCACCAGTGGCCACGGCAGTGCCACAAACACCTTTGCCGACCGGGATACGGACACAGGCTGGTTTACCCTGAAATGGGCCTAAAACCAACACCTCATCGCGTAAAATATAAAAGCCTGACCAATTTAGATCAGGCATTTGCTGGAACAACAGCGCGCTCAGATTAGCCATATTCGCTATCAGATCGGGTTCATCTTCGATCAGTGCTTTGGCCTGCGCCACTAAAGTACGGTAAAAGTCTAATTTTTCAGCAAACATAGTTCACAAACAGGCTAACAGAATTAAGGCCCCTACCTTACTTGGTTTGGGCACAAAATTAAACCTCTGCAGAGAACATTTCTCAGTTTCCTGCCAGTTCAAACTGAATTGTCAGATCGGCCCGCACTTCATTGCTGCCAAATTGTACAGCTTCTGCTGACATCATCGCCATTTTATAACGCGGCGCTGGTGAAGAGCCTTGTTCCTGGATCTGGTGAACCCGCACAATAGTCCGGCCACTGAGGCTGGCTAACTGCCGCGCTTTGGCTTCCGCATCTTTATAGGCCAATTGTAACGCTTGCTGATACAGCGGCTCTGGTTGTGACACCACTAATTCAGCCGGTTGTAACTGTGTGATGCCAAGTGCACTGGCTTGTTCCAACAACTGCGGATAAAGCTTCAGATCCCGCACCAGCACTGTCAGTTCCCGCTCCACCCGGTACAGCTCAACTTTGCTTTGATCTTGCTGATATTCTGGATAAATCCGCAGCGGTGCATTATTGATATCCGCATTAGCAATCCCAGCCTTTTGCACCATGGCGGTTAATTGCTGCATTTTGCTATCCACTTCCTGCTTGGCTTTTTGCACTGCCGATTGCCGGCTGCTGATTGTCATGCTGAGCCGGGCTTGATCAGGCGTTCCTGCCACAGCACCTGAACCTTGTACCGTAATTAACGCCAGCTCTTGTTCTGCTGCCACTTCAGGCACTGCGACCAACAGCGATGCGGCCATCATCATTGACATTGCAAATTTCATCTTCTTTCTCCATCATTAAGCAAAATTACCCGGTCAAGTATGCCGTAACTGGCTGAATCTGACCTGAAAGCGCCATCACCTTAACAACATTAGGCGACCAAAACTGTGAAATAATGTTGTTTCACTGTGGCTTATTGCTGTTTTTCAGTGGATTGGCCGGATAATACAAGGTCGGTTGCACCATCTGATGTTGAAAATAACGGGTATCTTTGTGCGGTAATTTCATAAATCCGCCGACACCTTCACCGCTGATTAAATGAATATTTGCCAGGATGTTTGCCAATAAAGCGGCAAATTCAGCTTCCCGCGTTGGATCAAGTAGCTGGAAAAAGCTGTGTATTTTCATATACAAAGGCGTTACTTCAAAAATGATACAGCCGCTGTGGCGAATTAAATTGAGCCGCCCCAGATCCGCCATAATCGGATCTGGCAACACCAGTTGCTCATCCGGATCTTTGCCATCTTCAAAATAGGAATGCTGACGGCTGCTGTCATCCAAGCCTGCACCTGCCGTCACCTCATATCGAATATGCTGACCAGGACTGAGTTCGAATGCTAAGCCACTGTGTTCACGGGCTAAATGAATGGTTTGACGGGCATCAAATAAACAAGCTTTGAAGATACCCACTTTGGCAATGGCCTGGGCTAAATGCACTACATTATTCACCGCCAAACTAAAAGCACTCAGCAGCGATTGATCGTATAAGTGCAGATTACAGTCGATATAGACACCTTGTAACTGCCAGTGAATAGCCAAGCCACCCACCACCGGATAACGGGCTAGCCGACTAACGGCAGCCACAAAGGCTTTTTCTGTTTCGCCCATGCCGACCAGGTAGTTTTTGTAATAACGTTCCAACTGCACGTCATCGACATACTGGATGCCTTGCTCTTCGCTGTGCTCGCGCAAAAATGATTTGCGTGAGGAGTACACCACAGTATCTAACTCCCGTGGCTGTCGACTGAGCCGGACCGGCAGCAAGGCTCTATCGTCAAATAATGACACCTCAGGCAACACCAAGCGTTTTAACCGCGCCATCACCTGCAGATAATAATCACCAGCCTGATAGCGCAATTGCTGATCATCAGCTAACAAGCTATCAAGCATAGTGGCAAATTCGACCGGTAAACCCAGACTGCGGGCCGGAATGGCTTTACGACCAAAACGGCAACTCTGCCCTGATGCCAGTGCATAAAGAGTACCAGCCACGCCCTGTTCATCGAATCTGGGGCTGGATAAAGCGCCGGAGCGCTGTTCATCACCAATAAAATACACATCGCCCAATCTGGCATTGGAAGTTTGCAGATCGGCGGACATCAACTGCATCACATTATTGCCAATGTATTGGCCTCGTTCATCGGTTTGGGCAAACACAGATGAGCCCCAATCGACCAGACTGATTTGGCCGCTTTGTTCGTCAAACACAATATTGGAGGGCTTGATATCGCCATGTACCACAGGGCAAAGCTCGCTATCTTTGCGATGAGCACGCAGCACTTGCAGTAAGCTCGCTAGTTGAGCGGCAATATCAATCACCAGCCGCACCGGTAAACGGCCATGCTGAAGACTGTATTGCTCCAAATCGATGCCCTTAGCCCGCCCCATCATCAGAATGCCTTGTTTTTTCACCACCTGATAGGTCAGGTATTCCGGCACATTTGGATGGGAAATTTGCGATAACATATAAGCTTCATCCGCCAGCCGTTCCTGAATATGCTGCGGCAGATTAATACGGGAGAATTTGAATACACACTGTTGTTGCCTTGCATCGACACCAGCAAAGGCAAAACCGTAAGCGCCTTTGCCGACTAATTCAATCTGGCGATAACCAAGTTTTTCCAACTCTTCAATGCACAGTGCCACCCAGTCTTTTAATTTTTTCGCATCATTGGCATTGAGCAGATAAAACGATTGCTCTTCCGGGATATAAAAATTTCTCAGTTGATGCTTTTCCATGGCCGCCAGCTTTGGTCTGAATCCAACACATCGCCAGCGTTGCAAAGCACTGGCAAAAGGTTAACACTGAAATCAAGGTTGCTGTCATCATGCAACAAAGCCTGAGAGTGGTAAATGAAAGTTTTATTGTGGCCATTACTAACTTTTGTGTGCTGGTTCTGCGGCTTGATATCGCCGCCAGTCGCTGCCAATACATCCATAGCAACAAGCACAGCAACCAGCCAAGCTGGACAAGCCGCAGTTGCGCAAACACCGCCACTGAAAAAATTACAGTTCAGCGCCGGTGAATGGCCGCCCTATCTGGGCGCTAACCTGCCAGGTCAAGGCATGGCCGCTCAATTAATCCGCGATATTTTTGCCGATGCCGGTTACCAGGTCAGCTTTCATTTTTTACCTTGGCCACGCGCCTATCGGGAGGCCTTTTTGGGGAACTATGCGGCCACAGCTATCTGGATGTATGCGCCAGAACGGGCAACAGATTTTTACTATAGTGCCGCCGTGCTGGAAGAAGAATTTGTGTTGTTTCATCTCAAAGCACAGCCAATTCAATTTGTCACCCTAGATGATTTAGCTGGTGTTGAACTTGGCGGTGGTTTTGGCTATAGCTATGGCGCCGCCTTTGATACTGCCATCGCCAATGGAATGCTGAAAATGAGCCGTGTCAGTCAAACACGGCAAAATTTTCAGCGCTTGCAAAAAGGCCGGATCCAAGCTTTTCCAGAAGAAAAACAGGTCGGATACCATATTTTGCGCAGCGAATTACCGCAGTCCCAGCACTTATTCAGCCATGCGGATACTGTGATCCTGCGTAATCAAAGTTTTGTATTATTTCCAAAACGACAGCCGGACAGTCAGTTACTGCTGCAGATTTTTCAACATGGATTACAGCACTATCAGAGTTCTGGTCGTTATCAACGCTATTTTGTCATCGACACAAGCTCAGAGCCCGATGCCAGCCCAACAACTCCACCGCAGTTTAACCCTTAGTTTGCCGCCAACCGAGCGCCAGCATCACCAGCATGCCAACCAGTAATAGCAAGCAGGACAACAGCAGCATGATGCGGAAATTACCGCTCCATTGCACCAGAAAACCGGCTAGCAGTGGCGCCAGAATTTGTGCCAGGCCATAACTTAGCGTCAGTTTGCCCATTGCAGCCGATGCATTATTGGCAAAGCGTTGGCCAGCCAGCGTCAGCATCAGGCTGACAATGCCAATAAAACTAGCCCCAAATAATAAAGCCCCCAGCAAATGCCAATCGGGTTCAGCGCTGAGAAGCGGTAATGCACAAGCGCAAAGATGTAACGTATAGGCCAGCACCGTGGCCATGATCAGACCGGTTTTTGCCGCTAGCAGATCCCAGCACACTGCTGCTGGCGCACACACCAGACCCACCGCCAGCCAGATCCAGCCGCCCTGATGCTGAAATTGTGGCAGACTTTCCAGCTCAACCACGACAAAAGTGGTACTGACGACAAAAGCAAAACCGGCACAAAAATACGCCAACAACAGAAAGCGTAACCAAGCTCGGTCGGCATCTTGTTGCCTGGCTACAGCATTGATATGGCCAGCTGTGAATACGATTGGTCGCGGCATCCAGTACCAGGCTGGCCCGGCAAATAACAAACCGCCGATGGCCAGCCAGTGCCAGAACCCATCCCACTGTAACCATGGATTGGCGACGCCGATGAATAACCCCGGCAGCGCAATGCCAGCACCAATGCCGATAAAATGCAGCCCGAGTTTGGCTTGATAACCCTGCTCAGCCAGCCAGCTCAACACGAAGGCAGAAGCCAGTAACAAGCCTGCCACACTGCTGACGCCGCCAACAAACCTCAGGACAGCCCACAGCCAGTAATGCTCAGTGAGTCCCATGCCAAGCGTGCTGGCGAGCGCCAGCAACAAACAAAACCGATATAAGCGGAATTTTAGTTGCGGCTGGGTGATGGCAGCCACCAGTAAAGCACCGCTGAGGTAACCCAGATAATTAAAGGTCGCCAGCCAACTGCCTTCTGCTTTCGTCAGCTCTGTCTGTGCCAGCATCAGCGGTAATAACGGCGTGTAAGCAAAACGGGAAAACCCCACCGTCAGGATCAAAGCAGCAATACCGGCCAGTATCACTTGTAAATAATCAGTCCCGCTGACAACTGGGGTTGCCAACGACTGCGGTTGTTGCTTTGCATGCACCTTGCTTGCCTCTTTGCGGCTTAAGTCAGGAAAAGTCTATTGAAACCTAAAAATCAACCCATGCCAATGCCACTTCTGTCGTAGAGCGGTTTTATCCAGATGGTTCGTTGTGATAAAAAGTCTACGGCAGATCAACCGTTGATGGCGCCAGTGGGCGGTAACCAATTGCTAGCGACACTCAGTGGTAAAACAGCCAAATTTTTCATAACCGCATCACACCAGCCGGTTTGTTTATCCAGCATAACTGCAAGCCCAGTGCGCGACGTTTCGTCTGATACTTTCCACAACCAATGCCAGATATAAGCGCCCGGTTTAGCCTTGGGTTCCATCACCACAAGGTTCGGAGTACTCTGGTAGTTCAAACACATTGTCGCTGTCATACAGCACTGGTCAATCGTATTAGATCTTGTTGTAATCAGAGCCCGGCGCATGTTAAACAAAGCAAATGAAGATTCGCAGTGATCCCATCGTCTCTGATATTGGTGCATTGCCATGTTAGCGCTGAGCAGCCGACAGTATCAGGTGGATGCCAAATAGGTACTATTATGTTTTATTTTCAGAGCTACCGCGTACCCCAACAGTTAGTCATCATGTTGCTGCTACTCTCACAAACCATGCTTGCTTCACAGGCCAGTGCCACTTTTCCATGGCCAGAGGGAAAAATTGCCGCCGTCAGTTTGGCGTATGATGATGGGCTGCCATCGCAGCTTGATATTGCCGTGCCTCAGCTTAACAAAGCTGGCCTGAAAGCAAGCTTTTATTTACCCTTATCGGCTCCAACTCTGACAACTCGACTGGCTGACTGGCGCGCAGTCGCAGCTGCGGGGCATGAGCTGGGGAATCATAGTCTGTTCCATCAGTGCAGCCGCGCTAAGCCAGGGCGGGATTGGGTATCACCGCAGCACGATTTGGAGACCACACCAGTCGCCAAATTAGTGGATGAGATCCGGCTTGGTAATGCCTTTTTGCATGCGATTGACGGCAAAACGGCCCGCACTTATACGGCACCATGTACCGATCCGCTCGCACAGGGTGTGCCTTATCTACCGCTGATACACACTGACTTTATCGCTATCAAAGCTGTAGTTGGTGGGGTGATCACAGATATGTATCAGCTCGACCCTTATCAGGTGCCGGTACTAACACCATACAATATCAGCGGCAGCGAACTTATTGCCTTGGTCAAACAAGCAGGCGCTGCTGGTGGCATGGTGAATTTTACCTTTCACGGCGTCGGTGGCGATCATTTGAGTGTCAGCGCCGAGGCTCATCAACAATTGGTCGATTTCCTTTTAGCCCATCCGCAATACTGGACTGCGCCTTTTATCGAGCTGATGCAGCACGTGAAACAGCAACAGGCTGCGCCTCGTCACAGGGCCACCCTACCCAACAAATAAAACAGCTGTGCCGGGACAGGTCGTGCCTGATCCTGACAGTGGATACTGACAGTGGATACTGACAGTTCAAGATGTGTTCAAAAGTCTGAACGGTAGGTTGAAATGGAGTAACAGGGCAGGATAAAAAAGCCGCCAGCGGATAAGCGGGCGGCTTTGTTCAAGCAAGCAGCAATGAATTAACGCATTGCGATCAGCATGCTGCTTGGCTCTTCCAGATATTTTTTCCACAGATTGGTAAAGCGGGCAATAGTACCGCCATCAATCACCCGGTGATCGCCCGACCAGCTGATTTGCATGATGGATCGCGCCACCACATGGCCTTTGCTGTCAAACCTTGGTAATTGCTGCACTTTACCCAGCGCCACTATCGCCACTTCCGGTTTATTGATGATTGGCGTCGCCACAGTGCCGCCAATGGCACCAATATTGGAAATCGTGATAGTCCCGCCTTTTAAATCAGCTGGACTCACGCGGCCTTCCCGCGCCAAATCAGTCAGTTTGGTCAGATCATTGGCGATATCCACAATAGACTTATGCTGGCAACCTTTGATATTCGGCACTAACAGCCCGACTTTCGAATCCACTGCAATACCAATGTTGTGATCGGTAAAATAAGTAATTTCGCTGCAATCGGCATTGACCTGGCTGTTCAAAATCGGGAATTCGTTCAGCGCCAGTGACATCGCTTTCATAAAAAACGGCATCATGGTCAGCTTGACGCCCTGCTTGGCCAGACCGTCTTTTAAACTTAACCGCAGTGCGATCAACTCAGTTAAATCAATCTCTTCGCAGTAGGTAAAGTGCGGAATTGTGGCGACAGATTCTGCCATCTGCCGCGCCATCGCAGCTTTGATACCTTTGATAGGTTCAACCCGACGGCCGCCATCCGTGCTGGCACTGACAGCCACAGTAGCAGCTTTGCCAGCAGCAGCGACAGCACAAGCCGCTTTGGCCGCAGTCGCAGGCGCAGCGACAAATTTCTGCACATCTTCTTTATAAACCCGACCTTTGGCACCAGAGCCAGGCACCTGGGTCAGGTCGATATTCAGCTCCCGAGCTAACCGACGTACCGCCGGGCTGGCCACCGCTTTATGCGAACCAGCTGCCACCATAGCTGCAGTTGGCGCTGTCGCTACTGTGACAGCAGCTGCGGGCGCTGCCACCGCAGCGGCAGTCGTGCTGACAACACCGGCTTCCGCCTGGCGTTCAATCGCGAACAGTGGCGCATGCACCTTGGCAATATCGCCTTTGGCGGTATAGAGCTTCAACACTTTGCCAGCGTATTTGGCTGGAATTTGCACCAAGGCTTTGTCAGTCATCACATCACAAATGGGCTGATCTTCAGCGATCATGTCGCCTTCTTTCACCAGCCAGTCGACCACTTCACATTCAACAATCCCTTCACCGATATCCGGCAGCAGGAAATCTTCAACCACAGTGCCAGTCACGGCAACGGGCGTTGGCGCCGCAGGCGCAGCAATCGCCGTCTCAGCCGCTTCACCTGTCACCGCCATCTCAAACAAAGGCGCATGCACTTTGGCAATGTCACCTTTGGCATAATACAGCTTGGTGACCACACCGTTAAAAATAGCTGGAATTTGCACCAGCGCCTTATCGGTCATCACATCACAAACCGGCTGATCTTCGACAATGGTATCGCCCTCTTTCACCAGCCATTCGACCAGTTCACATTCGACAATACCTTCACCGATATCCGGCAGAATAAAATCTTTTTTCATCATAGCCTCGCCACACGCGCTCAGAACTGGACTGAAGCTTTGATGGCTTCAAAGGTTTTTAAATGATCCGCCACATATTCCCGTTCCAGTGCCAGTGGATACGGCGTATCCATGCCACACACCCGGGCGATTGGGCTTTCCAGATGCAAGAAACAACGTTGCTGAATAGTGGCCGCAATTTCACCGGCAAAACCGCCGGTCAGCGGCGCTTCATGGTTAATCACCAGCCGGCCGGTTTTGGTGACAGAGGCTGCGACTGTGTCAACATCCCATGGCAGTATGCTGCGCAGGTCAATCAGTTCGCAGGAGATGCCTTCAGCTTCGGCCATTTCAATGGCTTTTTGGCAAATTTCAATCTGCGCGCCCCAGGCCAGCACTGTGACATCAGTACCGGTTTTCATCACTTCGGCGACGCCGAGTGGAATTTCGTAGTACTCTTCCGGCACTTCACCGGTGGAAGCGCGATATAACTTCTTCGGCTCAAAGAATATCACCGGATCTTCAGAGGCAATCGAGGCCAGCAACAAACCTTTGGCTTGGTATGGATCCCGCGGCACGGCAATTTTTAAACCAGGGGTATGGGCAAAATATGCTTCCGGAGACTGGCTATGATAATGACCACCAGCAATACCACCGCCATAAGGCGTGCGGAACACCAGGCCACCGACATTAAATTCATTACCTGAACGGTACCGGAATTTGGCGGTTTCATTGACGATTTGGTCAAAGGCCGGAAAGATATAATCGGCAAACTGAATTTCAGCAACAGGTTTCATGCCTTGGGCGGCCATACCATTGGCAAAACCGGCAATACCCTGTTCAGTTAACGGCGTATTAAAGCAGCGGTCTTTGCCGTACTTTTCCTGCAGTTTAGAGGTGGCACGAAAGACACCGCCAAAATGGCCGACATCTTCACCAAAACAGACCACAGTGCTGTCTTTGGCCATCGCCAGATCAAGGGCGTTATTAATGGCCTGTAACATATTCATTTTCGCCATTATGACATTCTCCCTGACGTGATTGGATAAGCATCCGGGTATTTCCGGATATGGTCTTTCAGCTCCGCCAACTGGCGTTCCAGTTCAGGGATAGGTTCAGCGTAAACATCGGAAATTAAATGTTCGATGCCTGGTTTGGCCACTTTTTCCGCCACTTTTAATGCATCCAGTATTTCTTGGCGCAAGGCTTCCAATTGGGCTTTATCAGCGACATCATCCAACCAGCCTTTGGCCAATAACCACAAGCGAAAACGAGCGATCGGATCGTTTTTGCGCCATTGTTCTTCTTCTTCTTTGCTGCGATAACCACTTGGATCGTCTGAGGACGAATGCGCGCCTAAGCGGTAGGCAATAGATTCCAGCAGCACCGGCTCATTGGTCGCCAACGCATGATCGCGCGCCATCTTGGTGGCCTGATACACTGCCAGAATGTCGGCACCATCGACCCGAATGGATTTCATGCCATAACCGACGGCACGACAAGCAATACCATCGCCTTTAAACTGCTCATTGGCAGGGGTTGAAATGGCATAACCATTGTTACGACAGAAGAATAATACCGGCGCTTTGTGCACTGCGGCCATATTTAAACCGGCGTGGAAGTCACCTTCAGAAGCGGCGCCTTCACCAAAATAACAAATAGTGACATTGCTCAGACCACGCAGTTTCTGCGCATAAGCATAACCTGCCGCTTGCGGGATCTGAGTTCCCAGCGGGCTGGAAATGGTCATGTAATAAATGTCGTTGCTACCGTAGTGCACCGGCATCTGCCGGCCTTTGCCTAAATCTTTTTCGTTGGAAAACAGCTGATTCATAAACTGTTCCAGTGTAAAACCACGATACCGCAACGCCCCTTGTTCACGGTACTGCGCCATGATCATATCCTGATCATCCAGTGCCGCAGCACTGCCGACTGTCGCCGCTTCTTCCCCCAGGCACTGCATATAAAAGCTGATCCGGCCCTGGCGCTGCGCGGCTAACATCCGCTCATCCAGCACCCGGATAAAAGTCATGCTCTGGTACATTTTCAGTGCTGTGGCTTGGTCCAGCTCTGGCGCAGTGGCCCCCGGATAAATGCTGCCATCGTCCTGTAAAATGCGTAGGGTTGGAATTTGTAACGCGTGCCCACTGGTAAATCCGGCTGTATGGACAGTCGAAATGGTGGCGTTGTTAGGGTTGGTCATAGGTCTCTCTTTAGGTTTCGGGTAACGCGGACCTTGGTTGTTTGCCTGCTTTACCATGAAATTGAACCAGGCTGCGGTGACAGCGTAACTCGGATGGTCACTTGTTGCCGACACCGCAGCTTCTCCCCGTCGGGGTCAGCACTGTCTGAAAATCTGTTGCGCTTATTATTGTACTTGACGTTGGCGTCAACAAAACAGCGTTCTGAACACCCTGCTGCTGTTGTTTTTAAAATGCTGGCCAACTTTACCTTTACGTAAACTGCATTGCAACCCGCTTACCGATTAAAAGTTAGCAGATAACCCAGTAAACGCTGTGTATTTTTGCGGACAGTTGTGGTTGATACCGCGCCAGCCCACTGGCAGCCATGTTATTATCTATATGATTAGTTTAATATTTATCCATAAATCACCAAGTGCTCCATAAAAACTGCTGTTGCCGCGCGAAGGCAGATAGCAGTTGATAGCGACTCATCGGATCTGTTTGGACTATTTCACTGCATCGTAGCTGCATCAC
The DNA here is from genome assembly GCA_964525695.1 of uncultured Rheinheimera sp. Classification (GTDB taxonomy): domain Bacteria; phylum Pseudomonadota; class Gammaproteobacteria; order Enterobacterales; family Alteromonadaceae; genus Pararheinheimera. The sequence continues at coordinate 11,934 of CAZGHW010000025.1, read as the reverse complement.
GGCCAAGCTAAAGCATCAGACGACTCTCAAAAGAAGAACAATCAGGCTTAAGATATGATGCCGGCCGCTGGATTGATAACAATAACCTACTGATTTAATTTGCGTTAACTGCAAGTCGGACTTATCACGGTGTGAAGCGTCTGGGCTGGCCAACGTTTGGCGTCAAACACTTCACAGCCAGCAGGCAGATGATTCAGCCTGCCTGATCCCTGATTGGCTAACTGGTTTTCTGCTTAGTTTTTTTCAATTGTTTGTGCAGGGTCGATATCTCTGCGGCTAATCGGTCAGAAGGTGATGCTAAGGCCAGCAACGGTTGCAACAATTGTTGCGCCGAGCTGATGTTTTGATCTGCCAGATGGATCTGCGCCAGTTTCAGTCTGGCCCAGTGTAACGATTGACCTTCACCTTGCTGATAAAACGCTATCACTTGTTGCAGTGCCGCTTTACCGACAGCTATATCCTGACCTGTCAACGCCACTATTCGACCAATCTGATACAAATACTGATGTTGAGCTGCAGGTTTTTCCGCCAATAACACCGCCTGCTGGTAAAGTGGCAACGCGACGGCGTCTTGCTTATCACTGCGGAGTAAATTGGCTTTTTGCACCAATAGACGCACATTTTGTGGCGTTTGTTGCAGTTGCGTATCAAGTAGTTGCAGCGCTGCCGCAGTTTTTTCAGCGCTCTGCAGCACCATGCTTTGCGCTATCGCCGCATCCACCGGATCGGCCTTTTGCGCAGCGGCGGCTTGTTGTAAATCGGCAGCCATTTGTCTGGCCAGTTTTTCATCACCGCCGACAATAGCAGGCGCTTGCAGATAAAATCCCAGCAGGCTGAGTTGAAAACTCGCCTGCTCAGGCGCCAGTTGCACCGCTTGTTTTAATAGCGCCAAGCCATCTTTGGCATAACCAGGCGCCGAGAAAATACTGACCTGCTCTGCCAGCGCAAATTTATTCATTGCCGCCAGATGATAAAGCTCAGCCTGCTTTGGAAACTGCTGCAATGCTTTGCTGATGAAGTCTTCGGCATCTTCATTTTTTTGCAACCCCATTAAGGCTCGCGTCTGTAGCTCTTGCCAGTCCGCATTTTCCGCATAATCCGGCTGTTGCTCCACAGCGCGAATGACCTTGCTGTATTGCTCTTGGGCCAGCAATAATTCAATGCTGGTTTTGTCCGCTGTCACTTGCGCATAAGTGAGCTGTGAGCATAAGGTCGCCACGATCAACCAGGCTGCTTTCATTTTAATTCCTTGTAATTGAATAGTTAATTTGAGACTTATCTTAGGCTGTTGATGCCGTTCAACTGGTCAGATGTTTGGCAGCATACCCTTCAAACTGTTCCGTTGGCAGTCTGCTGCCACAAAAACACATTAGTGGATAAAAGTGATACTGGGTTGCCGTTTAACAGAACGCCATCAACATGACATGTCAAATCTGAATGATTTCTGAACTGTAGCTGCATAAACATTCTGACTATGCTGGCAGTGAAGTTGTCACGGTGTGAAACCGCATAACGAACTGTATTCCACGCGTAACATACACTGAAGAGTTTGAAGTTTCGGCCAGCTCATCATAAAAATATCTAACTATTCACGCACAGTTTGATCGCTTGCTGGTTTTTTTCATCAAAATTGTGTTAATACTACAAACTGATTGGCGATAAAAACATCAACACTAAAAGTTACAGTCAACTTGCTACATTAATCTTCACTGGAAGGAACCAGCAAATGCTAAAAAAAATGGCTTGCGCCGCATTATTATGTCTGACGATTCAAACTGGGCATGCGGCACTGATAGAATACAATGGCTTTAAACGTGATAGTGCTAGCAATATTATCAGCGGAGGCGGACTTGAATGGCTCAAGTGGGATCTAACCAACTCTATGACTGTCAACCAAGCACTTGCGGCTTATGGCAGTCCTGCCAATGGCGGCTGGCAACTTGCGACTGAATTGCAATTTGGCACTATGCTCAATCAGTTCAAGTTAACCGATGATGACTGGACCACGCCAGATGATCTTCATCTGATCACTCCTTGGGATCAGGATGAAGAGTCTGCCACCAATCAGCTTATCAAACTGTTTGGATTCACTTACAGCGCCGATTGTGAATTTAAACCCAAGGATTGCTTGCCCGGAAAAGATAGTTTTGTCAGTACAGGGGCAATTTTCGGTAAAAAAACTGACACCTCCATCCATAGCACCTTCACTCTGTTTGAAGATAACTCTCGCTTTAATGGTGATTATTGGGTTTATACCGACACTTACCTACTCAAATTCATGCAAGAACAGGACTATTCCGATTATCAGAACTCTCAGTATGGTATTGCCTTAGTCCGTACGGCGAATAACAGCACTCCAGTTCCTGTCAGTGCGCCAGCAACTTCTGGCATCCTAACTTTAGGATTTCTCTTTCTCCTGTTGCTTCATCGCCGCCGCTTCTAATGCATTTGCGTAAAAAATGCGGGGACTCTGGCTATTGTTTTGATAAGCTCAAGAGTCCCCTTTGCTCCATGGTAAGCATTAAATAGCGTTCGCTTGAAAATCGGAGACATCGACACATTGGCTGTGCCTTGTTACTGGCATTGCGACAGTCATTGCACAAGCAGCCGAGCTATGTTTAGGCCCACATCACCAGCACAGCTGCCAGCATAATCAAGGCCAGCCCAAGGTAGTCTTGTTTTTTCAGTCGTTCACCAAAGAAAAATACCGAAATGAGCAAGGTAAACAATACTTCAATCTGACCGAGCGTTTTGACCAGCGGCACTATTTCCAGACTCATGGCGGTAAACCAGCCAAGGGAGCCAAGACAACTACTGACACTGGTCAATAAGGTCAACCGGGGGCGCGCCCACAAGGCCAATAAGGTTGCCCGGTCTTTGAGCAGTAAATAAGCCAGCAACAGCAAGGTTTGCAGGCTGATCACACACAGCAGCACCCAGGCCGCGCCATAAGGAAAAGGCAAACCAAGCGCCAGACTGGCCTCTCGCACCCATAACGACGTCAGTGCAAATGCCAAACCGGACGCAGAACCAATTAGCACTGTAGACCAGTTCAAACTGCGGATGCTACGCACACCACTGAGTAAAAACACTGCGACAGCGCCAATCAAGACGCCAAACCAGCCCAGCAGCGTTAAACTACTGGCAAAAAACGCCACTCCCAGCACGGCGGCGAAAATAGCTTCACTTTTGGCCAGTCCAACGCCAATGGCATAGTTTTTTTGCTTAAACAGCACCACCATCAATGCCGTCGCTAGGATTTGCATGCCGGATGCAGCCACCACATAAGCATAAAACTGGCCAGAAAAAGCCGGCAGTTGCGCCTCAGGGTCAAGATAGAGCAGCCATAGATACAAAGCTGCCAGTGGACTGGCATACAGAAACCGCGCCAGCGTCACCCCCAACACCGGTACATCGACCGACAACTGCTTTTGAAAAGCATTGCGCCAAGCCTGCATAAAAGCGGCCAACAGGGTAAATAAAATCCACATCAACACAACTCCGGAACTAACGGCTGATCCAGCACAACCAAGGCCGCTGGGCAACTAAAATACCGCAGCGTGATAGGCGCAGCTGGCAAAGCATTGCCAAGGGGCGGCACTAAGCGCCGACACCATGACTATTTTGCATGCGGCGGATGGCCAGATGGTTAAATCAAAGATGTAATGTAGCCGATCTGAAGTCACTAAACTGCTGTTATTTTTAAATAAACGCTTAAAAAAAGCGCAGTCAACCAGTTCTGTACCAATGTGCCGTTGCAATCACAGTGAAAAGCATTATGATAAGGCCACGTCGGTACGTAGCGCAGCTTGGTAGCGCACTGTCATGGGGTGTCAGGGGTCGTGGGTTCGAATCCCGCCGTACCGACCAATTTTCTCCAAAGCCTTATCCCTATTGACTTCCAGGGCATCAGACCTAAGAATATATCCATCTTATTTAGCTGCAACATCTGGTTTGGGTCACCTTCTGTGTCACTTTCAGCTTAATTTCACTTCATCTTTATCGTTGATATGTTGATATGTTGATATGTTGATATGTTGATATGTTGATATGTTGATATTAGAATGGATAAAAAGTATCTGAAACAAGCTTCGTCAGGTTTATGGCTCTATAGACGAAAAACTCCCGTCCAGCTGCGTGATAAGTACGACTCAGACTACATTCAGTACACGCTACATACGCACAGTTACAATGAACCAATCATCAAGCGTAACAAGAAAAACGCTGACATTGATATGGAGCTGCATTACGCTAAGCAAGGCAACGCTGAAAAGGCTAAGTTTTATTACGACTACACGCCTTGGCGACGTGAGCGCTTAGAGCGTGAGAATGAACCTCATTCAATAGAAATAGCTGACGTTATGGCCATCGTAACAAACCCTGACGACAAGAAGAATCCAACGGTTCACGCAGGATGGCGCGCAGCAATGACAGGCAAGATTCCCGATAAGTTCCAGCCAACAACCAAAGAGTTAGCCGATGAGTGGACGTTATGGGCAGAAGATAAGAAAGATTCTAAGTATATCTCTGCTATGAAAACCTATGTGAGTGCTCTTACCTTTCTGAACGGCAGGTGCTCACTGAACAGCCTCTGTGTGAATAATTGGCGATTCAGACTGCTTGATTTATTGACTTCTATTGACAATAGTGTAAGTCACTAAGGCGTTAATAATTAGGGATATTTTAGTAAGGACATTTATATGAACAAAACAATTGGCTTCAGTCTATCTTTGATACTCTTTGGAATGATTTGTATCCCAGTTCAGGCGCAATACGCAGATAATTCGAATGTTGTCGATGAGCAGCCCACATTCGACAACTTTAGGTTTTTTATCCGACAGTTTTATACAGACCCTAAGTTCCAAGTGCAACATGTAAAATTTCCTTTGAAAAAAATCAGTGTTGATGAAACTGGCGAATTAATTGAGTTTCTAGCTAAAGAGACATATAAACCATTCGTTGATACTTCTCGGTTTAAAGAAAACTACGATATGGTTATTTACTCTGATAAGCGCCCAGAAATTGTTAATAACACCGCTATTGTTGAACTGGCAGGGTCTGAAAACGGAATCAACGTCAAATTGAAATTTATATTTGAGGGTGGGTCTTGGGTTCTCGCTGAAGTTAATGACTCAAGTACCTAAAGTCTCTTGACGAAAGCACCTCACAAACCAACCACAATAAACAACAGTAATTGTTCTTAATAAGTCCATCTCACTAAATAGCTGCCAGTAAGCAAAAGCATAGCAAAGACTAGTTGTTGCAATATCACCATCATTCCTCTGTACCTTAGATTCAGTCAGCGCTACAGCTCACAACGCAACTTGTCAAATGCCCTGCTTTTTTATTTAGCATACTAGTTCGGGGTTAATTTTTTCCGCCTGACAGGCTACACTGCCACCAACCACACAACATAGTAGCCACTTCCAGTGCTGCCAACCGGCACAGTTGCCGGACTCTGCTTTGAAGGAATCATCATGCGCGTTTTTTCCTCTGTCTCAGCAATCAACCCGCCAGCAGCATTAGCCGTAGACGGCGATTTTCTGGCCTGGACATTGGCGCAGCCTTATCAAGTGCCAGCCACCAGTTGGCAGCTTGACAATGGTACCTTGGTTGACATTTGGGATACAGGTGTCATTTGCCTGACCCCAACCAGGTTTGGCCAGCAAGACATAGTGTTAAGTTCAGGCGTGCATGGCAATGAAACCGCGCCGATTGAAATCTGCGCTGCCCTGCTGCAAGACATTTTAACCGGTCAGTTGTTGCTGACCGAGCGGGTGTTATTTTTATTCGGTAACCCACCGGCAATCAAAGCGGCCAAACGCGAACTGTTTGACAACATGAACCGTTTTTTCAGTGGCAGCCATGGGATCAGCGATCCGAGCATCAGCACCACAGCAGAAACCTTTGAAAAGGTCCGCTGCGCCAGGCTGGAACAATACGTCAGTCGGTTTTATCAGGCGGTGCCTGTAGGCCGACAACGCTGTTTATACGATTTACACACCGCCATTCGTGGCTCACAATTTGAGAAGTTTGCGGTGTACCCTTTTTTGCATGGCAAGCCTTGGTCGGCAGCGCAATTTAGCCTGCTGGCCGCTTGTGACATTCAGACCTTTTTATTGATGCAAAGCCCGGCCACCACCTTCAGTTATTACGCCGCCCAGACCCACGGCGCTGCTGCTTTTACACTGGAGCTTGGCAAAGTACAACCAATGGGCCAAAACGATATGAGCCGGTTTAGCGCCGTGATCCACACCTTAAGGGCGCTGATCAGCGGCGGTCCATTGCAATTAAAGCCCTTTGTCGAAAGCGATTTTCAGCTGTTCGAAGTCTATCGCTCCATCAACAAACAAACCGATGCTTTTGAACTTTGTTTTGCTGCTTCGATTGAAAACTTTACGCAACTGCCGCTGGGGACACTGCTGGCGAAGGATGGCCATATCGAATATCGGGTCGAACAACCCGGTGAAGCCATTATTTTCCCCAACGCCAATGTTGCGATTGGTCAACGCGCCATGCTGATGGTCAAACCTGTGTCTATTGCCGGTCGGGTGTGCTGAGGCAGCGCGAGTCTGAACCATCATGACCGCAACCCAACCTGCTGCGCGAAATCGCGCGCCACACGGCGCGCTTTTAGTATTCACTTCGGCCGTCAATATATATCCATCTGATTTTTAACACTAAAAATTGTGGCACAAAACTTCAATTAGCCTGGCCTCCTGTAAGAGATGTTGAGGTTAAGATTGGATATTTTGTTACCCCCACAGCCTTTTTACCACCGTTGGTTGCGTCATTGGCGCTGGCTGTTGTTACTGCCACTGGCACTCTTGCTCTGGCACACACTGGGTGCGCCGGTGCTCAGTTATCAAGCCGCTCAGTTGCTCACTGTGCAGCAAGGGCCTTTTATGCAACAAAGCAACGTCAGCGGCGAGCTGATTAGCCAGCAACAGCGCCTGTGAACGAGCCCGGTCCCTGCCACTGTCACTTCCTTGCTGCAATGCCCTAGGGCAGAAGTTCAACCCGAAACCATCCTGCTGCAACAGGATCAGCTGTCTGAGCGCACCGCTGCCCAAGCTGCAGCAGCACTGGAACTGAATGTTCATCTGGAATTGCAAAAACGCGCTGTGGTATCGCAACTGGAGCTCAAACGCACTGAACTGAAATTTCATCAGTTACAAGCCGCCAATGCCAATGCCAATGCCAAGGAAAGATTACAGCAATTTAGCCAGATGCAACTGGCGCAGCAGGCCCAACGTCATCTTGAACTCAAGCATGCAAGATGCAGGTCCGGGTTTGCCAATCCGGTTCAGTTATTTACCCCCTTTTTATACCAGCAGCATATGGAAAAGACTGCGCTATAACTCTGACTGCGCCACAAAGACCTGTTGGCCATGCTGCAGCTGCCACTTCCCAAACACCCGCTGGTAAGTGTGCTGCGCTTTAGCATCGGCAAGCAACAGCACCCGGGGTTGCAAATTATCCAGCAGATACTGATCAGCCACCAGTAATACCATATGACTCTGGCCTTGACGCCAAACCCAAACCAGTTCACTTGGCACCGCCAGTCGCAGCAACTTTTGCTGTAACCAGAGCGCATAATCCTCGCAATCACCTTCCAGACTAGCCTGCCAATAATCTGCCTGGTGATATTGCTGTTGATCGGAGCGATACTGGTGATGCCTTTGAGCGTAATTTTGTAACGCTTGCAATAACTGCCGACTGGGGCTGGCACTGACGCTTAATAATTCAGCCGCTGCAGTTTGCGGTAACAACAGGCTTAGCAATAACATCAGGCATAATATTTGTTGTTTCATCACAGCACCTTTGATACAGCAGCCTTTGCCGATAGAGACCATGGCGACATCCATATTTCTGCTGGCAGTATCGGGGCTTTAGGTGGCATTTACATGACAAAAGTCGTTAAGAGAATTGCAGCCTTGAGCGCGGCTAGTCGGCTGCGGCAGCAATAAAAATCTCGTAATCGTCGTGACGGGCCCGGTAACTGGCAATTTTGGTATCAAACCAGAGCGGTGCCGCTAACGCCCTACTGAGCAATAACTTATTGTAAGGATGTGCTTGGTCATCTGCCAGATAATCCTCAGGCCAAAACCAGCGCGCACTGGCTATTTCCGCCGCCTGCGGCGCTAACGGGGGCAGTCCGCCTGGCGAACCGGCATATAACACAGCAACCAGGTACAGATTGGACGCACCAAACTGGCCCTGATGATGATGCCGCAGTCCCAGCACACCGGCAAATTCAGCGCTGACACCGGTTTCTTCCAACACTTCACGCTGGAGCGCCTGCACCAAATTTTCTTTCGGCTCCACCATACCGCCAGGTAATTTATAATAACCAGCCGCTTGTCCGGGCAACGGCTGCTCTTGCACCATCAGAACCTGCCCCCTGTGCTCGCGATCACCGGACCAAACTAAACCACCAACACCGACACTGTGGGTGGCAGCCAACGGCAAATAAGCCTGTGGCTGTAACTTTTTCACCAGCATCAACTGCTGTGGCTGGCAATGATGAAATTCAAAACCTTGTGCCAACGCGACTGGGATCAGCACCGCAGCACTGGCGGGCAATTCGAGCCACACCAGCTGATACAAAGGCTGCCAGGCCGCGACCGAAGCCTGCAATTTTTGACTAAAGAGCGTCACGGCACTGGCGCTATCCATCGATTGCAACAGTGGGAGTAGCTGCTCCGGCCCGAGGTAACAGCCAGCATATGGATTGACCACAGCACGAAATAGTTCAGCAGACATCAGGGTACCCAATATCCACCGCCAAGTTCTGAGCACGCATCACATCCCCCTTTAACGAAACAACACTTTTTCACGTTGGAACCAACTGACACAAAATGCAATCATGACACCAGCTAATAACAAGGTTGAGAGTAAAATCAACCCAAGCAAACTGTAGTCAATGGTGCCTTTGACCAGCTCTTTAATCCCCAGTGCCACATTGAGGACCGGCACCAGTGCCAGTTTCCAGTTCAGTTCTATGCCAGGCAATATCGACACCACCAGCGGCATAAAGACTACCATCGTCAGCGGCCCAATATAATTTTGCGCTTCTTTATAACTACGGGCATAAATCGACAAGCTAAGCAGTACTGCGGCCAGAGTGGCGGTTAATGGGATCAGCAGCGCCAAAATCAACGCCAGATCTAACAAGCCCAAAGTCGACATGGCTTTTTCTACAATATCCACCCCAGCCAACGAACCTATCAGATAACCCCAGCCGCCAAAACTTATCACCGTAATGGCCGCCGCCACCAGACCAGTGGTCAGCACAGTTAAAAATTTACCCAGCACAATGGCAGTGCGGGCAATTGGACAAATCAACAGTGTCTCCAGCGTGCCACGCTCTTTTTCACCGGCACCAATATCCATCGCCGGGTAAGAAGCTCCCGCCAGACAGAGCGGCACCAACAAATAAGCAATCCAGCCGCCAATCAATTCACCGACATTTTCCCGGCTTTCAGCCGTATTGATTTTTTCCACCGCCACCGGCTCCAGCAAGGCGGCAATACTGTCAACGCTGACGCCTAAGCCGGTCAGTTTCGCTTGTTGTAAGCTTTTGCTGTACTTTTGCAGCAACTCAGTGAAATGTTTCGAAATCATATCCAATTGCGATGAACTGTTATGAATAAGCTGCCATTTGCTTTGCTGTAAGTTATCAGCTGCTGGATCAAAATCAGCGGGGATCACAATCGCCAGATCAAACTGATTGTCGCGAATGGCTTGTTTCAGTGCTGCCGGATCCCGCAACTCAGTGGTCATTTTTTTAAAGTTTTTATGATAAAACAGCGCGTCAGCAAATTGCGGTGCTTTTTCCGCATTGATAATCACATAACGATGTTCTTCAGCTTCTGCCTGCCGGCTGACATTGGACATCACCAGCCCCATGATGCCAAACAGCACGGGGAAAATCAGTACCGGCAATAAAATGACAAAGATCAGCGTTTTTTTATCGCGCAACAGCTCTGTTAACTCTTTGAGATACACTTGCCACATCTTAAGCCTGCTCCTGCGCTAAGGTTTGTAAAAACGCCTGGCGTAAATCACCGCTGGCGGATAACTGTCGAAATGCCGTCAGACTGCCATCAAAAGCACTGATGCCTTGGTTGATCACCACCACCCGATCACACAAAGCCGCCACTTCATCCAAGTGATGCGTAGAAAATATCACCGGCGTTCCTTGCGCTTTGAGTGACTGAATAAAATCCAGCACCGTTTGTACTGTCATAATATCGAGCCCGGTGGTCGGTTCATCCAGCACCACCACTTTGGGCGAATGGACCACGGCTCTGGCAATGGCAGTTTTTTGTTTCATCCCAGTCGACATATCGTCGGCACGGCGATTGGCAAACTCATGCATCGACAGCAAGCTAAATAACTGATCAATGCGCTCGTTGAGCGCCGCTTCTGTCATGCCATGTAAGCGGCCAAAATAGGCAATATTTTCCCGCGCCGTCAAGCGGCCATACAAGCCTGTGCTGCTGGATAAAAAACCTAACCTTTTGCGCGCTTCCAATGGATTTTTCAGCACATCTTTACCATCAATCAACACCGAACCCCGATCTGGTTGCAAGGCGGTCGACAACATTCTTAAGGTGGTGGTTTTCCCAGCGCCGTTTGGACCTAATAACCCCAGTACTTCGCCAGCAGCACAATTAAAACTGACATCACGCACTGAGTGAAACAAAGTGCCGTCAAAGCGCACATCGGCTTTTTCACTGTCGGATAATTTATGATCTTTGGTCAGCGCGAAGGCTTTGGCCAAATGTTGGATTTGGATCATTCTGACTCCCTGTTAAGCAGCAAGGCTGCCTTGCGGTGCAATGGCAAAGGCCGGAAATATTGCTGATCAAGATAAAAATCGGCATCGCTATTGGCGGCGTACCAGCCTGGCACTCCAAGTAATGGCAACGGCGTTAATTGTGCAGCTTGCAATAAAAAATCGCTGTTGGCAATTTGTAAACTGAGCTTGTTATCCATCTGGGCATAACGCTGCCTGAGCGGCAGTTGCCAAAAATCCGCCGTCACTGCCAATGCCACTAACTTGCCGGTCAAGCCGATAAAAGGCTGGGTAGCCATTTCATAGTTGGCATGACCAAACATCATCGGCAGCACTTGTGCCTGGGCAAGCTGTTCCGCAGCAGTCTGAGCATGGCCAGCAACGGACAACCAGCAGCCGCGTTTTGTCACAAAAGCCGGCTGCCATTGGTGCTGTTGTAACTGATTGACTAACTCAGTGGCGTTTGGGCTGTAAGCGAGGATCACGCCACATTCATCCAATAATGTCAGTTTATGGCGCAGCTTACTGCGCTGTTGCTGGCCATACAGCTGGATTTCCTGCATATGTAGCTGGTTGAGCAGCGTCTTAGTTTTAGGGAACAAACACCAAATCAAGGCACCAAACAAATCATGCCAATTTTGCGCTCGGGTAGGAATTTGTCCGGTCTGATGGATAAAAACTTCATAATATCGATCATCTGCAGCCAGGACCTCATCGGCCACAAATTGTTGCACAGCCTCAGGCTGAAGAATTTTAAACCACTGATTTAGCTCAGCAATCGTTGGAAAGTCCACTAGAGTCGTGAACGGAAATAACTGACACAAATCAGCAAACAACGGATTGGTGGTCAACAGTTCAGCTTGAAAGCTGACTGGCGCGGTAAAACGTCCAGGTTGGTTTTTTGTGGTCACTTCAGCCATTGGCTTGTCTCCTGGCCTGAAAACCTTCGGTTGCAGTTACTTCAGCGAAAATGCAAAAAGGGCTTGCAATTTTTGCGCTAGCTGGCAGAGTCAGGTGAGTACGTCTTGACGTACATACTGCCAAATTGAATGTTTTTATTCGGATTAAATCTAACGGAGTTTTTATCATGTGTTCGATATTCGGGGTGCTTGACATCAAGACTGATGTTA
>CAZGHW010000024.1:0-74919 GCA_964525695.1 uncultured Rheinheimera sp. | reverse complement strand
AACAGGGTATGGTGGTTTAGCTAAACGGGGAATGTGGGGTTCGAGTTACGCTTACTTTAGAACTATGGAAAAAGAGGGGCGGAGCAAATCGCAATAACGGATCTCTGCTTGGCATTCGTAGTAGAGATTCGATTTCCATGAGCGATGTAGGCGCAGTTACAACATCGTAAGCCTGCTGGTGAGGACTGTTCGGTTCTACAGGCAATGACTGAAAAGGGGCTTTGGAAGTTGATCTGTTTTGCTAGAAAAAGCACCGACAGGGTAAAGTTGACAGGCGATCAGTGCAGGAACTGCCATGCATATTCCATTCTCACTTCACTATTTGTGTTAACTACTTCCTTTATGGGGCTCCAGAGATCAACGTGAGCGCTTCCGCAGCAGTATAAGCAGCAACAGTGGCAGTGCCAGTGGACAGCGCGGCTCCCACTGGCACTTGGTTTCATTTTTTAAAATGGCGGTACACTTTATCCAGTGCGGCGGCGAAGTTGCGGATATCCTCGCTGCTAAACACCGGATGCATTGGAAAAATAACAGTGTGCTGACCCAGTTGCCGGGACACTTCACATTGCACCTGCGTGTAATCCGGGCACTGGTGCGCGGGGTCGGCAAAGGGGTAATTCGCCTGACCAAATCCCTGCTGTTTGGTAAAAGCCTCTTCGCGATAAATTTCCGGCCAAGGCACTGTGTAAGCTGGTACCCCTTCAGCATTAATCGCCAACACTAATTCGTCGATATCACAGCGGACTTGTTGCATATCCAGCCCCAATGGCGCCCACCAATATGAGTTGCTGCGATTGAGATCATCCAGCGGGACCTGTCGCACAAATGGGTGATGTTGTAATTCCCGCAGCAAGGTTTGACCATTTTTACGCCGTAACGGTAAGTTCCACTTTTCAAAACGGGCCAACTCTTTGAGGCCAATCGCTGACTGCATTTCAGTCATCCGGTAGTTAAAGCCGATGCGTGGATGGATATAATAAAACTTGTCTTCCAACTCCATTAATTCAATTCGTTTTTCGACATCATACCCATGGTCGCGGAATGAACGGCATTTCCAGGCCAGATCTTCTGAGGCGACAAATACAGCACCACCTTCTCCGCCAGTGGTGAAATGTTTACTTTGACAAAAACTAAAGCAACCGGCATCACCCAAAGTACCGACTTTTTTGCCCTGAAACTCAGCCCCAAGCGCCTGAGCGCAGTCTTCAATCACCAGCAGTTGATGTTCTGCCGCTATCCGCAGAATCTCGGCCATATCCGCGACCACACCGTAGGTATGAACCACCACAATGGCTTTGGTGCGTGGCGTGATGCGGCTAACAATCGAGGCCGGATCTATGGTATGGCTTTGATTGACATCGGCAAAAATCGGTAAGGCACCGGCTTGCATCACCGAAAAAGCCGTTGCAATAAAAGTGTACGCCGGGCAGATCACTTCATCGCCTGAACCTATGCCCAAGGCTGACAACGCGGTATGTAATGCCGAAGTGCCGTTGGTCGTGGTGATGACATAACCATCACCAAGATAACTGGCTAACTGCTGTTCAAATTGTTTGCCGACCGAGCCAGTCCAATAATTGACCTGACCACTTAACAACAGCGTGCTAATGTCCTCCAGGACTCTCAGGTCAAAACTGGGCCAGATGGGTGCTGGGGTTGTCACCAGCGGATCACCACCAAATAACGCTAACTTAGTTTCCATACTCAAGCTCCTGCAGATGTTCTGCTAACCAACGGGATAATGCGCAAATCGTTAAGGCCGGATTTGCAATGCCTAAACGGGGAAAAGCCCCAGGGCCCACAGCAAACACCCCAGGTAAGGCTTGCAGTTGCAGCTCAGCTGACAATCCAGTCAGTTGATTGCCCGCCATTGGATGGGTGCAACTTTCATGTTCAAAACCACCATACGGAAAGCTAAAACGACCGTATTGGTTCGGCACCACGCAGTGCTGCAGTTGATTAGCGACTTCAGTAAAGTCGAGCCAGCGACTGTCCCAACGACCCGCTTTGCCACAGCCTGCCAAATAACTGGCCCTGCTTTCTTTTAGTTCAGTCAGCTCAAAACCAAACAACTCCTGTGCAAAACTCACAAGACGTTGTTCCACTGCCAATAGTTGCTGTTGGTCATGCGCTGAAATCATGGTTTCAATTTCGCTAAAGACCTGCTGGCCTTCATAATAATGTTTCAACACACTAAAACCGGCCTGTGCAGGATGCTGCTCAACCACCGCCATTAAGGTGATGATCCGCAAACCAGCCTTGTTAGCAGGCCTTTCCTGCACAAAAAAATTGGCGTTGAGATCATGCTGTGCGGCATAACCATTCCATAACATTTGATGACGATATGATGCCATTGGCTCGTCAGGTGGCAAACAAAGCATGATACCGATACAAAAATGATCCGTGACTTGGGTGCTGATATCGCTTTGCAACGAATGACTGATGATTTGACTGTTAACAATAGCTGATGCGGCTAATACACAGTGCTTGAAACCACTGGCATGGACGCGCTGTTGCGCTGTATCGTAAAGATGAAGGCCAGCCGGCGTGGCTTCAACACGGCTGATCTGGCGCTGTTCAATCAAAATCATGCCATTGGCCAGATACGGCGCAATATAAGATAACGGACTATACGCATAAAACTTGCCGTCAGCCGTTAAAGCAGCAGCTTGTGGCACATGTTGTAATAACCGGTGGCATGCACCAACCGGCGATAGTTCCGGATAATCAGGCATCAGCGCATGCTGAACTTGTTGATATAACCCTTGTTCACCTTGCAGCCTTTGTTGCCACACCAAAGGCCAGTCTTGCAGAGCGGTGGTTTCTAGCGGTAACATCACACCGTGATAACATAAGGATCTGCCGCCTAAGCGCAGTGCAATACCGGCATCAGCAGCCCATTGCCCGTCATGTTGCCAACTTCTTGATTTCGCATCCCCCTCATACTCTTGTGGGTCAAAATGCACGTGATGCTGGCGTTTAGCTGAGCCAGCTTCAAAAATTGTACTGGCAATACCGTTTCGTGCCGCTTGCAATGCAAACTCAAGGCCCGAAAGTCCACCCCCAACAACTGCAACTCTGTTCACTTTGATACTCCTTATCATTGTAATCATCTAAGCAGCCAGCTGCGTTTATTCAGCTCGATGCTGTTTATCCCTGAGTAACACCATAGTTCCAACTAAGGCAACAAATACTGATGCCCAAATATAACCTTGCAAACCCGACCAATAAAATCCGAAATAATATATAACTGATGATATTGTTGATGAAACAAAAAAGTTGACTGTAATCAATGAACCACCTAAACCAGGTTTATCCGGAGCCAAAGCCTGAAAATAACTGATAGGCAGACTAATTAAACAAGATGCACCTAGGGCCAGAATCGGGATCACCATATATAACTCAGTCATATCTTTCGTAAAACCCAACAAAACCAAACCTAATGCAAACACCAACGAACCAACCACAATAATATTTGATGTTAAATACCGATAAGATAACTTCAGCCAGAAAAATATAAAAAAAACCTCGAGCAACGCGATAGATGCTTCAAATACACCAACACTTGAATAACCACTTTTCAGCTGATCAATAATAAACAATGGCGCAGCAGCATCCAATGTAAATAGCAAACTAGTCATCATAGATACAGAAAATATTTTAATTGAATTACTGGCGTTAAAGAAACTCTTTATTGAATAAGTAGATGATGTAAGATTTATTTCTTTTTGTGATAATTTAGAGAAAATGAAAACAAATAATATGCTCGCGGCTAAAACAGCTGAATACAACCACAAATAACGCAACTCGTCTTTCGCTAATGCCATCACACCGATCAAGCCTAATGTCATCACGTATGCAAGCGAATAAGCAGAGCGCATAAAAGCATTTGACTTCAGTCGAGTTACTTCATTATCGCCACTATTTTTTGCGGCAGAAAGCCCATATATCAGCGAGTTAACACAATAAAAGGTCGGAAGTAACAAGCAATTTGCGACAAAGTAAATGGTGGCACTGGACCAAAAAAATACGGCCAGATTACCCAGCACACCACAGCAGCAACAAAAAATAATAATCTTTGAAAAAGAGCCATGCTTATCAGATCTTACACCAAAAACAATACTTAATAGAGTGACCATAAGCCCAGAGGCGAACATAACCAATCCATAATATTCTTCCGCAAGACCTACAACTTTGACACCAAATATATTTTTATACGGATTTACAGCAGCACAGCTACTCGCGTAAATAAAAAGACAGATGACTTCTTTATTAAAGATATCAAACGATTTTTCATTTGACCTATTTTGCTCCAGCGATGACTGGCTTTGCATAAAATCAATCCTTCGAATATTAAATCTCTATTACAATTAATAGATCCAACAAAATGACAGCGCTGTCAGCTGTTTCTTTTATAGCCTATTTCGCGCCCAACTCATTGTCAACAAAATTTTCGAGTTGAGCACACATAAAGCACAACAAAAAAGTTGATACCAACCAATCACTTACAACAAAAACAATTCAAAAGTACCAACTATTGTTTAAATTCAGTCAAAAAACATCTTGTATGTCAAATAGGTTTCAGCCCTTACCTCAGACAACAACTTAGTGTGACACTGCGAATTTCTTCGCTATATAAAAAACCATTTAATCACTAAAAAAAAACAGTAAACCATTGAATGAAAAATAGAATATACAAACATAACCATTCAAAAAAAATAGTAGTCAATTAATTATCAAAAATTTATCAGCCACTGTTTGACACTTCTTTATAACAGGATCCATATACTCGCCCTGCCTGATTGGAGGCAATGGATATTAAAGGAGGAAACATGTCGTATCTCAAAGAAGGAATTAGTGTTGTAGTGCCAACTTACAACTATCGGGATAATTTGCGACGAACCCTGGAGTCGCTTTGCCAGCAAACCTTGCCAGCAAGCCGGTACCAGGTGATAGTCGCAGACGATGGTTCAACCGACGACACGGAACAACTGGTCGCCAGCTATCAACATCGGCTTCATATTCAGTATGTGTACCAGGAAGACCAAGGCTTCAGAGTCAGTAAAGCCCGTAATCTTGGTGCGGCCTTGGCGCAGTTCGAACTGTTGTTATTTTTTGATGCTGGCATGGTTGCATCTCCACATTTGCTGGAACAACATTATCTGCGCCACCTGTACCAACCTAATCTGGCACTGATTGGAATGTCGTATGGCGTCAATGAATTTACCCAGGAGCAGCCGGAATTGTTGGCTGAGTTGGTAAATAAATTCAGTTTGCCTGAGCTGTTTTTACAATTGCCGCGTTATCCGCAATTGGTGGATTGCCGTTTTGATTTTTTCAAATCCCGCCAATTTTCACTGTCAGCGCAGCAAAACCCCTGGGTGATATACTGGACAGGTCAAGTGTCCTGCCGCACTCAGGTATTCCGGCAATTAGCTGGCTTTGACGAATGGTTCAACAGCTGGGGCGGCGAAGATGTAGAATTTGGCATTCGTTTATTTAAACAAGGCTGTACCTTTGGCTTGTTGCCGGGTCATTGGGCACTGCATTACCCGCACCATAAAGACCCTACCCAAAGACAACAAAATGCCAAAAGTAATATTGAGTACATTTGCCAAAAACACCCAGATCCGGCTGTCGCTTGGTTGCGACAATATAGCTGGCAGGACATAGTAGGCAAAATAACCAGGCCAATTGCAGCGTTTGAGCCCTGCTGAATTTAGTCAATGTAAGCTGTGAACTTCAACAATGGCACTGCTGCTTTATGCACCAAGGCGGCAGCGCCTATTGTTATTCTGGCGTGATAAGCACTCAGCCTGAGTATGGATCCACTTGATAGCGATGCTCCAGATATAACCTTAACAGTGGCAGCATGACATCGTGCGCCCGCATTTCGGCTATGGCTGTAACTGTTATTTTTTATCCATCACCTGCTGTAATGCCTTACTGATATCAGCCGCCATAAACGCATGTTTTTTATGCAGGACATGATACAAGTTTGCCTCAAATAGCGTGACAAAATGCAACTTATCGGTTTGAATACGCCACAATTCACTGGCGATGGTAGGATAAATAGCGTAGTCAAAACGACCAACACTCAACAACTGCGGAATTAACGACAGATCATTCACGGTATAAAACTGACTGTGCAGCTTGCCAGGATAACCCCGCCTCAAACCATTTTGCGTCACCGAAGTTGCGACTATCGTTTGTTGATTGTCTGCCAGCACTGAGGCATTACACTCGACTTCAACCCGGCACAACATGGTAAATATGCCCAATACCAACGGCGGTTCAAGCGTGATCAGATTGTGGTAGTCGCCCAGTACAATCCGCATATAACCGACATCGCCATCGAGGATGTTTTTTTCCACCAGTCGTAAATTGCGGTTCGATGGCTGAGCTATAAAATCAGTTTCTATCCCTAAGCTTTGATAAGCCTCTCTGATCAGCGGGATCAATACATTGACCATCACCGGATGCTCAACATAAGAGAAGCTCATTTTCTGCGGACGCTGTGGTTGCTGAGCGTGGACGCTAAAGGCCAGAAAGATGCAGTACAGCAGAGCGAACTTCGAACTCAACCCCATAATTTCACCTGTTTCAACGGTCAGTAGCGGTTGCAGTCATCCTCGCAACACTCAACTATTCATCTTGCGACTAAGTGTAGCCCTAAACAGCAAAAACCGAATGTTTTTGTCTTTGGGAGCGTCAACACGACATTGAGTAAGAGCACTGCAATGGCCATGGCAAGAAAAATGTTGAGCGCGTCTCCTCTGTTGTGGTCAACACATAAAAAAAAAGCCCCGGTTTTCACCGGGGCAAAGAGCGGATAGGTTACCCACCACAAGTACGTTTGGGTCACGCCAATGTGGCTCAATAAGGATTGAGCCAACAAGGAATTCAATCACGAATTGCTGGATATCATACCGACTTTATACATCAATAAAAATCGAATAAAACTAACTGAAAATCAGGTATAACCGAACAGCAGACTGATGCTGTCGCAGTCTCCATCACGGCGGGTTACAACCGCCACTGCGCAGGGACTTGTTGGCGTAGATATTGGTACAAGGCTTGTACTTTTGGCGTCAGTTGATGCCGGTCCTGCACGCAAAGATAAAATTCCAGCGGTTCAGCTTCCGCTTGCAGCGCGGTATCTGGCTCAAAACGAAACAACTCCACCAGTTTGCCTGCCTGGATCAGTGGCTCAGCCACAAAAGCGCCAAGTCTGGCAATGCCTGCACCAGCCACCGCCATCGCAGCCAGTGCATCAATATCATCACTGATCATGGCCGTTTGTAGCTTGGGTTCAAAACTGACACCATGACGGATAAAACGCCAGGCCAATAAACGGCCATGGCCCGGCAGACGGAATAACAAGCATTGATGCTCGAGCAACTGCTCAGGTCGATCGGGTTTACCGACCCGCTGCAAATACGCCGGAGCGGCACAAAACAATAACGGCACCCTGGCCAAAGGTCTTGCCACCAGCCCATCTTCCAAAGTTTCTTTAATCCGGATACTGACATCCACCGCCTCCTTGATATGATCCACCTTACGATCGGTGGTGATCAACTCAGTGCTGATCCGAGGGTACAGTTGCTGAAAACCGGGCAAAGCTGCGGCCAATAAATGCCTGGCAAAAGCTGCGCTCGCCGCCACCGTTAAGCGCCCAGCCGGAGCGGCCGTGGCAGCAATGACAGCCTGACCCGCATCTTCCAAATCCTGCAATAACGTCAGTACCCGGTCATAATACAGCTGACCTGACTCGGTCAGCGCCAGTTGCCGGGTCGTTCTGACCAATAAGCGGCTGCCAAGCTGCTGTTCCAGTCTGGCAATATTCTGACTGGCAGCCGCTGCGCTGATACCTAGTTGACGGCCGGCCGCCGCAATACTGCCAGTTTGTACTGCTTTAATCAGACACTGGATGCCTTTGAACGAATCCATAAGTTATCCTGCAATGTAATCTTAAATTCGAAACAATAACTTACGACTGTATCCAGCTGCAAGTCACTACTGAAGTCAGATGCAGACTTTTATAATGTCAGCATGGCCCTAGGCAATCAGGAAACGTCTCAATGTCAGCTTCTCAACCTCAAACCAAACTCAAACCACGCAGCATCCGACTGCCAGCCCGTTACACCCCGCTGCTGTTTGCCTTTTATATGTCTGGCATTATGGCGTTGTTGATGACACTGCTCATTACTGCGCTGCAGCGCGGTTTCAGCAACGATTATCTGTCTCAGGTCTGGCAGGCTTATCAGGTGGCGATGCCTTGTGCTTTTAGCGCAATTTTATTCGTCAGGCCGCTGGTGATGCGATTAGTGAAGTATTCCATTCAGCCTGAGTTGCGCTAACATTCAAGCCTGGCGCTGGACCAGAGCTTAGCGCCCGCCCGCCACATCCAGCACAATACCGGTGCTGAAAGCGGCCTCTGCCGATAGTAAAAAGGCAATAGCAGCAGCCACTTCGGCAGCAGTGCCAGCACGCTGTAACGGGATTTGGTGTTTTAGCCGCTCGACCCGGCCAGGCTCGCCACCATCAGCATGCATCTCAGTGTCAATAAAACCAGGCCGCACCACATTCACGCGAATGCCACGGCCAGCCAGTTCCAGCGCCAAACCTTTGCTCAGCGTGTCGATGCCAGCCTTGGCGGCAGCATAATCAACATATTCACCGGCCGAGCCGGTTCGGGCTGCGACTGAAGACACATTGACAATAGCGGTACCCTCGCTAAAACGTCGGGCCGCCTCACGGCAACATAAAAAACAACTTTGCAGATTATCCGTCAGCATTTGCTGAAAACGCGCCAGACTAATCTGCGCCAGTTGGCTTTGAGGCTGCAACCGACCTGCATTGTTCACCAGATGGGTGACGGCACCCAACTGTTGTTCTGCAAAGTCGAACAAACGCGCGACTTCAGCTTCCTGACTGACATCGGCGGCCACCGCGATAGCCCGACCTCCCGCTGTGATGATCGCCTGCACCACCGTCTCAGCAGCGGCCCGCTGCTGTCGATAATTCACCACCACGGCATAACCCTGAGAGGCCAGTAATAATGCGGTGGCAGCGCCAATACCGCGACTGGCACCTGTCACTATCACTACTTTGTGTTGGCTGCTCACTGCGACACCGCCAACGCAGTGTCTTGTGCTGACTGCTGCATCCAAGGCTGCCAGGGCTGCGGTTTATGCAGCGCAAAGCCCTGACCAAAACCAACACCAAGTTCCTGCAACAGCTGTTTCACCTGGTCATCCGAGACAAACTCGGCGATGGTATGTTTGCCTAAACTGATGGCAATTTCGGCGATAGCTTTGACCATGGCGTAATCGGTGGCATCAACCGCCATATTGCGGACAAAAGAACCATCAATTTTAACAAAATCGACCGGCATATTTTTCAGGTAGGTAAAAGAAGACATGCCAGCGCCGAAATCATCCAGCGAAAAACGACAGCCAATTTGGCGTAGCGTTTGAATAAAGCGATCGGCACTGGCCATATTGGTCACAGCCGCAGTTTCAGTGATTTCAAAGCAGACTTTGGCCGGTGGCACTGCACTGCGGGCAAACCGCTGCAGAATATGTTGCAATAAATTATCATCCCCCAGCGACAAACCAGACAAATTAATTGCGACTTTTTCCAGTTGCGCTACATGGTGCGGCTGTTGCTCTAGTCCATCCAGCACCTGATTAAACACCCAACGATCGATGGCCTGCATCAGACCAAAGCGCTCCGCCAGCGGAATAAACACTGCCGGACTGAGCATCTGACCATGGGTATCACTCAGTCGCAACAAAATTTCATAATGATGGCCCTGGCCCTGCCCCTGCAGCGGCACTATCGACTGGAAGTACAGTTCAAACTGATTTAAATCAATGGCCTGCTGTATCTTGCTAACCAGATTCAGTTCGTTTTGCCGATGGTTTAACTCAGCCGCATCGGTATCAACCACCTGATAACGGTTACGCCCTGCTGTGCGGGCAAAATAACAGGCGCTATCGGCCGCTTTCAGAATTTCGACCGTATTTTGCGTCTGGCCGCGCAATTGCAGCACGCCAATACTGGCACCTATGGTAAAAATTTTATTCTCCCAGCTAAAACGAAACGCCTGGATCCGTTCAAATAATAGCTGCAAACGCTGTTCAGCCTGGGCCAGAGTAATACCAGTGTAAATCAGACAAAATTCATCGCCACCCAGCCGCGCTAACATATCGCCAGGCGCCAAATCGGTGGCAAGGATGTTAGCGGCACTGCGCAGCAGCTCGTCCCCCGCTAAGTGACCACAGGAGTCGTTCACCAGTTTAAACTGGTCCATATCGATATAACAGAGAATGGCTGGCACAGCATCGGCTAGTAATTGTTTCAGACGGAGATCAAAAGCATATCGATTGAGCAGACCTGTCAGTTGGTCATGATCGGCCTGAAAGCGGATTTTTTGCTGCAGCGCCAGCTCGGCAGTGACATCACGGCCAATACCTTCGATCGCCAACACCTGTCCTTGAGCATCGAGGATAGGCCGCTCACGGTATTCAATGACTTTCAACTGCTGTGTTGCATCCAGATATTCGATCAGATAAGGCGCCGGGGTATAACCTTGTTGCAACAACAAGCGGATCTGCGCCATATTGGCAGGTTCCTGCAGCACATACCGTTGATGATGCTGACAAAAATCTGTTGGCTGATAACCGAGAATTTGTTGCACACTATTGGAAATAAAATCGATGTGACCAGCCGCCGTCATGCGGTAAATAAAATGGCCATCAATACCTTCAATTAAGCGCCGATATTTTTCTTCATTGATTTTCAGCAGTTGCTCTTCAGTTTTGCGCACCGTGATATCACGTAATGTCACCGCCAAACCTTCACCAGCCCGCACCACCTGCACCCGCAACCAACGGGCAAACAACAAAGGGGAATCAACCGCCAACACAGTTTCAAACGGTTGACCACTGTGGAATACTTTTTGGCAAACACTCCAGAAAGCATCTGTGCCGAGCGCCTGACATTGTTGTTTTAAACTCAGTTGTAATAAATGCTGACCGGCCGGTTGGAGTAACAATGGCACTCTGGCATTGGTATGTTTTAATTTAAAATCAGTCACTGCACTGCCCTGTGGGCTGTACAAGGCAATCGCATCTAACGAGGCCGAAGCTGCAGCCAGATACATTTGTTGATGGGCGGATAACTGTTGCTCACGGCGTAAATGGCGGTAGAGTAATAAACTCATCATCAGCGCCGAACTGATGCCAATCAGCAACACCAGCAAGGCACTGTGTAAACCTTGTTGCCGTGACTGGATCACAAACAGCCAGTCGCGGCCAGCAAAACTCAGATGCTGTTCCACCACTGGTGCCGCTAAATCCAATTCACCGTGTTTAAATAATAAGCGCTGTTGATCCAGTAAATAAAAACTGAGGTTATCACTGACCAACTCGCCGACCAACACCAACAAAATTTCATCCAGATCGAAGCTGGCAGCAACCACACCTTTGGCCGGATTGCGATCATCAATCACTTTAGCGATCACCGCATATTGATGATTATCCTGTAGATAAAAGCCGGTGCTGAACTGCATTCTACCCACCGGCACTGCCGCCAGCCCCAGCATTGACAGCGGCTGCCCCAGCAGGCGTTGCCGATTGCTTTTCTCAATACTCCATTGGATTTGCAGTTGCGGATCGGCCAGTACTATATCTTTAAAACCAGGCAACACTTTGGCTAATGTATTGGCGCGCACATTAAACCAATCAATCGGATTGGCATGATAGACCGGCCAACTGGCCAGCAAGTCATCAATAGCGCGTAAGCGGTCAGCGGAAAATACTTCGAGGTTGTTGCTGATTTGATGAGCGATAATCGAGGCTTTGCTGCTGTTTGAGCGGTGTTCAATCAATTGAATATAAGAGGCAAGACCAGCACTGAATAAAGTCAGCACACAAAATAACAACACCGGCAGTGTGTAAATACGCCCCAACATCACCTGACATCCTTTGTAAAGCTGATAATTTATGCCGCGCAGGCGACAGATTTATGACAAATAGCCCCATCCGTCAAGACTTTCACTCGCAAAGCTGCTGCTGAAGCCGGATTTTGCGATACAGCGCCGTAACTGCTGAAAAAAACAGCTGAAATGTAACAAAAACGGCGGCCGCAAGTCCTCTGCTGTGGCCGCCACCTGCACTGCTTTAAGGTGCAGCTTGCCGGCGGAATGTCACCAAGGGCGGCAATAATTGCTGCAAGCGCTCCGGCTGTTGCCGGATATAATCCAGCAGCGCTTGATTTTGCACACCACAACGCAGCTCAGGCTGGCCACTTTGACAATCCAGCGTTTTGCCCGGCTGATATTGCGCTTGATATTGCACTTTGGCCGACTGGGCTTGGGCTGCAGCATTGACCAGGACTAAACGTTGCAAGGCAAAGGATTGCAGTTGACCGGCGACAAAGGCCAAATCAATGCGGTCAGTGCCAGCGAGCTGCGCTTGGGCCAGCGCGCCCCAGCCATCATTGCCATCAGCCAAATACTGCGTGGTGGCCAACCGGTATTGCGCAGCGTCTTCAATCGGTAACCACTTGTCCTGCTGCAACCATTCAAGCTGACTGAAACTGAGTTGCCCGTCCGGGCTCACCAGCGCCTGATAACGTAGTCCGGCGCCATAAGGAAATTTTCCGCTATGAGCGCCAGGGGCAATAGTGGCGGCAATCGTCTGCTGCAACAACTGTTTGAGCGTTTTACCACTGACGGTCAGTAAGCTGACCGAGGTCTGATAAGGTAAAACTTCCAGCAGCACATGGCCTTCACGCACAGCGCCCGCCGCCAGACTGCTTCGAATACTGCCAGCTGCAATCAGTGCAATATCAGCGGCACGGCCGGTTTGCGCCAGAATATCGGCCCGATTGACATACTGTAACAAGCTATCAGCCACCAAGGGTGCCAGCTCTGAACCATGCTCTGAACTGCCTTGCTCGCCGGGCTGCCGCACATGCATAAAGCTACGGCCAGCGATCGCCAATACCGGACCATAGCGTTGTTCCACCGCAGGTTTGTACACTTGATCCAGTCGTTGCCGAATGTCAGCCGCTTCGGCCACAATCCGGGTGCGCGGTAACGCTGCCACGGCACTGGCCAGCTTCGGATCAGTCAAGCGCTCCGCTTCAGTGCGACTGGCTGTGCGAAAGAAATCAGCACTCGCCAGCAGCGTATTTTCCCCCTGACACCGGGTGACCTGGCCTTGTTGATCAAACTCAAGTTCTAACTTGCCAAGCGCCTGGGCAAACTGACCAGCCTGCACCACACAAGCCGGACTTTGCCGTGGCTGACCTGTGCTAAGGCGGCCAATCTGCTCGGCATAAGGTGGTTGAATTCCCAGACCCCAGGCGCTGAAATCGCCCAGTAAGCTGTGGGAATGGCCACCGACTATCACATCAATGCCATCCACTGCGGCGGCAATCGCTAAATCACGCTGGTGCCCCAGATGAGTCAGCGCAATCACCCGCTCAATCCCTTGTTGCCTCAGCATTGCCACCAACTGTCGGGCACTGTCAATTTCATCCTGAAACTGCAAGGCACCGGTTTGAGTCGACAGATTTTTCATATCCTGCAATGCCAGCCCAAACACCGCCACCACTCTTGCTGGCTGTTGCACCTGCGCCAGCGTTACCCGGTTGGCGCGCTGCTGCTGATCGATTTCAAACAATACATAAGGCTGGATCAACCCCGCCGGTAATGCAGGTTCAGCCGTGCTATCCAGATTCGCCGCCAACAACGGGAACTGATTGGCGCGGGCAAAGCTGGCCAATTGCGCCACCCCTAAATCAAATTCATGATTGCCAAGCGCCATCGCATCGAGTTGCAGTCGGTTGAGCAGGTCGCTGTTAATCGCAGCGCCAAATTCTTCAAAATAGCCGCTGCCTTTAAAGGCATCTCCACCATGTAAAAATAACAACGGCTGCGCTTGTTGGGCTGCTTGTTGCCGCCATTGCCTGGCCAGTGTGGCAACCCGACCATGGCCGCCTATGTAGGTATAAAGCGGCTGCGACTGACCGGCAAGCTGCACAGTTGCCGGATCAGCGTCAAAATGAGAGTGGGTGTCGTTGATATGCAATAAGGTCAAAGAGCGCAGTGCAGACTCGTTGGCCGGCTGAGTACTGCAACTGAATTGACTACATAACAATAATAATAAAGCGGCCCGCCAGCCTGGGTTGAGACGCGGCTTTTGCACAGCGGCGAAGTGGCCCGCAACCGGATGCAGGAATGATAAGAAATTCAGTGGCACTGTCATGCGTGGTCGTCCGAAGCCAAAACTGCAGCATAATGCCCGCCAGTGCAGGCCGCAAGCGGCTTTGCGCTGAGGCGGCTTGCAGCAGAGTTTAATGTCGCTGCTTTCATATCAAGTTGTTTTTATCTTGTTGAAGCATAGTGCGGCCTGTTATCGAAAAAATTCATTTAAATTTGGATGGCCAGCCATCCAAACATCTGTATACTTAGCCGTAATTTCATCCAGCAAGCAGTGTTGTTCATGGCGTTATCTTTACAGCAAAAAATTACTGACCCCAGCCAAGGTATCTACCTGATTGGTACCACTCCGCCAAAAGCTGGCACTGCGGCCGATAAAACCGAACGTATCGCGAAAAAACTGCTGGCGCGGCTGAATGAAGTGGAATACGACGGCTTGATTATTTATGACATTCAGGATGAAAGCAGCCGGGTCACCAGCGAACGGCCTTTCCCGTTTCAACAGACACTGGACCCCAGAGCTTACAGTCAGATCCTGCGCCATTTGGCGCGCCGCGACGTCATTACCTATAAAAGTGTGGCGCAGCGTGATGCCGCAGAATTTCAGCACTGGCTGAGTGAAACTAAAACAGAGTATCAGTTAGATAATCTGGTGCTGGTCGGTAGTCCGTCTTCCAATGGCACCATTAAACTCAATCTGAGCGACGCCTATCAGCAATTGGCAGATTCAGACCAGACTTTTTATCTGGGTGGGGTCGCCATTGCGGAGCGCCATGCGCAAAAAGGCAATGAACATGACAGGCTGATCGAAAAATCACGTCAGGGTTGCCAGTTTTTTATCTCCCAGGCGGTCTACAACGCCCAGGCCACTATTGATTTACTAACCTGTTACGCCCGCAGTTGCAAACAACAAGGTCTGACACCACAACGGATCATTCTGACTTTTACGCCCTGTGGCGGTGAACAAACCTTGGATTTTATGCAATGGCTGGGCATTTCTGTACCACAGGCCAGTCGTTATCGCATTCTGGATGCCGCTCATCCACTGCATGAATCGATTAAAATCTGCCGTGATAACCTGCAGCAAATCTTATTACATTGTGCTAATTTAGACTTACCGCTTGGGCTAAACGTTGAAAGTTTGACCAACAGAAAAGATGAAATTGATGCATCCATTCTGTTATTCCGCTTGTTAAAAGCGACGATGGAACTGCATCTGGCGGAAAAACAAGTCGCTTAGCGCCTTTATGTTCAATGCGGCATGTAGCGGCTTCAGTCGCATCGCCCAGCGCCGGACGGACTGGATGCCATTTATAAACCCGGCCGGAAAGATTTATCGTGTTACTCCACAAAAGCACTATCATGTCAGTGTTGAAAATGAGATAATACGAACTATTATCATATAGTTTTATGTCCGCTGTGACTAAGTCATGGCTGCGGAATACATGTGGACAGATTTGCCCGCCACCATCTTGTAATTTTGTGCCTCGTGATTGCCGTCCATCTAACAGGTCTGGCACTCGCGATGGCTGTCAGCACCTCACCCGTTGCTGAACCCGTGCCGCCACCGACTATTACGGCGGTGTTGCTAAGCACGCCTAAAGCAGAACCTGCACCACAGCCAGTGAAGATCAAACCGGTTGAGCCGGTCAAACCTGTCGTGAAAGTACGGCCTAAGCCAGTCACAAAACCCAAGCCATTACCGAAGGCGCCACCGTCAGAACGCGCGGTACAAGCCCCGCCGGAGCCTGCGGTCAAAACCGTGACGAAAAAAACAGCGCCCGCCACCACTCCAGCTGTCAAAGCCCAGCCGGCGCCCGTATTACCGCCGTCGGCCGAAGCGAAAGGTTTGCAGAACCTGGCACCAGTCTATCCGCAGATGTCGCGGAAGAAAAAAGAACAAGGCACAGTGTGGTTACTGTTAGAAGTCAAAGCCGACGGCACTGTCGGTGATATCAGCATCAAACAAAGCAGTGGTTTTAGCCGGTTGGATCAAGCAGCGCGCCAAGCGGTGAAAAAGTGGCAGTTTGAACCTGCCAAACAAAACGGTAAAGCCATTGATTTTTGGTATGAAATGCCAGTGAATTTTTCTCTGAATCGATAATTTTTTTCTTGAGGTACAGCATGATTGAACAAAACCCGTATGGCATTGCCGCGTTGTGGGCGCAAGGTGATGGTGTGATCAAAGGCGTCGCGCTCGTGCTGCTGATCATGTCGATTGCCTCCTGGTGCGTGATTTTGATCCGCGCCCGTCATTTGTGGCAACTGCAAAAAGTCGCCCATGCCAGCCGCGACTTCTGGCACGCGCAAAGTTTTGCCCAGGGCCTGCAAATTTTATCTGCTGCCAATGCCCAGCACAGCAGCAGAGCCAATCCATTTCGTTTTCTGGCCGATGAAGGTCAGGCGGCACTGGATCACCACAGCACGCATCAGGACGATTTGCATGGTCACTTACCTTTATCCGACTGGCTGACCTCCACCTTAAAAGGAGCGATTGAAGAAAGTGCCGAACAAATGCAAAAAGGCTTGGCAGTGTTGGCCTCTGTTGGTTCTACCGCGCCTTTTGTTGGTTTATTTGGCACCGTCTGGGGCATTTACCATGCCCTGGTTGGCATTGGCGCCAGCGGCCAAGCCAGTATTGATAAAGTGGCAGGCCCGGTCGGCGAAGCGCTGATTATGACGGCTTTTGGTCTGGCGGTGGCTATCCCGGCGGTACTGGCTTACAACGCACTGAATCGTGGCAACAAAGGCATTATCAGCAAATTAAACCGTTTTGCCTTCCAGTTGCATGCTTATTTCCTGACCGGCGCGGCACCTAAATCAGCCCAGCAAAGGGCGGAAGCAGCTCAGGTCACTGCAATCCGTAAAGGAGTCTGAGATGGCATTTGGCGGCGATTTTGAATCCCAGGATGAAGTGATGAGCGAAATCAACATGACGCCTCTGGTGGATGTCATGTTGGTGTTATTAATTATTTTTATCATCACAGTGCCGGTACTGACCCACAGCGTCAATGTGGATTTGCCCCGCGCCAGCAATGTGCCGAATGAAGTCAAACCCAGCACAGTACAGTTGGCGGTGAATGCCCAAGGCGAAGTGTTCTGGAATGAGCGTAAAGTCAGTGCCGAGGAACTGGCCGCCGAGTTAAAAATGGCGGCAGCCGCACAACCACAGCCGGAAATTCATCTGCGCGGTGATCGCACCGTGGCTTATGAACATGTGGTCAAAACCATGGCGGCAGTGCAAAGCGCGGGCATTCTGAAACTGGGTTTTGTCACCGAACCTGCCGCTTAGCCTGACTGGGCAGGACATAGCCTGTTACAGATTTTTGCTGTCAGTCTGCGCAAATTGCGATAATCTCAAGGCTTAATATCACTGCACAATAGGGGTAAATGATGGCAGAGCAAGGTTCAGGCGGTAATGTCATTGCCGCCTTATGTAATATTCCGTTTCCGGGACTGGGTCAACTGGTGCAAGGTCGGTTGTTGGCCGCTATCCTGTTTTTTGTCACTTGTGCCGTCGGTTATTTTCTGTGGTTTTTAATAGTTCCGCCGATCCTGGCCGGTCTGGTACATTTATGGTCCATTCTGGATGCAGCAACGTTCCGCAGCCGTTCTTATTAGTGTTGCCCATAGCAGTGCAGTGAGGTCAGTCTGACCCCACTGCTATCAACTTATACTTTTTTCACAAATTCAGATTTCAGCTTCATCGCGCCAAAACCATCAATTTTGCAATCGATATCGTGATCGCCTTCCACCAGCCGGATACTTTTGACCTTAGTGCCAATTTTTACCACCAGCGATGAGCCTTTTACTTTTAAGTCTTTAATCACGGTGACCGTATCACCATCCTGCAATGGATTGCCAGCTGAATCGCGGATCACTTTCCCACTTTCAGCCGCTTCAGCCGCTGCCGGCTGCCATTCATGGCCGCATTCAGGGCACACCAGTTGGATACCATCTTCATAAGCATAAGCGGAATTACATTGTGGGCAGGGAGGTAACTGTGACATTCAATGGTCCTTAGCAGAGGGGGAAAGCGCGGCTTACCCATAAAAAAAGTGTGGCATTATACCCGCTGTCAGCGAAACTGGCTGCAATTTATCTGTTGATCTGGCAGGATCAGTTTTTTAGGAGTCTTCCATGCTTGAAATCAGCCCCGGTATCCGGCTTGATGCCGCAGAACTTGACTGGCAAGCCATTCGAGCCAGTGGACCTGGTGGTCAACATGTCAATAAAACCTCGACGGCAGTGCAACTGATCTTTGATATCCGCGCCTCTTCGTTGCCGGAGTTTTACAAAACTGCCCTGTTGGCACGTGCCGATCATCGTATTACCGCCTCAGGTAAAATTATCATCAAGAGTCAGCAAAGCCGCAGTCAGGAAATGAATCGCTCGGCAGCACTGACGCAACTGATCCAACTGATCCAAAGTGCTGGTCAGGTGCAGAAAAAACGCCACGCCACCAAACCCACCTATGGCAGTCAACAACGCCGGCTTGATAGCAAAAAACAACGCAGCGGCACTAAATCCCTGCGCCAGCAAAAAATTTCCGCCGACTGATCCGCACAGCCAGCCGGGCTGTCGCTTCTTAATCACTTTCAGTTATAACCTTGCTACTAAAAAGTATTTAAAGTTATTAACGGCCTCTGTTGTAATGTAAGTCAGGCATATAGATGTCTAGATGAGGTAGCAATGACAATGCAATTCTGGCACATCTGGCTGCAGCAGTGGCTGACTCAGTTGGAACAGCGCATGGCGATAGCAGAATTTGGCGCCATCGCCAGTGCTGAGCAGTCCCTTGTTAGCTTGGCTAGATCGGCAGACAGTCACCGATGAATGATGACGGCATATCGCGACTAACCGCGATCCCGCCACGAGGTAAGCATGAGTATTCAGGTCGAACAGGTTCGGAAAAATTTTGGTGATTTTGTCGCCGTCGATAATGTCAGTTTATCTATTCAAAGCGGTGAGTTGACCGCCCTGCTCGGCCCATCTGGTTCAGGCAAAACCACCTTATTACGCTTGATTGCTGGTTTAGAACAAACCGACTCAGGCCGAATTATTTTTCATGGTGAAGATATCAGTCATCAACATGTCAGTGAGCGTGGGGTGGGTTTTGTGTTCCAGCATTACGCTTTATTTAAAAATATGACGGTGTTTGAAAATGTCGCCTTTGGCCTGACCGTCAAGCCACGCAAATTCAGGCCATCGCCTTCGGAAATCAAACAAAAAGTCCATCGGTTACTGGAGCTTGTTCAGTTAGATTGGACCGCCGATCGTTATCCATCACAACTGTCCGGCGGTCAACGGCAGCGGATCGCGCTGGCACGGGCCCTGGCGGTCGAACCTAAAGTATTACTGCTAGATGAGCCTTTTGGTGCGCTGGATGCCAAGGTCCGGGCTGAACTGCGGCGTTGGCTGCGTCGGTTACATGATGAAATTCATGTCACCAGTGTTTTTGTCACCCATGATCAAGAAGAAGCTTTGGAAGTGGCTGATCGCATCGTGGTAATGAACAAAGGCCGGATTGAACAAGACGGCACGCCAGAACAAGTGTATGACAATCCGGCTAATCCTTTTGTTTATGAATTTTTGGGCACGGTAAATTTATTCCATGCCAGAGTTCGACAAGGCGATACCCTGGTCAATACCGATAGTCGCGACCAGCCTGCCAGTCAAGCGGAAGTGGAATTACCGGGTTTTGCCTATGTCCGGCCGCATGAAATTGAGGTGGTGCTGCAACCGGCTGCCGATACCATTGCTGCCAGGCTGGATCTGGTGACTGTGGTCGGTCCGGTCGTGAGGCTAGAACTGCAAGCGGATGGTGCCGAGCGGGTGGTGCATGTCGAACTTAATAAAGAACATTTCAAAAAATTGGGACTGTCGGTCGGTCAACAGGTCTTTTTGCAACCAAGATACAGCAGAGTATTTTTAGGCGAAGGGATTTAATTCCGCCCCTGGCGTCTCCAGATCTGCCAAGCTGCCAGCGTGGCACCACAGGTGCCATTTGCCTGCAACCTCAGGCATCAAAAGGAACCAGCAGCACCTCGAACCCTGTCCCGGTTTATTTGCCAGGGACAGGATTTGTTCCATTCACTAAGCCAGCCGCCAGTTGAACTGCAGATGCAGGCAGCAAAATATAGGTCTGGCGAGCTATGAGAGATTTGCAATGTCTGATGTATTAAAACATTTAAACTGGCGTTATGCCGCGAAAAAAATGGATGCCAGTAAAGCAGTACCGAGCGAAGTGGTAGACATCATCCTGGAATCGATCCGTCTGAGCGCCAGTTCCAGTGGCTTACAGCCGTATGAAGTGTTAGTGGTGACCAATGCTGAACTGAAAGCACAAATCAAACCCCATGCCTGGAATCAAAATCAGGTGACCGACTGTTCGCACTTATTGGTGTTCGCAGCCTGGGACAATTACACCGCCGATCGGATTAATCAGATGTTTGATCTGGTCAACACTGTACGTGGTTTCCGCAATGAAGGTTGGGAAAATTACCGCCAACAATTGCTGAGCATCTACCCACAACGGGATGCCGAAACCAATTTTGAACACGCCGCCCGTCAGGCCTATATTGGTTTGGGTTCAGCGTTAATTGCTGCCGCTGAACAGCAAGTCGACTGTACACCGATGGAAGGTTTTGTGCCTGAGCAAGTGGATGAAATTTTACAACTGCGCCAGCGTGGCCTGCGCTCTGTGGTAATGTTACCGCTGGGCTACCGCGCTGCCGATGGCGACTGGTTGGTCAACCTGGCTAAAGTACGCCGCAGCCGCGAGCAATTTATCACTGAAGTGAAGTAACTGTCTGCGGTTGGCCCCTGCACAGCAGAGGTCCAACCGATGTTAACCGCAGCGACGGCCTGTTTAAGCTGGTTGCCACTGCAACGGATAATGTTCCGGAAATGGCCCGGGCCGATGTGGGAAATACTGCTGATTGACATAGCAGATGTCAGCATTGCTTTTGACATTGTCCAACAACAGCACTTGCTTCACCATTTCCGGGATCAGCTGCATGCCAACATACTTGCCCAGACATTGATGCGGACCATAGCCGAAGACAAAGTTATGATTAACATCCCGCTGCGGGTTAAAGACCTCAGGTTGCTGATAAGCAAAAGGATCAAACATCGCCGATTGCGTGAGTAATCGCACTATAGTGCCCTGTTTTAACCGAGTCTGATAATGAGTTCCCAGGCCAATGTCATAATCGGTGGCGGTTTTACGGAAAATATCCGGGCTGATAGGGACAAAACGTAACGCTTCCCACACCATGGCATCAAAACCCGCGTTATCGTTTTGCCGCGCCAGCGCCTTAGTTTGCTGCAATAACTCCGGCCTTTGCAGGAAAAACTGCACCGTTTGTGCGACAGCCTGCGATGTGGTCTCAATAGCGCCAATCAGTAAACCACCGGCATTGACCCCCACCCTGACCAGGGGAAAATCGACACTGCTGGCAAACTGAGATTTCACCATCCGCTCCACCATGCTATCCAGGTGCGACGGCATCGCCAGACCCAACAACCGAGTTAGCAATAAAGCTGGCGGTTTGAACAGCATCCTCAACCAGCTTTTCAGCCGCACCGACACCACTTTGCGCGCCATCAGCACGGCGATATAAGCCTGCAATTCTTCTGAGACTTTGGCATGTTCGCTGATGATCAATTGGTAATCCTGATCAGCTAACAAATCAATCGGTTGATTATGAAAAGCATCGTACTGATTCCAATACGACCAGCGGATCAAATCCTGCGGATCTGACCCATCCAAACCAAAATATTGCTGCACCAGCAACACCGGCACCAACCGGCAATACTGATTCACCAGTTCAATCTCACCGGCGGCCTGTTGCAATAAGGCGGCAGCGTTTTTCGCCACTTGCTGGCGTACTGCCGGCAAATCATCGCGATTGAGCAAGCCCTGCATCAGCGATTTTTCCCGGTAATGCAAAGCATCATCATCATGCGCCATCAAATAACCCGCATCCGTGGCGGTCACACCCATTTTGGCTTTGTATAAATCGACGGTAAAACTTTGTGGCAACTGCAGCAGATCAGCGACATCGACATAATTGGCCACCAGGGTGCAGACCGGCGTCTGTAACACCGGTCGCTCGGCTCTGAGCTGAGCAAAAAAAGCCAGCCGCTCTGGACTTTGGATCCATCTTTGTACCAGCGGATATTGACACTCTGCTGCTGCATCAAATTCGGCTAAAAAATCCCGACCCGACATAAGCCCTCCTTGCCGCTGTTACAGCGATTTCAAATATTCAATCAGATCCATCCGTTGCTGATGACTGAGCTGACAAGCGCCATAGTCATGCCCCTTATTACTGTTTCCCGCCAAACTGGTATCAAAGGTAAAACCGGCATAACCTTCGGTTTTCAGTCCAACTTTCATCGGCTCAAACTCACGGGCCCCCACTTGAAACGTCTTGGGCCTGTCCGTGACACAACTGAGCAAATCATACAAAGTCGGCACAGAGCCATTATGCAAATAAGGTGCAGTCGCCCAGATACCATTTAAGGAACGGCCGCGGTATGCCAGCAAACTGTTGTAAGGAGCCGCGGTAGTGTCGGGTAAATAATGACCGGCTTTGAGACTATTTTTAATTGGATTGTCCTGTGCCGATCGCACCAGCGAATAGACCCAATCATATAACCGCAGCGGCAGCCATTTATCAGCATCAGGCGTCGCAATCACGCCTTTGGTGCCCGCGGTCAGAATTTGCACCACAGGCGCATCTTCCTGGATCACCACAGTGCCGACATCGGTAGCCTGATAGGTGTTTTTCAGATTACCGGATTTGCCGTGGTACATCACACTGTTGCGCGCCATGGTTTCATCGGTGGTTTCGGCATGCTGGATCCCCACCATATTGGATACCATCAAGCGGTCACCGGCCTCCCGGTCCAGCACAATATGACAACTCTGGCATCGCTCGGCATAAATCACTTTACCGCGTTCTGCTTGCTGCGGATTGATACGCAGATCCTTGCCAGCACAAGCGCGTAAATCTACCGCCTGACTTTGTGGGCCATTCGGCAAATAATATGCCCCGGTCTCACTGTGACGGCAAAACGGCCAGCGCGGCGACATCAGGCTGCCTAAATGACTTTCCAATCGCTCCAGATTAAATAAATCCACTGAGGATTTAAAATTAATCACCTGTTCTTTATTGCTCTGACCGGTCAAAAACGAGGATAAGCTGAAATTTTTCATCCACTTACTCACGCCGGTTTCAGTATGCCAGTCCAAAATTGCAAAGACCCCAATCACTTCACCGGCGTTGCGACCCAAAGGCCCGAGAAATGAATTCCCCGCCAGGCCGTTCCACTGCACATAATCAGAACGGGTGATATCCCACAGGAAAGGGTAACTGACCGGTGCATTGGGTGGATTAAAAATCGCGTTGCGGATCCTAAGCATATTCGGCTGATTCAGCGCCGGATAACCTGGGGCATTCGAGCGCAAATTCGCCAGGATCTGGGCAAATTGTTCATCTTTTAACACCGCATCCGTCGGATCACCGACGCCGCGTAACACCTGCTCGACCTGGGCATCGGTCAGCACCCGCTCAGCGCCGTCAAACCGGGTCACAGTTTTTAAAATTTTCTCTAACTGGCTGCGATTGATCGCATGTTGCAGCACCCGGTTATAAATCCTGCCAAAGGCATCTAACCGGGCATAGCCATAACGCAGTGGATAGGAATAGTCGCGACCGGTGTCGCTGACACAGAGTTTAGTGCTGCCATCAGGCTGCAAACATTGATCTGTGGTGCTGTGATTGACGGTATTGTACAAGGCTCTGGTGGCGGTCCATTTATTTAACTCCGCTTCCACCTGTTCGGCAGTGCTGAAATCGTTATCGAGCGCCAGCACTTGATCGATAAAACGCTGCAACCTTGGATTGTCCCGATCCGGTTGCCGCTGGGTCTGGCTCAGCGCCTGTGACATATCGGTTAAAAAACCCACCATATCGGCCATCGCAGGTCCACCGTCGATGCGCACGGCACGCCCCTGATAATTGACCTGACCGGTATGACAGGCACTGCAAGTCAAGCCAACATAATCCCGGCCCTGGTATTGTTCTTTGACAAAACCGACCGGCAAGGCATCTGGATTAAAAAAAGTGGCTTTTTGTGGTAAATAGCGATGATCATCAATAAATTTCGGACATAAAAACCAGCGGTTATTTTGGCCATTACGTTCACAGTTTAATTGGCTTTTTTCCGGTTGTTCCAGTGCTAATAAAAAGTCATAAGGTAACAAGGCTGAGCCTTGGGTGGTGGTATAAAACCACAAACTGGCGTTGGCATCCCACCCTTGATCCAAATATTCCGGCGTACTGTAACTTTCGCCAAACTGACCATCGGCCACAGCGACAGCACCCCGGTCCGGGTCGTTATCCCATTGCTGATACACTTTCGCGACCAGGGTCGCCAGCAGCGGCAGGATCACCAGCAAGCCCAGCAGCAGGTAATGAAGACTTTTGGGTAAACGGATAAAAAACAGCACGATACGATAAAGCAGACGACTGAACATGGCATACCTCCATCATGGAAGCTGACCTTTAAACAACACTGGTCCTTGTTGTTGGTGTTTAAAGCTAGTTCACCCTTCGCCACTGGTCAACTGCCATCAGTCACACTGAACAGCGCAGAGTGGGTAACACAGCCTGCGACAGCGACCGCAGGCTGTCGCAGACGAAGCCGCGTCGTTAGCGCAGCACTGCTGCTCCAGCACAGCCTTGCCAACTCAGCGCCAACAGCCGTGACAAGCGTGGCACTTCTTCGGCAGGTGCTGTTGCGAGTTGCTGTAACTGGAACTGCCATTCTGAGGCTTGTTGTGGGCTGACAACATCGCCTTGCTGTAACAGCTGCAGCCACTGCAAGCCAAGCGCCAGACTGTGCTGTGTTTGGGTCGCCAGTTGCCGGATCTGCGTCTGTTGCAGTACACCACTGGCACTACCCTGAAATTGCTGTAACCTTTTGGCGGCCTGCTGCCACTGACTAAACTGGCGCTGCAGCTCAGTCACTAACAGAGTGCGCTCTGACGAAGTAACAGCCTTATCGGCACAAGCCAAAGTGTGCAGTTGCTGTTGCAGCTGTACCAGAGTCAGACTTTCCGCCGGTAAAGCATCGGCCAGCCGTTGCAATGGCAGCCCCAACCGGTATTCATCCCGCACCGTTTTCAGATGATGCCGACCGTAATACTGGCTTTGTTCTATCAATTGACTTAACTGCTTGAGATCCGACAGCTCAGCGCTATTGGCCGCCAGTTGCTGCAAGGCTTGTTGCTGCTGGAGCTGATGCTGCAAGCCGAGTCTGCTGCCGTAATCATCCATCCGCTGCAAACGCTGGTACATCCAAGCTTCATCCCGCAGGCTGGCGTTAGACCAGAATCGTTCTGCCACCGCATAAAGTCGCGGCCATAACTTCAGATCCAGCGTCGCGGCCGGTGCCAACTCGGTCCAGAGCGCAGCCTCACCGCCTTTGATCAGTTGCTGCTGCAAGGCAGTTAAAGCTGGCTGCTCGGTGCTCAGCTGCTGCCATAACAACGGGTCAACCGCCACTTCGGTCAGTTGTAATGGATAAGGGGTATTGCCAAGCCATAAGCTGGCTCGCCACTGGCGGTTTTGCTGTGCACTGACCGTACCCTGCTGTGCTAGCTGAAATTCACCGGGGCCAAGCCAGCTATCCAGTTGAAACTGCCACAAATCGCCTTGTTGCGCTAAAGTACGGGGTGCCAGCGCCCCACGGCCCGGTACCCACCAGCGCAATTGCGCCTGCTGCTGTGCTGTGGCCGGGAGCAGCAACAAACTGCCCTCTACTGCTTTGTTATTCAGTCGCTGCAAACTGAAATTCAGTTGGATCGCCTGTTCGCGTGAGCCTCGCAGCGGTGGTAACGGCTGCGCCACCGCCACCGGATCATTGCGATAGTGGTAAGAGGTTGGCATCGGCTGATCCAGATAATAACCGGCCGATAACAAGGTGGCATGACCGGCTCTGACACTGGCCGCCACCGCATCCTGGCCTTGCCAGGATTGCACCAGTACTTCAGACGGCAACTCAGGGTGCAGCACTTCATCCCAACCCATCATCCGCCGATTGAGTGTTTTTAACTGTTGTGCTAACCGACGGTTAAAATCGGCATGCAGCGCCGCTGCATCCGGCAACTGCTGTTGTTGCATAAATTGCATAATGTCCGGATTAGCCAGCCAGTCATCCGGCTTCACTTCATCACCGCCAATATGCAGGTAAGGATCCGGGAAAATTTGCTGCACTTCGGTCAACAACTTTTGGGTAAATTCGCTCACCTTCGGCGAATGCACGGCCAATAGCGGACTAAAGACACCAAAGCGCAATTCTGGCAAATAAGGCCCGGGTGCCGCCATCAGCTCAGGATAAGCCCGCCCAATAGCACTGGCATGACCGGGTAAATCAATTTCCGGCACCACCCGGATACCTAGCCTGGCGGCATAAGCCACCAGTTCACGCATTTGTTGCTGACTATAAAACGCAGGATCAGTGCCGCTGACTATGCCATCGGCAGGCGCGGTCAATTTTGGATAAGCCAGACTTTCAAAACGCCAGCCCTGATCATCGGTTAAATGCCAGTGCAATACATTCAGTTTGGCCGAAGCCATGCCTTGTAACTGCCGCTGTAGATCCGGCAGTGGAATAAAACGCCGCGCACTGTCCAGCAGCAAACCACGCCAGCCAAATCTGGCTTGATCGCTGATCTGCACGGCCGGAAATTGACACTGCGCCTGACAATCCAGTAATTGCGCCAGCGTTTCGACCGCGTATAAAGCACCGGTACTGGTCGGCGCGCTCAGCCGGATCTGCTGTGGCGTCACCTGCAGTTGATAACTTTCATCGTCACCGGGTTTGGGAATGGTGATCTGCTGGCCAAAACGCAGTTGCAACTGCGCCTGCGCGGCATGCTCAACCCGCTGCAGTTTGACCGCCTGACCAGCTTGTGCCGTCAGCCGCTGCTGCAGATGATCCAGCAAAAATTGACTGCCGGCGGTATTGACTGCAGTCCAGACATTCAACTGCCAGCCCGGACTGTCAGCGCCAGCCAGCTGGACCTGGCTCAGCGCCAAAGCGCCTGGTTGCTGACTCACACTAGCCGGATAAGGCATCAGCGCCAGTTCGCGGCTGGCGCTGACTGCAGGACTGGCACTGGCGGCAGCACAAAAAGCCACCAGACTGCAGGCGGCAATCCAGGCCGGTACCTGTCGCAACCACAGCAACACCTGCTTAGGGACCCGCAATTCATCATCCAACATCGGATGTTTCCTCCTGTCGAACAACCACTGAACCGGCATCAGCACTGCATGCCAGCCACAGATCGCTAAAATCCGGCATCGCAGCAGGCGCAATAATGGCACCATGCTGGCCGAGCACCGCTGCCGCTAGCCGATGGCCGCAACGAATGGCTAGCTCGATCAACTGCGGTTGCCAGTCCGGCGCTGTAATTAACACCGCCAGCACTGCTGCGGCAAAAGCATCACCGGCGGCGCTGCTGTCGACCATAGTCGGCACAGCTTGCGCTGCAACTTGCCAACACAATGCCGCAGCCCCGCTGGCTTGCCAGCCGACCAAACATGGAGCAGCGCCTTGCTTTACCAGCACTAAAGTACAACCGGCAGTCAGCGCCACTTGCCGGCTCTGTTCAGCACTATGCCCATGGATCGCCAGCTCATCGCTGTCGGTTAACAACGCGACCTGGCAATAAGGTAAGATCCGCTGTTGCCAGCGCGCGGCATCGGCCGCTGACCACAACTGCGGCCGAAAATTATTGTCATACACCAAGTGGCCACCGGCAGCGACAAAACGTTGCAGGCTAGCCCACAGCAGTTGCCGATCGGCCTCGGTTAAAATCGCCAAACTGATGCCACTGAGATAACACCAGTCGAGTTGCCGCTGCTGCAGTTGCTGCTGCAATGCCGTTGGTTGCTCTCGGAAATAAGCCCGCGCCGCACTATCCGAGCGTTGATAACTGAAACTGCGTTCGCCCTGTGCGTCCAGGCTGATCTGATATCGACCCAGGGTTTTATCCGCCAGTTGCTGCACTGCGCTGATATCGATGCCTTCCGCCTGCCAGGCCTGCAACAGCTGCTGACTGGCCTGATCCTGACCAACAGCAGTGAAATAGCGCGGCGGCTGCCAGTGCTTGTCAGCATCGGCCAACAGCGGCAAACAACGCGCCAGATAAAGTGCGGTATTGAGGGTATCGCCACCAAAACGGGGCGCGTCAATCGTTGCCGCAACCTGCGGCAATAAATTGTGCTCCAGCATACATTCGCCAAACAGACCAATCATCATCCGCGCACCTCCGGTTGCAGAGCGGCGGCGGCTAACGCTGACGTTGCCTCTGGCGTGACCATGACCGCCTGCCCTTCCATCGCTGCACGTTGCTGATTGAGTAGCGCCAGCGCCTGCGCGCGGCTAACCGTCGGCGCTTTGGTCAGCAAACTACCGACCACAGCGGCCAGTGCACTGCCAAGCACGGCCGGGATCACCGGATTGCCCCAAAAGGCTAACCAAGCCGGTTGTAATAACAACAGCATCGATACCATAGGCGCCACCAGTAAAGCCGCCAAGGCGCCGCTGCGATTGAGCCGCAACCAGAACCGGCCTGTCACGCCAAGCACACACATGCCGGACATCAGCATCGCAATCATGCCGGTGATATAACTGATAATATTGTCGGCCAACAGCGCAAACAGCAGCGCCAGCGCCACCACCGCAACCAGACCCAGACGCGACAGTTTCACCACTTGCGCCGCCGCTGGCGTCCGGCGCCAAATCAGCGCATACAGGTCGCGCAGCAACACCGACACCGCCGCAATAGCATCTGAACTGGCACTCGACATGGTGGCGGAAATACCGGCCAATAACACCAGCAAACCCAAACCCCAGGGCAACAGTTCCAACGCCAGATAAGGAAAAGCAAAAGCCGGATTGTGAAGCTCAGGCTGCAGCAACCAGGCCACGGCGCCAAGCAGCGCCGGAATGGCGCAAAAGCCCAGATACAACACACCGGACCAGACAAAAGAGCGCCGTACTGTACTGACATTCAAGCCAGAATAAATCCGCTGCCGAAACGATGGGGTCGCCAACACACCGACCAGAATAGCGGCCGCCAACGATATCGAAGGGATCAAGCCAGGCGCTGCAATCTGATGACTGCTGATCGATTGTTGCAGCACCTGCCAGCCCCCCACTGCGTGCAGGGCAAACAGCGCCATCAGGATAAAACCACAAAATAAAATCAGCGCCTGCACTGCGTCTGTCCACACCACTGCGGTATAACCGCCGATGATGACGTAAATGGCAAAACCAAAGGCAATCAAGATCTTCGCTTCGTTTTGACTAATGCCGGTGAGCCAGGCCAGATACATACTGCCGCCGAGGATATGCGCCCCCAGCCAACCAATACAGGCGATAAAAATCAACACTGCCACCAGATTTTTCACCCAAGCATCAGCGCCGACGTAATAACTGAGTTCTTCACTCATAGTCATAAACCGCAGTTCACGCAGCGGCGCAAACCACCAGGCTAACAATAAAATGCCAAGCGCACCGCCAACCCCATATAAAGTACCGGCCCAGCCATGCTGATAGGCATAACCAACTGCGCCCATCGAGGAGCCTGTGCCAACCATAGTTGCCACTGTGGTGCCGAGTGTCAGCCAGAATGGCAAACTACGGCCCCCCAATAAAAAGTCTTCGCCCTGTTCGGCGGCCGTTTTACTACCAGCCGGACCTTGTTGCCGGCGGGCTGCCCACCAGCCAAGCGCAATCATGGCGGCCAGATAGATAAAAAATCCGGCCAGAAATCCTGTTTGTTCTGTCATTGTTGTTCCCCTGT
This sequence comes from uncultured Rheinheimera sp., assembly GCA_964525695.1. GTDB lineage: Bacteria > Pseudomonadota > Gammaproteobacteria > Enterobacterales > Alteromonadaceae > Pararheinheimera. The sequence continues at coordinate 44,794 of CAZGHW010000024.1, read as the reverse complement.
TGCTGGATTACGGCCAGGCTAGCTACTTTGGCTGGCCTTTTTCTGCCGTCGATACTGCCGTTTGGTCACCCGCACTGGTCACCAGCGGCAGCGGTGCGCTTAAGGCGCTTTGTAACAGGTCACATCCACTTCCACTTTGCAGTCCACCACCAGATCGGCCACAGCACAAACCCGGGCCGGTGGATGAGCGCCAAAAATGTCGCGGAACACTTTATTGAAAGAGCTGAAATAACGGGCGTCAGTCAGGATCACCGTGACATGTACCACATGCTCCAGGCCATAACCGGCCTGTTGCATGATCTGCAAACAATTGGCGATCGCCAGTTCAGATTGCTCGATAATGCCGCCTTCCACCACTTCACCATCCCGCATCGGGGTCTGGCCCGACACATACAACCAGCCACCGGCTTCAACTGCGCTGGAAAAAGGTAAATGCTGGCCACCAGTACCTGTGCCGCCTGCGGCGCCAAATCTACGGATCATCGGTTACTCCTGAATGTATCGACGGTATGGTGACCGCCTTTGGGTTATGCAGCCAGGCTGCGATATGGATGCGCGCTGTCACGCGGCGTTACAATTGAACCTAAACTTGCCGGGTCAAAAAGCGCCCCGCCCGCTGTGCCGTTAAGGCCCCTTGCTGATAGGCCAACTGGCCATTGACATAAACCTGACAAATACCGGCCGCTGGCCGGGTCGGTTGCAGAAAATCGGCTTCATCTTTAATTTTTTCGCTGTCAAATAGCACTAAATCAGCGAAGTTTCCTACAGCGATCACGCCGCGTTGTGGCAAATTAAAGTTGCGGGCTGACAAACCGGTCATTTTGTGGATGGCCTGCGGTAAACTGAATAACTGCTGCTCTCGGCTGTAATGCCCGATCACCCGGGGAAAAGAGCCCCATAATCTGGGATGTGGATGTGGATCGCAGGGCAGACCGTCGGAACCGACCATGGTCGGTGGAAACTGCAGAATTTGTTGCACATCCGCTTCCGCCATGCCGTGATACACAGCACCGGCTGGCATCAATCGCGCTGCTGCCTCCGACAGGCTGGTTTGCCAGGCGGCGGCAATAGCCGCCAACGTCTGGCCCGCCATCTCGGGATAGGACTCAGACCAGGTGATAAAAATGTCAAAATCAGCAGTGACTTGTTTTAAATCCAGCGTACTGGAACTGGCGGCATAAGGATAACAATCACAACACAACGGCTGGTTGACACCACGCTGGCGGATAAAGTCCAACACTTCCGTCGCCCGGCCCCAATTGGCAACACCGGCGCATTTTAAATGCGAAATCACCACCGGCACCTGCAGCGCCAGCCCAATGTCGGCAGCTTCCGACAGCGCTGGAATAATATCGGCAAATTCATTGCGTAAATGGCTGGTGTAAATACCGCCGTACTGCGCCAGGTCCTGACCTATGGCAATAATTTCCGCTGCCGGTGCCGCAAAAGCATTGTGATAGGCCAGTCCCGAACTCAAGCCAAAAGCGCCTTGTTGCAACGCCTGGATCAGCAATTGTCGCATCTGTTGTACTTCTGTGCTGCTGGCGGCTTGGGTTAAATCTGGCAGCACGGCATTACGCAAGGTGGTGTGACCGACCAGCGCTGCCACATTGACGCCTGGCGCCGCCAGCGTCACAGCCCGGCCATAATCCGCCAAAGTCGGATAGACAAATTCAGCCTGAGCGCCCAGCAAATTCATCGGATCCGGCGGTGGTGCCTGCAACAAGGCTGGCGCGGCGCTGATACCACAATTGCCGGTGATCACCGTGGTCACGCCCTGACTCAATTTGGCCTGCATCTGTGGCTGTCGGATCACCACCAGATCGTCATGGGTATGCACATCAATAAAACCTGGTGCCAGGGTCAAACCGCGGGCATCCACCTCAACACTGGCACTGGCATGGCGCAAGGCACCGATTGCGGCGATACGATCGCCCAGCAGCGCCACATCCTGAATTTTGGCAGCGGCGCCGCTGCCATCAATCACACTGGCACCACGAAAAATCACCTCATATAGCGCAGTCCCTGTCCGAGTGACGTGCGATGCGGTCGTCTTTGCCTGCATTGGCGCATTCCCTGACAATGTTAATCTCCCAGTGGCAGACGTTCCGGACCATGCCGGTGTTCGTCCAGTTCATGTTTAATCCGACGCAGTTTTTCTCTGGATTTACGCTGGTTCAGCACCGCAATCTGACTGACCAGGATGTCGATTGCCGCCAACATCACATAACGGGAAGAACTTGGTTTATAAATAAAATCAGTCTCTTGCGTCAGAATTGGCAAATGCACATCGGCCAATTTTGACAACCGGCTGTCCGGGCAAATCGCGATCACGGCACTGCCATAATCCTTGGCAATCTGTACTGCTGCTTCCACTTCCGGGCTGTAACCACTGAGGGATAAACACAACACCACATCGCCTTTATCGACACTGGCTGCCGTCATTCGCATCAACAGTGGATCCGAATAAGCATTGCTTTGCACACAAAGCCGGAACAGCCGATGGTGACATTCCTGTGCCAGCACTGAACTGCCGCCACCAACGCCGAAGATCAGCACTTTAGGGGCCTGGATCATCAGATCTGAGGCGGCATCGATCATCGGTTGGGTTATCAGGCCGGTGTTGAGTTGCAAAATGTCGTTGATAGCCTGATAAATCACCGGGATATCTTTTTTCTCCACCATAGAGTCGCTGATAAAACGCTCCCCCACGGCCGCCGATTGGGCAATTTTTAACTTCAGATCCCGCACATTGTCACACTGCAACGCCCGCGCTAACCGGGTGATACTGGCATGACTGACACCGGCTTTGTCCGCCAGCTCACTGATACTGGCACTGGCGGCAAAATTTAAATCGACCAGGATCAGCCGCGCCACCTTTTGTTCGGATTGGCGCAAATGGGTGATACATTCATTGATCCGTGAAACTATATCCACTGTGGTATCCTTTTTTTCCGTGTCCAGCGCGAGGCCCAGCCTGGCATGGTCATGTCAGGCGGAGCTCACCAGCGACAGCTTAAAAATAACTCGGGTATAACTGCCGGACTTGATAATCCGCATCCAACAGTGCCAGATAACGCCATTTGTCCAGCGTCAGACAAGGATGAGAACCGGCGAAACTCAGCATATCACCGACCGCGACATCCGCATCCGCTGGCAGTTGTAATAAGGCATGTTGATCCATGATTTTTTGCAGCCGCCAGACCGGATCGGCGGGCTTCGGCGCTGCAGTGCCAGGCCGGTAATGCTGACTGACCAGCGCCAGCCCGGCATCAAAAGCAATATCTCTTTTGCCAAGTCCCACCACTGCCAGGCCGGGTTCAGGCCGCGACAGCACATAAGCCCAAACTTCCAGCGCATTTTGTAACGCTCCATCGACCTGACAGGCCAGCGCACTGCGTGCCAGCACCTGCTGCTGCGCTTGCTGGTAAATGCCCAAATCAAAGAATACATAACAACCAGGCCGGAGCAGCGGCAGCACAGTGGCCGGTAAAGACGCGTCGGCAAAAGCGGCCGCCACCACGTCGTACCAGGCCGAGCCAGCACCGGTCAGGATAATTTGCTCAGCGGCAAACCGTTTTTGCTCAGCCAGCTGCAGCGTCAAGGCGATACAATCATCGACAAAATGCCGCACCGCGCCTGCTAATTCCGCCGTCGGCGCTTTGACCACCCCTTCATAAAATTCCAGCCCAACCAAGCGGATATGCTGACTCTGACTGATTTGCTCTGCCAGTTGCAGCGCGGCCTGCTGATCCCGCACGCCAGCGCGACCGCCTGTCACCCCCACTTCCAGCAGCACTTTTAAGGTCTGACCACAACCGGCAAAAAACGACTCCAGTTGCTGCAACTGCTGGCAACTGTCAATCAAACAATAAAATTCCAGGCCTTGTTGCTGTAATGCTGCCACCTGCTGCATCGCCCGCAAGCCGACCAGCGGATTGGCCAATAACACCCTCGGTACACCGGCTGCCGCAGCGACCTGCACCTGCGCCATCGTCGCCAGCGTGATGCCCCAGGCACCATGCGCCAGCTGTTGTTGAAACAAAGCCGGTAACATACCGGTTTTACCATGCGGCGCCAGTTGCACCCCGGCTTTGGCGGCAAACTGCTGCATCCAACGCAAATTATTAGCAAGCGCAGCGGCATTGAGCACCGCGACCGGCAGTTCCAACTGCTCAGCCAATAAATTCCAGCCACCAGCCTGCCATAACGCCGCATCTCCCATGCCTTTATTGCCTGTCAGCCATGGCTCGGTCGCGACTGTCGCTAAGCTCCGACCTGCTTCGATGATGCCTGTGATCATACCTTGGTCCTATCTGGGGCACGCTTTGACAGCCAATTGGCGCTGTCACCGCCGCCGAAAAAATAATCATTGAACTTCACTAAAATATCGTGTTAAAAGATAACCCGCAAGCAAAATAATTAAAGTTACAAAATAACATCTGCACACACACAACAGGAACAGCAGGAATGGCAAACCGCTTTTTTGCATCCGGCGGATTGCAGGCCCGGGACGGCCATCACATTGATAAAACTAAAAAAGCAGAGGAACAGCATGTCACATCGTCAATTCAGAGCAGCCATACAACCATCCGGCAAACCGCAGCGTTGGCGCCGCACCGCATTAAACCAGGCACTGTGGTTATGCCTGTGGAGTCCAGCGGTCATGGCACAACAAAGCAGTGCCGAGACCACTCAAGCCCCAGCACCACAAGCGGTCGAACGGCTGGAAATCCGGGGTATTGCCGCCAGCACTCAGCAAAACCTGAACAACAAAAGATTTAGCGATCAGGTGGTCGATACCATCACCGCCGAAGATTTAGGCAAATTGCCGGATGTGACCATCACTGACACCCTGCAACGCATTCCAGGTATTCAAATCCGCCGTTCAGCCGGCGAAGGCTCGACGGTTAACGTGCGCGGTATGCCGCAAGTCACCACTTTACTCAATGGTGAGCAATTTCTCAGTGCCGGCTCGCTGACCACAGTACAGCCCGATTTCACCGATATTCCCTCAGCGCTGATTGCCGGTATTGATGTGCTGAAGTCACCGATGGCATCTGTGCTGGCAGGTGGCGTCTCCGGTACGCTGGATTTAAAAACCTGGCGCCCACTGCAACTGCAGACCGGTCACACTTTTGCCGTCAATACAGAACTGACCCGTGGTTCATTATCCGAACAGAATGACGGTAAAGCCGCGTTATTTGCCGGTTATAAGTCGGACGATGAAAAACTGGCGACCGTATTTAGCTTGTCTTACGACCAAAGCAATCTGGCCAATTATTTGAACGGCACCATTCTCAATGCCATGGAAGTGGTGGGTGAACAGGAAAAGGACAAACGCGATTTTAATAAAGATGGTGATAACAACGACAGTTATTTCACCCAACGTTATTACGGCACCATGGACCGTGGCACAGAGCGGGATCGGGTTGGTGCTAATGCCTCGCTGCAATACGTACTGACGGATCAGCTGCTGTTCAGCGCTGACTTGTTTTATACCCAAATGGACGATGCCGATCGCAAACAAGGCTTGATGATCGACAGCGCCCGCGGCAATAACTGGGCTTATTCCGATCAATTTATTGACCGGGGTCCGGGTCCACTCGGCGGCAAGCTTTACACCGTTAACCAGGCTGACTTATTGGTCAGGCGGGTCAGTGCTTATTCGGAAAGTCTGACCAACGAACGTGATTCCACCAACCTGAATCTGCAGCTCGATTACGACAGTCAAGGCGCTTTTAGCGGTTCGTTGCGCTATTTACACGGTGATGCCGGACGGGAACATACTGAAAACGTGGCACACGCTTATGTCACCAGTGGTGCGCAGCATGGTTTATTGCGTAACGTCGGCAATGGTCCTGAACCCGTGAACCCCAGGGGTTATGGTCCGGCCGATATTCCGGTCAGCTTTAACAGCACTGGCAAATATATGCGCCTGGGCTTCCCGCAAGGTTTTGCCAGTGATGCCGCCCGCACCAATTTAGTCTCGACTTATTCGGAAAACAATTTCAGTGAAGACGCCAACCTGGATGTGCTGCGATTAGATGGCAAATATCAGTTTGAACTGGCAGATGTGCAAAATGCCGAATTTGGCATCCGGGCCGCCCGCCGTGATGTGACCCGGGATACTTTTATTCTGGTAGCGCCTTTTAGCACAGGCCCTTTGTCTGCCGATGTGATGTGGAAAGACTCAGGTGCATCGCTGGGCGATACCAACGGCGATGGCGTCAATTCAGTGGCAGGTGGCGATTTAACCATTGGCAAGGCCTTTTATTTTAATGAACTGCCAGCCGGTTGGGTCAAACCAGTGCAAGGCTTTGGTCCGGCCAGCAGCGATAGTTTTTATCTGATTGATCCCAAGGTGATGGATGATCCTTTTGCCTTTCAGAATGCCTTGTATCCGAATAACAAAAAACTCAGCGATCCGACCAAAAGCTATCAAATCCAACAAGATAATCAGAGCGGTTATCTGAAATTTAATCTGGAAGGCGAGTTATTTGCGCTGCCCTATGCCGCCAATATTGGCGCCCAATATATCCGCACTGAGCTGACCATTCAGCAGAATCTGGTTGGCAATGCCAGGCCATGTGCTTTATGTACCGCCGCTACCAAAACCGGTGCAGAGACCATCAAACGCAGTGATAACGAGCTGCTGCCGTCGGCCAATTTACGGCTGAATCTGGCCGATGATTGGGTGCTGCGGGCCGCTTATGGTAAAACCATGACCAATCTGGATTTTGCCAAACTGGCCGGTGGTGTTTCAGTCGGCCGCACCCGCGCCGGTGATGTGTTGGCGAAGGAATATAACGTCAGTCCGGATCTACTGGTGGCCGTCAGTGGCCGGCAAAATGGTAATCCCGAGCTGCAACCCTGGCGTTCCAGTAATTATGATCTGGCGCTGGAATGGTATTTCTCGCCGAGCAGCCTGGTCAGCCTGGCACTGTTTAAAATTGATATCGAGTCTTTTATTGAAAAAGGCGTGGTGATGAAAGCGCTGCCGGATATTGATGGTGTGGTGCGGCGGGAAGTGCCGGTGGATACCGAAGTGAATGGCAAAGGCGGTACTATTGATGGGGTCGAGCTGACCTATCAACAAGCCTTTGATTTCCTGCCCGGCATCTGGAGTGGCTTAGGCTCTTCTTTTAATTATACTTATGCGCCAAGCGACAGTGCCAATAAAGATGTGCTGGGTCAGATCCTGCCGATCCAGGATAACTCCGAGCACTCAGGTAATGCCGTGCTCTGGTATGAAAAATCCGGTCTGCAATTGCGACTGGCGGCCAACTACCGCAGTGACCGGCTGGATTCACTGCAGGTTCCACTGGGGAAAGGCGTGGTGCCTATTTGGACTGACTCCACTTTATACGTTGATTTTTCAGCAAGTTATGATGTCTGGCAACAAACCAGCGTCTATCTGTCGGTCAGCAACCTGACCGGCGAGTTTGAAAACAACTATGCGCAGTGGCAAGACAATCTGATTAGCCAGAATGTGTATGAAAAACGCTGGACCCTGGGCCTGCGTAGCAGGTTCTAGTATCAGTGACTACTCGAAACCCGGCAAGGAGCGCACCAGACTTGCCGGGTGAAGTTGCCCTTGTTGACGAACAGGCCGCTGCGAGCGATTTTGTGTGTGTGTTGTTGGGGCCTGAGGGCCCCTTTTTTCGTGCTCTGCTCAGGGACAGGCGCTTGGCTCTGCTTGCTCTTGTGCTGCCAGCTCAGCCATTCTTTCCAACGACATTAAATGCGGGCCTGCTCCTTGCGCCGCCAGTTGATCGCCCGGGTTACGCAGCGGACAGCCATCCAGCGATAAACAACCACAACCGATACAACGGCTGAGTTGATCCCGCAACTGGATTAATTCCGTGATGCGTTGATCAAGCGACAGCCGCCATTGCTGCGATAACGCTTGCCAGTCCTGCATACTGGCATTGCTGCCAGCTGGCAGGGCCGCCAGGGCCTGGGCAATTTGCTCCAGCGGAATACCGGTACGCTGCGCCACTTTAATAATACCGACCCGGCGCAACACATCGCGTGAATAACGGCGCTGATTGCCACTATTGCGCTGACTCTGGATCAACCCCTTGCTTTCATAAAAATGCAGCGCCGACACCGCAACCCCGCTGCGTTTTGCCACTTCGCCGACACTAAGCCAGGCCTTCAGTGATTTTTCCGCTGCCATGGTGATTTCCCGCTTGACCTAAAGTTAACTTCAGGTTTTAGCATAGCGGCAGTTTTTTGTCACCCCGGTTTTAACCCCATTCAGGAAACAACTTATGCACAAACAGCCAGCCATCAGCAGTCATTTTAACCACGCCGCCGCGGTACTGACCTTTCATACGCCACTGCGCCAGCATGCAGCCACTTTAGTGTGCGACTGCCAACAAGTCGCCACAACCTGGCTGCAACAATTGAATCAGGCTTGTCAGCACCGCGATTGGTCGTTATTGGCCAGCCAGCTCAGTCCACAAGTGCGGCAAGTGAATTTGTTTGGTCAGGCCCAGCAAGGGATCCCAGCCTTACTGCAGTCTCTTCAGCAATTACTGGCAGAAAACCCCGGCCTGCAATTGCATTATCAGTTGAAGGATGTCCAGCAGCTCGGCAACTCAGTGCTGGTGTTGCAGGTGCAACAACATTGGCTACAACAGGATCAACCTGCCAGCAGTTGCCTGTTATTACTGGTGCTGCAACAGGTACAACAACAATGGTTATTGGCCGCCTGTAATGCGCTTTAGGATAAACACCACAAAAACAATAGCCTGAATGGGGATCTGAGTGGAAGCAATTGCAAAAAAATGTGCGGCCACTTTGGCAGTGCCGGATTTTGCTGACTAAGCTCAACCACATGATTGATTGTGGAAGCAGCAGATGTTTGGATTTAGTAATAAAGTCGGCCCGGCCGCCATTTTAACCGCCATCTACCAACATCAGGCGGTCATTGAGTTTGAGCCAGATGGCACTATCGTCAGCGCTAACGATAAGTTTTTGCAGCTGATGGGTTATCAACTGAGCGAAATCCAGGGTCAGCCGCACCGGATCTTTCTGGATGCCAGTCAGGCGGCCGGGATTGAGTACCAGCAGTTTTGGCAGCAACTCCGCCAGGGCAAAGTGCAGATTGCTGAATTTAAACGATATGGCAAAAACGGCAAAGAAGTCTGGATCCAGGCCAGTTATACCCCGGTGTTACAACGGCAAAAAGTGGTCAGGGTGATTAAAATTGCAACAGATATTAGCACCGAGGTGCTGGCCAGAGCCGACCAACAATCGCAACTGGCGGCGATTCAGCGCACCGAAGCCGTGATTGAATTCAGCGTCGAGGGTCAGATTGAACAGGCCAATAGCAATTTTCTGCACCTGACCGGTTATCAGCTCAGCGAGATCCAGGGTAAACACCACCGTATTTTTGTCGACCCAGCTGAAGCCAACTCTGAGGCTTATCAGCAATTCTGGCATCAATTAGGCCGCGGCCAGCCCCAAACTGCTGATTTTCGCCGCTTTGGCAAAAATGGCCGGGAGATTTGGATCCATGCCACCTACAATCCGATTATCACGCCGGATGGCAAAGTGGTGAAAATTGTCAAATATGCCTCTGATATCACAGCGCAGATACAGCAAAAACAACAATTTGAATTGCTGTCCATGGTTGCTAATGAAACCGATAATGCAGTGATTATCTCCAACTCAAACCGCGAAATTTTATACGTCAACCGTGGTTTTGAACAAATGACCGGTTACAGCGCCAGCCAAATGCTGGGGCATAAAGCCATTGAAGTGCTGGTCGGCAACAAAACTGACCCTGGTACCCGGCAGCGGATTGAACAGGAACTGACAGCGCCGCGCGCTTTTTATGATGAGATTGAATTACACCGCAAGGATGGCTCTTCCTTTTGGATTTCCGTCACCAGCAATCCGACCAAAGATCAGCAGCAGCAACATAAAGGTTATATCTCAATCCTGGCGGACATCACCAGGGTCAAACTAAGCGCGCTGGAAAATAAAATCCGCTTTGATGCCATCAGCCATTCGAACCTGCTGCTGGAATGGGATGCCCAAGGCAAACTGACCGGGCTGAATGATTATCCAGAGCGGGTGTATGACATCAATCGCAGTCAATTCAGCCAGGCTTGCCAAAGCTGGCAACAATATCTGACGCCTGCACAGCAACAACAAGTGCTGGCTGGGCAGTATGTCGCGCAACAAATCAGTCTGGTGTTCGGCCAACGCAGCGTCGGCATCGCAGCGACGTTTTGCGCTGTATTCAAACCTGATGATTCTTTAGCCAAAGTGATTGCTTATGGCAGTGATATCTCAGCGCGGATGCAAACGCTGGCCGAATTGCGTCACAGCGAACAATTAATGCAGGAGCTGCAGACCTCTGGTCAGAATATCCACCAGATGGTTTCCAGTATCCACGCCATTGCCGAACAAACCAATTTACTGGCACTGAATGCCGCCATTGAAGCGGCCCGCGCCGGTGAATCCGGCCGTGGTTTTGCCGTGGTAGCGGATGAGGTGCGCCATCTGGCCAGTAAAGCAGGCGCTTCAGCCGCTGAAATCAGCACAGTGGTCCACACCAATCAGCAGTTATTGCAACGGCTGGCGGAGATTATGCGGCGACTGAATCAACAAAGCTGATCCAGACCGCACGCCTGGACGTAGCAAAATGTTATGTGATTGATTTCTAATGTGCTGCGCTTTATGGCTGGACGTCAACACTAACACATTGAAACTGAAAAAATTTAATCCGTATCTGGTTTGAAAATACCGCTGCTGGCAACTAGGCTTTGTGGCAAGCAAAGGTACTTGAGGTGACTATGTTCGGACTGTTTGGCAACAAAGGCGGTAACGACGATATTATCAAAGCACTGCATCAGACCATGGCCGTGATTGAATTTAGTACCGATGGCACTGTGGTACATGCCAATAAAAACTTTCTGCGCTTAATGCAATATGAATTGGCCGAGATTGTTGGTAGGCAGCACCGACTGTTTTTGGACCAAAGCGCCAGTCAGACGCGTGATTATCAGCAGTTTTGGGATGATTTACGCGCCGGCAAAGCTCAGGTAGCCGAATTTAAACGACGTACCAAAAATGGGACTTCTGTCTGGCTCCAAGCCAGTTATACCCCGATTCTGCGCAACGGCACAGTTACGCGGATTATTAAGTTTGCCACCGATATTACCGCGGAGGTGATGCAAAGATCAGATATGCAAAGTCAGATTGAAGCTATTCAGCGCTCCGAAGCGGTGATCGAATTTAATCTGGAGGGTCAGATCCTAACGGCCAATCAAAATTTCTTGCAGCTGATGGGTTACCAACTGAGCGAAGTGCAAGGCAAACATCACCGCATTTTTGTTGAACCGCAGGAAGCAAACTCAGAGTCCTACCGGCAATTTTGGGCGAAATTACGCCAGGGCCATTATCAAACCGCTGATTTTAAAAGACTAACCAAAGGCGGTCAGCCGGTTTGGATCCACGCCACCTATAACCCCATTTTGGGACCTGATGGTGAAGTGCTGAAAGTGGTAAAATATGCCTCTGATATCACGGCGGATGTGCTGCAAAAACAAGAATTTGAACTGCTGTCGATGGTGGCGAATGAAACCGATAACGCGGTGATTATTTCCGATGTGAATCGAAAAATACAATATGTGAATCAGGGCTTTACGAAGATGACCGGCTACAGCAGCGCTGAAATTCTCGGCCATGTCGCCGCCGAAGTGTTAGTCGGCCCCAGAACCGATGACAGCACCCGGCAACGGATTGAAGCGGAACTGGCAGCGCCCAGAGCCTTTTATGATGAAATAGAAATCCATCGTCGTGATGGTTCTTCGCTGTGGATTTCAGTGACCAGTAACCCGGTGCATAACGAACGCGGCGAACATCATAGTTATATTGCGATTTTAGCGGATATCACGCCTGTGAAGTCTTCTGCCATGGAGAATCAGGTGCGGTTTGATGCCATCAGCCAATCCAATCTGATGCTGGAGTGGGATGCGCAGGGCAAAGTCGTGGCGATGAACGATTATGCCAGCCGCATCCTGCAGGTCAAAAATGAAGACTTCAGCAACGCCTGTAAAAGCTGGCAACAATGCCTATCGCCAGAACAACAGCAACAGCTGTTAAGCGGTAAAAATATCCGTAAAGATCTAAGTTTTAGCATTGGTCACCGCAGCATCAGTCTAGCCGCCACCTTCAGCGCCATTCGCCATGCCAAAGGCGATCTGCAAAAAGTGATTTTTTACGGTACCGATATCAGCAAACGGCAGCAAGTGGTGCAACAAAGCGACAAAGTGATGGCAGAGCTGCTGAACTCTGGCAAAAGCATCAACAATATGGTGTCCAGTATTAATGCTATTGCCGATCAGACCAATTTATTAGCGCTGAACGCTGCGATTGAAGCGGCGCGGGCTGGCGAAGCCGGGCGGGGTTTTTCGGTGGTGGCAGAAGAAGTGCGGAATCTGGCGTTTAAAGCCGGCAGCTCGGCCAGTGAAATCAATAGCGTGGTGAATCAGAATCAGGCGTTGTTACAGAATCTGGCCGAAACACTGAATCAGCTTGCCAGCCAAAGCTAAGCTGACGCTCAGCATGACTCAAACAAACAGCGAATAATATCCATCAGCTTGATCCCGGTCATAACGTCAGCACTTGGCTGCCGTTATGCTGGCATCAATTTCCCAGCCCAGAGCCTAGTTATGTATTACGCCACCCCGGAACAAGCTTTAGCCACTATCAGCAACGGTGAATCGATTTGGAGCCACTCGATGGCTGCGACCCCGTATTCGATGTTAAACGCGCTCGCCAAAGTGGCGCTGGATAAACGCGACTTAACCTTGCTAAGCCTGCACACTGAACTCAGTAGTGCGCTCTGTGATCCGGCGCTGCAGGGGCATTTACGCCAGCGGGTATTTTTTGTCGGCCGCCCAACCCGGCCTGCCGTCAATTGTGGCGCCGCCGATTATGTACCGGCGTTTTTATCAGAAATTCCGAAAATGTTCCGCAGTGGCGAACAAGTGATTGATACTGCCATTATTCAGGTGTCACCGCCGGATAAACATGGTTTATGTAGCCTGGGGGTGTCAGTGGAAGCGACGCGGGCCGCCATGCAATCAGCGAAAAAAATTATCGCGCAAATTAATCCCAAAATGCCGCGCACCCATGGCGATTCTTTTGTGCATTTGTCGGCTTTTCACGCTTATTGTGAACTCGAATCGGACATTCCCCTGCATTTGCCCGCCAGCATTGATCAGGTCACGGCCCAGATTGGCAAAAATGTCGCCAGTTTAGTGCGGGACGGTGATTGCCTGCAGATGGGCATTGGCGCTATTCCGGATGCCACTTTGGCTTGCCTGGGCGATCGGCAACAGCTCGGCATCCATACTGAAATGTTTTCCGATGGTGTACTGCCGCTGTTGGCCAAAGGCGTATTCAGCAACCGCAATAAACGCAAACATCCGGGCAAAATTGTCACCACTTTTGCCATGGGCAGTCAGGCCTTATATGACTTTGTCGATGACAACCCGGAAGTAGTGTTTCTGGACGTGGCTTATACCAACGATACTGCCGTGATCCGGCAAAATCCGCAGGTGATGGCGATTAACAGCGCCTTACAGGTGGATTTATCCGGTCAGGTCTGTGCCGACTCGCTGGGAACGAAAATTTATTCCGGCGTTGGTGGCCAGATGGATTTTGTCCGTGGCGCCGCCTTATCCGAAGGTGGCCGCTCCGTCATCGCACTGCCTGCCACTGCGGCCGGTGGCACAATATCCCGTATCAGCTCCTTATTAGCGCCAGGCGCTGGCGTGGTCACCACCCGCGCTCATGTACATTATATTGTCACTGAATATGGCGTCGCCAATTTGCGGGCACGCAGCCTGACTGAAAGAGCCAGGGCACTGATCCAAATTGCCGCGCCGCAATTTCGCGAACAACTGGCACGGCAAGCTTTTGATGATTGGGGTTTGTCGGTCTGACAGCCAACTTCGTGACAACCAGCAGCAGCGGCTAGTCTACTGCTGGTTTACACACTATGGCTGCTGCGGGATCAGCTGTAACACCGACTGCCAGGGGATGTATTTCAGATTCTGGCCTTGCTCCGGCATCCGGTTGCGGCCGTCCTGAATAATCAGCGCCCCTTGCGGAAACTCTGGCCCTAACGAGCGCACCGTCAGCTCCAGCCCATCGGTTTCAGAAGTACCATCAATGCCCAGCTCCGGGTTGGTGATGACGCGAAAGCGCAGCACCGGCTGATAAGGCGCCACACCGGAGAACAATACATAACTGTCATTGCCCTGGCTGGACGCCAGCAAATACGGCTGTGTGCCCGGTGCAAAAGCCAAACCTTCGACATCCGCCACCAAGGTCTGACCATCCGCCAAAATGATTTTTTCGCCGTTGCTGCTGGCAGTGGCCGCCGCGGCAAAACGCCAGATGCCGACATCTTCTTCGCCGACAAACAACTGCTGACGTTCATCATCCACCACACAACCTTCCGGCTGTCCGGGCACTTGCAGTTGCCGCACTTTGCGCCCCTGCCACTGCTTGCCGTCTGAACTGAGTCGATACTGCTCAATCAAGCCGGATTTATCATTGACGAACACCTCCACCAAACCAGCTGCTGGCTGAAACAGGCATAAACCGTAGATCTCCTGCATGCTGGTGGCAATTTGCCCCGCCACTTGCACTTCACCTGCCGCATTGATGGCAAACAACTGCAAACTGTTGTTATTGCGTAAACTGGCGACTGCCACATCATGCGGCTGACCGGCAAAAGGCAGACCATAACGGACATCGACATTATTTAACCGGCCGACTTTCAGTTGCTGCAATAACTGACCTTTCAAATCATAGACTTCCAGGCCGTTACGTTTATCGGTGGCTAAGATCCGACTGCGCTCAGGTACAGACGGATGATGCCAGATGGCTGGATCGTCAATCACATCACCCCGGGCTGGCGCAGCTGGCGTTTGCACTGTCGGCAGCACTTGTTGCATCGGCAACACTGCACTGGCCGCTACGGCGGGCGCTAACGCAGAACGACTCAGCGCAAATGCTTGCACCGCGGCACCTTCGGCACTCACAAATACACGGCCATTGCCCTGCTGAAAAGTGGCAGATAGATAGGCCAGTTCGCGATCTCCCAACGACTGCGCACTGAGCTGGGCTGCGGCACTGAAATCAGGCTGACCGGTTTGATCCAACGGCCATTGCAGTTGCAACACCCGACCTGGCTGCTCTTCCAGTGCCAGTAAGCGACCGTCTGGCAGCACTGTCATGCTGACAATCTCAGCCGCAATAGCACCAAAGGGCTGCTTCACCTGCACCAATTGCCGGCCTTCATCGGCTTCAGGCTCGGCCTGATAACGCCAAATGGCCTGGCTGTGCTCGCTCAGATACAAGCTACCTGTGCTTTGATCCACAGCACAGGCTTTACTGTCGTAAGGCACACTCAATTCGCGGATCGGCAGTGGTTGCTTTAACCAGCGACCTTGTTGCTGTAATAACAGCTGATCGGCACCACCCCGATCACCCAACAGGAAAATACTCAGTTGCTGATTGTCCTGACTATGGTAAAAACACAGATCCTCCACCACCCGGCTGGTGACAGGCTGTTGCTGCAACAGTTGCAGCCGTTGCGCCTGCCAGGCCCAGAGCTGGAAACTTTGACTTTCATCATCCATCGCCGCAATCAGCAGGCTGCCTGAAGGTGTCGCGCCTTGGGCTGGTAATTGCAAAGTGGTAAAACGACTAAAATGGCCAGCCGCAGTGGCCAATGGCTGCCCCTTCTCATTGAGGAGCTGCAAGCCGTGTTGATCCGCCAGCAGTTGCAGCTGCAGGCCCTGATGCGTCAGTTGTTGATAAGCCCTGGCTTTGACAGATAAGGCTGGTAAAGATGTTAGCAAGTGCTCACTATTGGCTGTAATAGCCGCGGCGTTGGCCAGCTGGCTAGCGGATAACAAGGCACCGACCAACAGCGCACAGCGCAGGAACGAAGGATTAAATAGTTTTGGTTTCATAATGCTCTCGGCAAATTTTTCTGCGGCTGTTTGCCAACTGACCAGCCAGCAAACAGTAACAACAACGCAGCACAGTCGATGCAATCAACGCTGTGCTGCGGGCAACAGTACAGTGGCGCTTAGAAGCTGCCCCGCACGCCCAGTTGCCAGGCGCGGCCAAACTGTTCGTGTTCAAACACCCGGCTACGCACGCCCTGGTAACGGATAGCCTGGCTATCAGTCAGGTTGGTGGCTTCAACAAACAGACTGAACTGAGGTGAGAATTTATAACCGGCGCTGAAATCCAGCGTGGCGCGTTCATCCCAATAGGTATTCAGTTTTGGATCTGCCGTATCCAGCGCGTCGATATACTCAGAACGGTAGTTATAGGCCAACTGCGCACTGTAGCCATCCGCTTCATAATTCAGCGCAGCGTTATAACTATGGCGACTGGTACCAGGTAAATCGGTTTGGCCGATGCCAAATGGCAAGTCCGCTGCTGAATCGGTCAGGGTGTAGTTCAGCATCACGCCAAAGCCAGGTAAGGATGCCAGCGTTTGTTGCCAGTTCAGTTCCAGGCCATATAAGCGGCCTTTATCGCCATTTTCCGGTCTGGTCAGTTGAAAACCGGCAAATTCGCCGCCCTGCTGCACACTGCGCGCTTTAAACATCGGATCTAATAAATATTTGTAAAACACCCCAGCCGATAATTGCCCCAGCGGCTCGAGGTAATACTCAGTCATCAGATCCAGGTTATGGCTATAAGTCGGCGTCAGACCAATATTACCAATGCTGATACTGCCGCCTTGCTCACTACGCTCTTCCACAATCAGGTAAGGCACTAAATCAGCAAAATTTGGCCGGTTCAGACCCGTGCTGTAGGCTGTTCTGAGGATCACACCATTGTCCAGTTCATGCCGTAAATGCGCACTGGGGAACCACTTGCTGTAGCTATCTTTGGCTTGTTGCGGGCTGAATTGTTCGGTGTCGGCATCAAAACGCACTGCATTGCCTTCAGTGCTGGTGTGTTCCAGCCGCAGCCCCAACAACAAGGTGGTGCTGTCCCAGCTCAGGGTATTCATGGCATATGCGGCCAGGGTATCTTCGCTGGCGGCAAAGTCGGTAGTTTGTGATGCTTCCGGCAGCAATTTGTAATCGGCATTTTCATACAGACTGGCATAAACCGCGACAAAATCGCGCTGGTATTTATTGCCATTCTGATAACGACCATCAAACGGCTGTGACGCCGGGCCCGTGGCCACTGTGGCATAAGCCGGACCACCTTTACCAACGGCATTGCGGCGGCGGTCCTCATCATTGTCTTTGTCTTTTAGCCGGGCTTTCAGTCCCAGTTTCCAACTGCTGTCGAGCTGCCCCCACTGACTGAGCCGGCTCAGGTCCAGATGTAGTGCTTGTTCGGTTTCTTCCGCTTCGCCAAACCGACGCTCATAGCGGCGGAAATTAAACTGATCGGCCGGGAAATTAAAATCGGCCCGCACTTGCTTACCTTTGCTGTCCAGCACCTGATACTGCGGATAATCGCTGTCGCTGAAGTCATACGCCAGCGCCGGGCGCGATTTCTCGCGGAAAATCAGATAGTCACGATGTGGGTAAGCTTCACTGGCCGTCGAATGCGCAGCGCCATAATCGACAGTCCAGTCCTGCAACCGGCTGCTGCCACCAGCCTGAGTGCTGTTAATGGTTTTCACCACTTTGCGATGCCGCACTTCTTTGTCAAAAGTAGCGCGACCGGCCACACCTTTGCTCGCTGTGGCATCGGCACTGAATTTTTCCAGTGCTATCGTCATGGTATCGCGATATTCATCATCGCTAAAACGGGAAAAATGATGCGCCAGATAGAGCTGAGTCTGATCATTTGGCCGAAAATCCAACCGGCCCGATACACCGCTGCGACTGCGGGTTAACTCATAATCTTTAAATTCGGTCAGTTCCGGCAGATACTGGCCGTTGTCCTGCTCACTCCAGGTATGTTCAACGTTATCAGTCACCCGTTCAGTTTTGCTATGGCTGGCGGATAATAACAAGCCTAGCTTGCCATCCTGCAGTTGTTGGCCGAGCGTCAGGCCGCCGTTGTAGACAGCGCCACTGCCCTTTTCATTCTGACCAGCGGCCAGATTGGCCCGCGCTATCGGCTCTTTGCTGTCGAGTGCGCCTTGGGTAATGATATTGATATTACCGGCGATGGCATCAGCATCCATATTTGGTGTAATGGCTTTGGTCACTTCTAAAGTCGAAATCACATCCGACGGAATGGTATCTAAATCAATCGCCCGGGTGGCGCCATTGGGCGATGGCAGCGACGTGCCGTTGACTGTCACACTGGCAAACTCTAGCGGCGCGCCCCGCACATTGACATAACGGCCTTCCCCCTGATCACGCTGGATCGAAATGCCTGGCAAACGCTGCACGGATTCAGCCACGTTGGCATCCGGAAAACGACCGAGGTAATCGGCAGAAACCACAGATTTGATATTGTCAGCAGCACGCTGGATATTCAGCGCCCGCGCCTGCCCTTCCCGACTACCAGTGACTTTCATCACTTCCATGCCCACTTGCGGTTGTAACTTCAGCTGTAACCACTGACCGGACAGTGGCTGGATACTGACCGGTAACTGATGTTTACCATAGCCTAAATAACTGACTTCCAACCGGTAATCTCCTGCCGGCAGGCCATCAAAACGAAAACGGCCACTGCTGTCGGTCACTGTTTCCCGTGGTTTGGCGCCTGGTGTGGCGGACGTCAAGCGGACCATCGCACCTTGCAACAATACTTTTTGTGCATTACTCAGCTGACCAACCAGACCTGGCGCCGCAGTTTGCTGGCTATCGGCCGTTAACTCCATCGGCATCGCAGCCAATGCTGGCGCGGCACAGGCCACATGCGCGCACAACAAAGCCAGCGCTAGTTTGGAGCGGTTAAAACGAGGCTGCGACCAGGGATACCCCTGCGTTTGTAGTGGCGATTTTTTCTGCGTTTTCATCAAGATGCTCTCACGGCTTTATCAAAGTTGCCGTTATTTTGCGACTGTTATATGACAGCTGTAAGCGCGAAAAGCTGCTGGCTGAGCTGCAATGACCCGGGTCTATACAGCTCAGCCTGGTGCCAGATTGTCATCAAGAAGTCATATAAGGTGGCGAAGATAACTGGTTAAATCTATTTGGCTGGCACAGCGGTGATAGCAGCACACCGGTGGTGAGCGACAACGGAGAGCTGGTTTATGTGGCGACATCATCTGAACAAACTTATTTTTAGCCTGCTGTTGTTGTTGGCGGGCATCAGCTTGGCGCTGCACTATGGCAGCCTGAAATCATGGGGCCAGCTGGATTTGTGGGACAGTGTTGGCGAACTCACCAGCCTCACTGTTGCCATTGGTTGGTTATGTCTGATTGTCAGTAGCAGACCAGTCGGGCCTGTCACCAACTGGCTGTACAGCGGCAGTTTTTTATTGGTGTTTTCCTATAGTGTCGATTTATTGGATGAAGTCATCACCTACCCGGAACCGCACCGACTGATGAGTTGGCTGGAATCTTTTCCGGCACCGATTGGCATGCTGCTGCTGACTTTTGGTCTGGTCGGCTGGCATCGGGAGCAACTGGCGATAAACCGGCAATTACAAGGCCGGGAGCTGTTTTTGCGTAACCATGCGCTGATTGATCCGCTGACGCAATTGTACGGTCCGGCTTATTTACAGGCGGTACTGGAGCGCGAGCTGGAGTTACATCGCCAGCAGCAGCAACCACTATCCTTGCTGATGTTAGATATCCGCGGTTTTTCTGCCTATAACCGCCATTTTGGTATCGCAGCGGGCGATCATTTTCTCACCCAGTTGAGTGAATTACTCACGCATCAACTCAGACCCAGAGACTTGATTTGCCGGCTGGCTGGCGATTGTTTTGTCGCGGTGTTACCACAAACCGAAAAGGCCAGTGCACAGGTACTGTCCGGGCATTTACAACAACAGCTCAGACAGCTACTACCGGAACAAAATGTGCAGTTAACCGCGGTCGCGCTACAACTGCCGCTGGCTCAATTGCCACATGCCGAGGCTGCGCTGGACTTGGCCAGGCAGACACTGCAACAAGCCAAACCTGCCGCCACGGCGCTGACACCGGCGTTTAGCTGACGATGTCACTGCCACCTTTTGGCTATCAGGATAAAGTGCTGCTCAGTCAATATGCAGTGCGCGATATGTTATTGCTGGCACTGCGCCGCGGCGCAAAGCCCCATCAATTGCTGGCCGGCAGCCGGATTTTTGAAGCTGATCTGGCCACCGCGCAACACCGGATTGAAGCCCGTGGTTGGCTGGTGTTTTTACGCAATTGTCAGCAATTGCAAAGCCCGGAATTACCGCTGTTAACAGCCGCCGCTTTATTGCAAAACCCGCAACTGCCGTTGTGTCAGATGATCCAGCATGCGGCCAACTTACGCCAGGCACTCTGCGCCGCCTGGTACTTTCGCCAGCAACTGGCACCCTATTTATTTGTCCGGCTGCAGCAGAATGAGCAGTATATCCGGATTGAATTTCGCGCTGGTATTGGCCTTGGCGCTCAGCAACGACTGGTTTGTGAGCTGTGGTTTGGTTTTATTCTGCATTTAATGCAACAACAACATGGCCTGGATGGCGTCAGTCTGAGCGTGCGTTGGCCTTGCCCATTGCCGCTGGCAGCCCAGCAAAGTTTATGGCCGGTGCCTGTACTGTATCAGCAAGCCTTAACCTGCATTCACATCCCTCGGCGCTATTGGCTACAACCCTTTGTACTGGCTTGCCCGCAACTATATCGACAGGCACAACGCATTTGCCGTCAGCAAGCCAAATTATTAGCCAAAAGACCTGGCTTGCTGGAATTTTGTGAGCGGGAAATTCGCCGCGCCTTACCAACCTTACTGACGCAGGAACAACTGGCCGACAAACTAGGACTGAGCAGCAGTGGCCTAAAGCGGCTGTTACAACAACATCAAACCAGCTTTAGTCAGTTGCTGGATGAAGTACGCAACCAACTGGCGTTACAACTGTTACAACAACCTGAACTCAGTAACCGCCAATTGGCAGAACGATTAGGTTATTCTGATCCGCACAATTTTCGCCGCGCCTTTAAACGCTGGACCGGTTTTATTCCGGGTCACTTCCGTTGTTAACCAGCTCAGCACTCTGCATGACGGCTTGATTTTTTAACCGCGAGTCCCTCCTTCACAGCTCCAGCCGCATGCTTCCAGCGCAAAAAACCAACCAAAAATAAATATTTAACATTATCAAAAAATTATCAATTACAAAAATTGACTAAATAAATACAAATATTAACAGTGTACTGGCTTTTTCTGGCTGACATCCAATCAGCCTGACTAAACAAGCACGCAAACAAACACAGCAAATAGCTGCATTAACCAGCATTAAGGAACTCGTGTGAAACAACATCAGTATTTAGCATTGCTCATGGCGCTCATTCCGGCGGTGGCGGCGGCCAATACAGAGCGGGACGAATATGGCCTGACCAAAACCGAACATACCATTTCATTATTCAGCGAAGCACCAAAACCAGCGCTGAAATTAGCGCAACCAAACATCCTGTCGACACAAAGTAATGAATGGCAAATTGTCTCGACAGAAATGATCCGGATTTGTGAGCATTGGGACGGAGAAATTCCCAGAAATGTCCAGCCTGACAGCACGACCCTGTCACAACAATCCCAATTGTCGATCGCAACCGAGGCGGCAAATACAGTAGCGGCAGTGGATCGCCGTCACTGCCTGGTTTGGGCTGAATACCCTCGTTACACTTATGGCAGCGCCCATTTTTACCACAGCCCGGATAATGTCCTGAATAAACCCGTGATTTTGGTACAGCCTTACAAAGTTTCGCTCGACAACAACGGCTATAGCAAAGAACAGTTTTATGCAGATGTGAATTCAACTGGTTTAGTCGACAGCTTGCGTAATGCAGGGTATGACATCGTGCTTTATCGCTACCAGGATCAAGATGCCGGCATTGCTTTTAATGCCAAAGGTGTCCAAGCACTGTTGCAACAATTACAGAGTCAAAGCTCAGTGACGTCAAGCGCGGTGATAGGTCTGTCGATTGGCGGGGTCGTTGCACGCTACGCTTTAGCTGAACAAGAGCGGCAGGGCCAGTCAAATAAAGTCGCCACTTATATTTCTTTTGATGCGCCGCACCTTGGGGCCAATTTTCCACGGGCCATTCTGGATAATACCAGTCGCCTGCTCAGTAAAGTTGATTCGTCCTTGTGTGGTCTTGTTTCAGCTTGTCGCGATGCTCGTCGCCAACTTGAAGCGGTGTTAACAAAATTAAACACCAAAACCTTTAAAGAAATCATTATTGATAATCCTGCTGGCAACGCCGAGCGGCAACAACTGCTGACGGCCTTAAATAATGTCGGTCATGTCAGAAATATTCCAACCCTGGCACTGACCAATGGCAGTGAAGTGACTTCGCAAGGGGCGGCCCAGTCGATCAAGACGACTGATTTTAAACTGTTTCGGGCCTGGTATAACGGCGGTAGTGAATATTTTACCGTCATGACCAATCCTGCGCTGGATAATACACCTGGCGGTTATGCTGATTTCTATCAGATGTTTTCTGCTTTGATTGCGCATCAGCCTCACCCAATCACCACCTATTTAGCCATTGGCCAACAGCATTCCTTTGTCAGTACTCAATCAGCGCTGGCTGGCAGTGCGGCAAACTTCGGCGAGGTCTTGACCTATCCGGCCAGCAATGAAATGCATATGCAGCTGACTTACGAGAAAGCCAGAAAAATCCGGCAATGGCTGGATAGCTATCAGTATTAAGCCATGGCGTTGCTTCGGCTTTGGGCCCGGCCCAAAGCGCGGGGCAAACAACACCACCGCAGCTTCAACTGCTGTGGTGCTGTTTGGGTATTTGTTCGCAGCGGAACAAAAGTAAAAATAATATAAAAATTTAGAAATTGATGTAAATAAAAGGCATATTTGATTCATGCAATCACAAAAATACCACCAGCTGTATTGCCAATGCGCAGTCGCCCCCCGCAAATATCAACAAGCTGCTGGTATTTTACTCATCACAAGGACACAAAGATGAAATTTTCTCCTTCTGTACTGGCAGTTTTGTTGCTAAGCAGCTTCGGCTTTCAGGCTCAGGCAGAATTCAGCCTAGGTACCGGTTATCCCTATGGCGGGGTTATTGGAGCGCAATACGGCATGCAACAACAGCAGCATCTGTATACCCTAGCGCTGGGGTTGGTCGGTGGCGCTGCCGGCTATCATTATCTGCTGGATCAGCAGCAACGGCATAGTTTAGGCATGCTGGCAGGCAGTGAAACCATCACGAGTGAAAAAGGCTTTGTTGCCCTGCAATACAGCTATTATCCGCAAGGTGTAGGCCAGAGCGGCTGGCGGCTTGGGTTGAATGCAGGGCAACGACGGGAAGATAGCAGTAGTTTTTATGGCAACCAGGGGCAGACCCACAGTCATACTTTGCTGGCTGTCCACCTGGGTTATCAATTCTAAGTAGGAGCTGGGTCGCCTTGCTTGCTGCGGGCAATCACTACGACCCCTGCGACGACTTAATCGGCAGAGCGTAATCTGGCCGCTTCAGCATAATCCTTGGCAGCGCGCCATTGCAGCGCACTTTTGAGCACCAATGTCAGCAGTGCCAGCAAGGCTAATAACGACGACACCGCAAAAGCCGCCGCAAATTGATACTCGTTATATAAAATTTCAATATGCAATGGCATGGTATTGGTTTGCTCGCGAATTTTGCCAGACACCACAGACACAGCGCCAAACTCGCCCATGGCGCGGGCATTACATAAAATAATACCGTATAACAAGGCCCATTTTATCGAAGGCAAGGTCACCAGCCGAAAGGTTTGCCAGCCGCTGGCACCTAAAGTTAAGGCTGCCTCTTCCTGCTCCCGCCCCTGCTCCTGCATCAAGGGGATCAATTCCCGCGCTACAAAAGGAAAGGTGATAAAAATGGTGGCCAGTACAATGCCGGGGACGGCGAACATCACGGCTAAATCGTGATCATTCAACCATTCGCCCCACCAACCGCGGGCGCCAAATAACAACATAAAACATAAACCAGCAATCACAGGTGACACCGCAATAGGTAAATCAATCAAGGTGATCAGTAGTTGCTTGCCGCGAAACTGAAACTTGGCAATAGCCCAACTGGCGCCCAGACCAAAAATCACATTACAGGGCACTGCAATAGCCGCCGCCAGCAATGTCAGTTGGATGGCATGCATGGCAGCAGGCTCAGTGATCGACGCCAGATAGACCTGCCAGCCTTTGGCGAACGCCTCGCCAAATACGATCACCAGCGGTAATAGCAAAAACAGCGTTAAAAAACTCAGTGCAATACCGGTCAGCAACACTTTCAACCACACCGGCTCGGCAGTGGCCTGACGTAATTTTTGCGATTTGGCACCGTCGTTAGTCGACTGTGCGCTGCTCATCACCACCTCTGTCATTTCACGCCTCCATGTCTGTGGTTGCTCCAGTGTTGCAGCAGGTTAATGAGCAATAATAAACTAAATGAAATCAGCAGCATCACAGTACCCAACGCCGCCGCGCCGGCATAATCAAATTGTTCCAACCTGGTCATAATCAGCAGCGGTGTGATTTCAGTTTTAAACGGCATATTGCCACTGATAAACACCACGGAACCGTATTCACCAATAGCACGGGCAAAAGCCAGCGCAAAACCGGTCAGTAACGACGGCAGCAAGGCAGGAAAAATCACCCGGCAAAAGGTTTGCAAGCGGTTAGCACCTAAACTGGCAGCCGCTTCTTCCAGCTCTTTTTCCACATCTTCTAGCACTGGCTGTACTGTTCTGACGACAAAAGGTAAACCGATAAACACCAGCGCCACTGTAACCCCCACCGCGCTGTAGGCGACTTTGATCCCCATCGCATGGAAAAATTGACCAATCCAACCATTAGGCGCATACAAAGCGGTCAACGCAATACCAGCCACAGCTGTGGGTAAGGCAAAAGGCAAATCAACCAGCGCATCCAGCACTTTTTTACCCGGAAAGCTGTAGCGGACCAACACCCAGGCCACCAGCAGGCCAAACACCAGATTAATCAGCGCCGCCAGCAAGGAAGCGCCAAAAGTTAACTGATAACTAGCAATAGCCCGGTCACTGGCGACGACTTGCCAGAACTCGGCCAGACTCAGCTCAAAGGTTTTTAATACCAGCGCCGATAGTGGCAAAAACACAATCAGACTTAAATAAAAAATACTAAAGCCTAACGACAGGCCAAAACCAGGCAGGACTGATTTTTTACGTTGCGAAAACAGCGCCAAAGTGAACCTCATACAAGCAAAAGTACCGCCCGGCAACATCCGGACGGCGGGAATTAATGGTGCTGATAAATCTGGTCGAACATTGCGCCTTCGGCAAAATGTTGCGGCAATATTTTTTGCCAACCCCCAAACTCGCTGATATTGATCAACTGCAGTTGCGGAAATTTTTGCTGATAACGGGCAGCCACCGCTGGATCTGTAGGCCGGTAATAATGTTTGGCTGCAATCTCCTGACCTTCAGTACTATACAGATGCTTTAGATACGCCTGGGCAACCAGCAGATTGCCTTTTTTCTCAGCGTATTTGTCCACCACCGCCACCGACGGCTCTGCCAGAATCGACACCGTCGGTACCACGATTTCAACGGCATCGGCCCCTAATTCGTTCACGGCCAGGAAAGCTTCGTTTTCCCAGGTCAGCAAGACATCACCGATGCCGCGCTGGACAAAAGTGGTGGTTGAGCCGCGGGCACCGGAATCTAGCACCGGCACATTGCGGTACAGTTGGCTGACAAACTGCTGAGCCTCGGCATCGGTCTGGCCTTGTTTTTTGGCATAAGCCCAGGCAGCCAGATAGTTCCAGCGGGCACCACCTGAGGTTTTCGGGTTCGGAGTGATGACTTCAATCTCTGGCTTGACTAAGTCAGACCAGTCTTTGATCTGTTTTGGATTGCCCTTGCGCACCAGAAACACAATAGTCGAGCTAAAAGGCGCGCTGCGATGCGGCAAACGGTCGGCCCAGTCCGGCGGTAACAATTGACCGAGCTGAGCGAGCGGATCAATATCCACTTCTAGTGCCAGTGTCACCACATCGGCTCTAAGGCCATCCAGCACCGAGCGCGACTGACTACCAGAGCCACCATGCGATTGTTCAATTTTAACGCTATCACCGGTGGTTGCCAGCCAGTGTTTGGCAAAGGCCTGATTATAATCCCGATACAACTCACGGGTTGGATCGTAAGAGACGTTCAGCAGTTTATATTCTTTCGCCTGGACCTGTGTCAGCAGCAGGCTGGTCGCTGTACTCAGCAGCAGCACTGTATGCAACATGGACTTGAATAATTTCATCGGCAGCTCCCGCAGCATCATCAAACCAGATATTCAGACGTCTGAACATCTCTAATCTATAGCTGCCAGCCTAATGCAAAATCGGTCAGATAAAAAGAATCAAAAAGTACTTCACTATAACCAAAGGAAATATAGCGACTGCAATAAGCCCAACTCAGCGCGACCAACGCCGTGCAGCGAGGGGAGCTGCAGCGATGCATTGTCGCCGGTAGCGCCATAACCAACCGCCAAAAGCCAAGCCCCAGGCCAGCGTTAACCATTGCGGTAAACTGCAACTGGCCAGCAGTGCGGGGGTTAACCTGCTGGCCAATGGCACCCAAAGCATCAACAGTAACATGGCGCTGGGCACCGCTAAAAAACCACTGCCAAGCAAGGCTGGCAGATAAAAACCTGTTTGCCGCTGCAGCCAGCTGCGCACACCAAGCCACAACATCCAGCAGCTGCCAAGTCCAGCGCACAGTAATAACAAACGCATGGTTTCAGGCCAGAACAATGACTGATGCACGCCGTACCAAAAATCCCGGCTTTGCGCGACAGGCAATGTGCTGGCGTTGGTAGCCACAGGCAGTTGTTGCCAGTCTGGCGTCACGGCAGGCCCTGCCATCGCTCCCAACATAAAACTCTGACTGTCCGGTTTGTTGCCAGTCCGATCGGCCGCCGCACTTTGCAGTGTCAGTTGCATCTCAGCTTGCAGCGGCTGACTCAAATTCAATTTACCAACGCTTTTGCCTTGCCAATCCAGGCGGGCTTGTTGCATCAAACCGGGCAAGGCTTCGATTAACAGTTGCTGCCGTTGTGCAGTCGTCAGCGCCTGTGCCGCCTGCAACTGCGCTGCTGGCAGTCGTGCCGGCTGCGGGAATAATTGTTGGTAGAACTCAGCGGTCCCCTGCGGATAGAGCTGCTGTAATGGTGCCGGATTTTCGCTCAGGATCTGCGTCAGCCAGCCCGTGCTGGCAAACAACACAGCAAAGGGCAAGGTCAGTACCGCCAGTTGTTGATGGCGGAGTTGTTTTTTCCGCCCGGCCGTCAGGCCACTCAAGCGCCACTGCCACAAGCTGGCAAAACGACCGCGCAAACTATACAGCCCGGTCAGCGATAACAGCAGCCATAACAGCGCCAGATAAGCCACCAGACTGCGGCTATAAGGCCCGGCCGCCTGCAATAACGAATAATGCAGTTGAAAAAACAGTCCACCCAGTTGATGCCGATGATCGCCAGCCTTGACTTGTTGTGGGGGCGCCAGTGCGACACTGCCATCGGCCGCTAACCATTGCTGATAAAAAGGTCCACTGCGAAACCGGCCTGAATTGTCACTGGAACTGGCAGTTACTGGCAGTTGCCAGTGAATGGTCAGATAAGGTTGACGCTCGGTCGGTAATTGCAGATACCACTGCGTTGCCGTTGGCGCCTGTTGTGCCAGATAACGCAGCGCCTGCTGCGCACTGAGCTCAGCGGCCAGTAACGGGCCTTGTTGCGCCGCCAGCACCGGATGCTGCCACCTATCCAGTTCAGCCCGGTAAAAACTCAGACTGCCACTGAGTAACACCCATAACAACAACCAGCCCAGCCACAAGGCGAGCAACAGATGAACACGGGCCAACCGCCGGGTTAATTTACGCATGAAACCACTTGTTTAGGATGAAACGACATCTCAGCTGCCGACCATGCTTTATAACCAGTACCAGCCAGCGGCATGGACGAGCGCTGTGCTGGCCAGCAAATAAACGACAAAAACCTGCAAAGTCCGTGCAAAAAAACTTCCAAACCACCATAACAACAGCAGCAGAGGCGCCGAAAAACCGGCCAGCACCACAGCTTCCGACGGCTGGCTGAACTGACGGAAAATCAGCGCCAACAAGGCCGAGCCAGGCGCTAATAACCACCAACAGAACGCTGCTGACAGCACTAAGCGCAATGCCATCGAATGCTGCCACTGCTGACGTTGCCAGCTAGCGCTCATTGTTGTAGCAAGAGTTGTAACTGATTGGTCAGTTCAACACTTTGTTCTTGTTGAGTAAAAGGCAACACCAGATCCTCTTTTTGATCCTGATTTAAATCTACCACCAATGCATCGATACCGCGCTTGGGCATCGGCTGCGTTTGTTTACTACTTTTATCACTGAAAAACTTCGCCGCCACCGGTGCAAAAGTGCGCAAAGTTTGCTCACCGTCTGCCACCACCAGACTGGCCTTGCCAGTGTTGTTTTTCACCACAGTCGCCAGCGGCATATTGACCTGACCACTGCCGATACTGATTTCAACCGTGACATCTTGCCGGTACACTGGCTGCGTACCAAAACTGCCATCCGCCTGTTGTTTATAGAATTGCAGTTCCAGATTGGCGGTACCGGCAATCAAGGCGCGGATAATGGACCGCACGCCAATTTGCGCCGCTGGGGTGTAAAAATCCAGCCGTTGATCGTTATCCAAATCCACAAACTTCACTTCAAACTGCATGCCACTGGTATTAATGCGTTGATCTGGCTGCTGGCCAAAGGCCAAACCTGTTGCTGTTTTGCGGCCATAATGGATATGGTAACTATAATTTTGTTCCATCACATCAATATATTGCTGCTGTTGCACCACCAAATCCATCAGGCCATCGCCATTGATATCCGCCAGCCTCTCCAGTCGTTTAATCTGTAAGCCTTTGAAACTGCGACCATCACCACCGCGTAGCTGCGCTTGTTTGTCCGGAGTTAAACCAACGCCAAGCGGCACCGTCTGTGCTTTGGTACTGAAACTACCATCGGCCTGCTGTATAAATAGCTGCAGGGTGTCGTCTTTGGCAAAAGCGATATCAGTGCGGCCATCCAAATCCAGATCAACCAGCCAGGGGATGCGGGCCATGTAAGTTGGATCTTCATCGAAGGCTTTCATTTGCGCCTCAATCGCGAGCGAAAAATGGCGGAAACTGCCATCCGCTTGCTGCAGCCACAATTGGTAGGCATTAAAATCCGCCAGCAAAAAATCTGTCAGCTGGTCATTGTTGACATCCTGGGTAAAGGGCAAGCTATTGAGGCGCTTATCATCAACCACCCGATAGATCGAGCTGCTGCTAAACAAAGAGCGCCAACTGCCTGATGGCACTGCAGCAGCCTGGCCGTCAGCACCGGCTGAATTGACCGTGGCGGGCTGCGCGGCAAACTGATAATGGGCCACGCCATCGGTGGTTAACATCACCAGTTGTCCACCTGGAAAGCCAGCCAGTCTCGCTTGCTGAAAAAATTGACCCGTAGTGGGAATTGCGATTTGCTGCGCCTGCCAACTGGTTAAATTGACGGCGCTGAGCCAGCGATGTTCTGCATTATGCCCTGACACCAACAACCAAGGATTATCATCAAGTTTCAACAACTTACCATTGGCCGGATGTTCCAACATCACTTGTTTGGCCTGAAAACTGACTGCTTGCGCCGCAGTTGCTGGCAGCACCAGCAAACCTATCAATGACAAGACAGCAAACACAGGGCCGAACGACAGCTTCATCACAGCATCTCCTTATTGCATAGTGCGGCGGGATCACAATCACCTGCCTGATTGTCTAAAAACGGTTCTATCATAATGACAGACCACAGCATCTGACTGTATTAAATGTAACAAATTCATTTCGTTCGCCTAGATTTCTGCTGTGGACAGTAGCAGCTTGCCACGGGCGTGGAAA
Source organism: uncultured Rheinheimera sp. (assembly GCA_964525695.1). GTDB lineage: Bacteria > Pseudomonadota > Gammaproteobacteria > Enterobacterales > Alteromonadaceae > Pararheinheimera. Next base: position 14,738 of record CAZGHW010000024.1, on the reverse strand, counting down.
AAAAAGCACCGCCAGTGACAGCCAGACAAGGTAAACTAAGCCATTAAATCATGCTGCGAATAAACAGAGTAAAGATATGTCGATTAACTGGTTCCCGGGCCATATGCACAAAGCGCGCAAAGAAATCGCCGAAGTGATGCCGCAAGTGGATGTGATTATTGAAATGCTGGATGCCCGTATTCCATTTTCCAGCGAAAACCCGCTGGTGCCTGAATTACGCGGTGAAACCCCTTGTATTAAAGTGTTGAACAAAGCTGATCTGGCCGATCCTGCCATCACAGCGTTATGGCAACGCCATTTTGAAGCTGAAGCGGGTGTCAAAGCCATCCCGATCAGCCAGCAAGATCCAGCGCAAATCCGCGCCTTGCTGGATTTATGTACTGAATTACTGCCTGATCGTAATTTTGATGTCCGTGGTGCCCGCGCCATGATTATGGGTATTCCCAACGTGGGCAAATCCACCCTCATTAATACATTGGCTGGCCGCATCATCGCCAAAACCGGCAACGAAGCCGGTGTCACCAAAGCCCAGCAACGCATTAAACTCGATAATAATGTGATCCTGACCGATACCCCTGGCTTTTTATGGCCCAAATTGAGCCCGGCCAGTTGTGGTTACCGGCTGGCCGTGACAGGCGCCATCAAAGACACCGCCTTTGACTATGCCGATATTGCCATGTATGCCGCTGACTATCTGCTGAAACACTATCCGCAACAAGTGATGGCGCGTTATCAACTGGCGGAACAACCAGACAACGATCTGGCATTGTTAGATGCCATCGGTCAGCGCCGTGGTTGTATGGTAAAAGGCGGGATCGTGGATTTAACCAAGGCAGGTACAATTTTAATTACAGAATTGCGGGCCGGTTTATTTGGTCCGGTCAGTCTGGAAACCCCTGAGATGGTGACACAAGAATTAGCCGATGCTAAGTTAGAGCAAGCCCGCCTCGAAAAAGAAAAAGCAGAGCGGGAAAAAGAACGGGCACGCAAAGCGAAAAAGAAATACCGCTAGCCGGAATTCACCTCCGGCTGCGGGCTGCCTGATATTGTTATCACCAGGAACCTGCAATCGGAGTTGAATATGTTGTTATCCCGCCTGTGCCAGCTGTTGCTGCTCGGTCTCGCCACCAGTACGTCCGTCGTCGCTGCCCCCGTCGTACTCAGTCAAATCCAGGGTTATGGCTTTGATCAACAACGTAATTTAATCAAATTTCAGGTGCTGGTGTTTGATGATGCCAGCGGTAAAGTGCTGGCGCGTGGCGGCGAAGAGTTATTGACTCGTTATCCCGGCGCCCGGCTGGTCAATGGTCAGGGCAAAACACTGTTCCCTGGCTTAATTGATGGCCATGGTCATGTGCTGGGATTGGGGCAAAATCTCAGTCAGGTCGACCTGCGCACCAGTAGCAGCGAAGCGCAGGCGGTGGCACAAGTGGCGGCCTTTGCTAAAAGTCAGCCACAGGCGCAATGGATTTTAGGCCGCGGCTGGAATCAGGTGTTATGGCCCACCCAGCAATTCCCGGGCTTGAGCTTATTGGATGAAGCCATCAGCGACAAGCCGGTTTGGCTCACCAGAGTGGATGGTCATGCTGGTTGGGCCAACAGTAAAGCGCTGCAACTGGCCGGGATCACTAAAAACAGCATTGATCCGCCAGGGGGTCAGATTATGCGGGATGCTGCCGGTAACCCGACTGGGGTGCTGATTGACAACGCCATGTTATTACTGGAAAAACAGATCCCGCAACAAAATGAAGCCGAACGACAGGCCGCATTAACCGCCGCCTTCAGTCATTTGTTGTCGCTGGGCATTACCAGTACCCATGATGCCGGTGTTGATGCCGCCAACTTACAGTCTTATCAGCAACTGCAGCAACGACAACAAATACCGCTGCGGATTTACGCCATGTTAGCCGCCACAGATCCACAGTTACCGGCCTGGTTAAAAGCAGGTCCGGTGGATGACCCAACCGATATCCTGGATATACGCTCGGTAAAAATTTATGGCGATGGCGCGCTAGGTAGCCGCGGCGCCGCGCTGATTGACGCTTACAGCGATAAAGCCGGTGAAAAAGGTTTATTGGTGACACAGCCGGACGCTTTAACCGCCCTGATGAAGATGACCATCGATGCCGGCTTCCAGGCCAATGTCCATGCGATTGGCGATTATGCCAACCAACTGGCACTGGATCGGTTTGAATTGCTCACTAGCGCTGAGCAACGCCAAAGTGGCCGGCACCGGATTGAACATGCGCAAATTGTGGCGCCAAAAGATATTCCACGTTTCGCCAGTTTGGGCATTTTACCTTCGATGCAACCGACCCATGCCACCTCGGATAAAAATATGGCAGGAGCCAGGCTTGGCGTGGCCAGGCTGCGCGGTGCTTATGCCTGGCGCAGTTTTGTCGATCAAGGCAGCCGGATTGTCGGTGGCTCTGATTACCCGGTCGAGCTGGCCAATCCGTTTTTTGGTTTACATGCAGCAGTGACACGGCAGGATCAGCAAAATCAGCCTGCAGGCGGCTGGTTACCGGAGCAAAAACTGACGTTCACTGAAGCATTGCGGGCTTTTACCGTCGATGCGGCTTATGGCGCTTATCAAGAGCAAGCAATGGGTAGTTTATTGCCCGGCATGTGGGCTGATTTTATCCTATTAGACCGCGATATCAGCACTATCCCGCCGCAACAGTTATGGCAAACCCAGGTGCTGCAAACCTGGGTCGGTGGTAATTTGCGCTATCAGCAAGCTGACTAAAGGGCAGCAGATAAATTCTGCTGAATAGACCGCAGAAGCAAGTTACACTGCGGTCTTTTGTTTATTGGCCAACCTCAATGCAGGACTCAGTATGATCAGCCAGAAATGGAGCAAACTTATTAAATCGCTGCATCTGAAGAAATTCAGAAAAGCTGAACAACTGTTTTTTGTCGAAGGCGAAAAAGCGGTACTGGAAGTGCTGGCGTCTGGTTGGCCGGTGAAAGCTTTGTTTGGCACTGCCGATTTTCTCGACCGTTATCCTGCTGCTGCAGTAGCGGCAGAATTATCTCATCCCTGCAGCGCAACCGAGCTGGAACAAGTGGGTACCTTTGTCAGTAACAATGCCGCCTTGGCCGTAGTGGCGCTGCCTGTCTACCCAGCTTTTACCGAGCAGCCAGGCGACTGGGTGCTGGTGCTGGATCAAATCAACGATCCGGGTAATCTGGGCACTATTATCCGGGTGGCTGACTGGTATGGTATCCGCCATATTTTATGCTCACCTGACACAGTGGATGCCTTTAATCCGAAAGTGATTGCCAGTGCCAAGGGTTCCTTTTTACGCGTCAGGTTGCATTACCAACCCCTAGCGGCCACCCTGGCCCAAGTCCGCCAGCCAATTTATGGTGCTTACTTGGGTGGAGAATCTGTCCATCAGTTGCAACTGCCAACTGCAGGCGGTTTTATTGTGCTTGGTAATGAAGCCAATGGCATCAGTGCTGAACTTGACCCTTTGATCAGCCGCCGGCTGACCATCCCCGCTTTTGGTGATGCTGAATCGCTGAATGTGGGTATTGCCAGTGCTGTGTTGCTGGATAACTTGCGCCGGTTGTCACCCACCTGAGTCTCCGCTGGCCCATTGGTGTTCCGGCGCGTTTCGGCTACACTGACGCCCTGTTATTTTTACCGGAGTGGTCCATGGCTGTGACTGATTTTCCAACCATCGAAGCTTTTGTGGGCCAGACGCCGTTGGTCAGGTTACAGCGGATGGCGGCCCATACCCAAAGTACCGTGCTGCTGAAGCTGGAAGGCAATAATCCGGCCGGTTCAGTGAAAGATCGCCCGGCACTGCATATGATCCTGCAGGCCGAGCTGCGTGGTCAAATCAAACCCGGCGATACCATTATCGAAGCCACCAGCGGCAATACTGGTATTGCGCTGGCGATGGCTGCTGCCATCAAAGGCTACCGGATGATCCTGATTATGCCGGATAACGCCACTGCTGAGCGTAAAGCATCGATGCAGGCCTATGGCGCCACACTGCTGCTGGTCAGCAAAGCGCAGGGCATGGAAGGCGCCCGCGATCTAGCGTTGCAACTACAGGCTCAAGGCAAAGGTGTTGTGCTGGATCAGTTTAATAATCCGGATAACCCGGCAGCCCATCTCAGCAGTACCGGCCCTGAGATCTGGCAACAAAGCCGTGGCCTGGTGACGCATTTTGTCTCAAGCATGGGCACAACAGGCACCATCATGGGAGTGTCGCAGTATCTGAAACAGCAAAATCCTGCGATTCAGATCATCGGCTTACAACCAGCGGAAGGCAGTTCAATTCCTGGCATCAGGCGTTGGCCAGCGGCTTATCTGCCTGGTTTTTATCAGCCAGCGCGCGTTGATCAAGTGATGGATATCCGCGAAGCGGATGCGATAGCCACCACCAGACAACTGGCAAGGTTAGAAGGCATCTGTGCTGGCGTCAGCTCAGGCGGGGCTGTATTTGCGGCCTTGCAACTTGCCGCGGTACAGCCTGGTTCTGTGATAGTTGCCATCATCTGCGATCGCGGTGATCGCTATTTATCCTCAGGTTTATTTGATGGCGATGTAGCGCCTTGATAGTTTTAGGTGAGGCTACTGGTGAGTTTTGAATGGATGGCGCTGGCGGCCGCTTGCTGCTGGGCTGTGGGCAGTTTAATTTCGGCTCCGGCATCCGCCCACCTGGGCGCTTTTGCCTTTACCCGCTGGCGAATGGCTTGCGCCAGCATCCTGCTTTGGTCGGTCGCGCTCTATACCGGACAATGGCAACAGCTGCCGCTATCAGGACTATGGCTGTTACTCCTGTCTGGCATCATCGGTATTCTGATTGGCGATACTGCGCTTTTTGCCTCGATGAACCGGTTGGGGCCACGTCGGGCTGGGGTATTATTTGCCACCCATGCCTTATTTTCCGCCGTGCTGGCTTATCTGTTTCTGGGCGAAAGCATCTGGGGCTGGACGCTGGTGGGTTCCAGTTTACTGGTCAGTGGCGTGATGACAGCGATTTTATTTGGCAAACGCGCAGCGGAACAACATCACTGGGAAAGTAACAACCACCAGCTTGGCATCGGTATTGCGCTGGGATTATTGTCGGCATTGTGTCAGGCGGTGTCGACCCTGATGCTCAAACCGCTGATGAGCACCGATATTGACGCCATTGCGGCATCGGCAGTGCGAATGACAGCCGCCCTTTGTTGCCATTTATTGCTGTTATGGCTTGGATTTCGCGTTGCCCGCACCTTACAGCCGATGAATGGCAAAGTGTTGGCAATGGTGGCTTTTAATGCCCTGCTCTCGATGGGCATCGGCATGACACTGATTTTACAAGCCCTCAAACAAGGCGACGCCGGTATTGTCGCGATGCTGTCATCGGTCAGCCCTGTGGTGGTGCTGCCGCTATTATGGTTGGTGTATCGTCGTCGGCCTGCCCTCGGCGCCTGGCTTGGCGCTGTGCTGACTGTACTGGGGACAGTACTGATTTTGCAGCATTAATCAAGGCTGTGTAATTTGTCTGCAAAAATCAGCTTTTTATAAAGTCTTTCTGCTTTTTCTCTGCTGGGTTTGTGCTATTCCTTGTCGAGTCTAATCCTGTCATCTGCATGATAACTGGTGTTGGATTCCTATCCATTTGAACTGGTTTAGTCTTTAAAGGAACAGCAACAGATATGAAATCACCCCACTCTATTAGCTTGAGTGTCATTCTTTTGATGTCGGCTCTGGCCAGTCCACTGCTGATGGCAAGCAACTGTTTAAATAAGTTCGAAAAAAATAATCCTGCATGTGTCCGGGCTAACTATAACTATGATGAATTTGATGCTTTTTTCAGGGATAACAACCAAATTGAACAAAAAATCAGAGTCTACTTGGCAAAGGATTGGAATACACAGGAACTGGTAGCGTCTTATTTTCAATTTTCAATCAGCACCGATAGCGCTAGCGCACCAAGCCCTTCCCAAATCAACCAGGTTTTATGGGATTTCAGGCAGGCTTATCTGGCAGAACAGCTATATCGATACAGCAACACCCCTTGCAGCCAGCGTGAACATTGTCCCGATCCTGCTGCAGGCGACAGTAAAAATGATCAAAACACCAATAAACCTTCCACTGCCAAAGTCACCTGGTTAACGCGGGTACAAACAACGACCCGCGCTTTGGATCAAAGTTTGAGTATCGCTGCAAATGGCATTGCAGTGGCAAATACCTTAAAACAAAATGGCGATACCACTGGCACTGAAGTTCAAATGCTGTTTTATAGTCACAACGATGGCATCATTACCGACATCTGTATTATCGCCGACGGCGGCTGTTGGAGTACCAATCCGACCATTGACCGATTTAAAAATACTGAAACTGGTGAATTTGGTTTCAGTCTTTCCAACAAAATTGACGCACAACGCAAATATAGTTATTTATCTGCCTTGGATAAATGGTTTTTGCAGCAAAACTCTTATACTTGCCATCAGACGATGAACTGTACAACAGGTGAGAATTCTGTATGTACCATCAATTTAACTTGTTCTTATCGCTAGTTGGCAACAATCACCTTTTTATCAAGTCTTTATTCTTTTTGTCTGATCACATTGAGCTATTTATTGGTACGTCCAATGGGGTATTAGCATGCTGGCAACTTTGCAGTGTGGTCCTTATGCTGAATTCCCAGTATGGGATACCCTAGCTGGAATAAACTAAACTCTGTTCGATTTTCAAAGGAAAAAGAAAAAGAAAAAGAAAAAGAAAAAGAAAAAGAAAAAGAAAAGGAAAATATATGAAATTTATGCAAAGTGTGGGCTTAAGTTTGTTGTTTGTACTGGCGGCTGTTACTAGCCCATTCGCGATGGCGGTGAACTGTTTTGATAAATATCAGCAAGACAACGTTGAATGCTTTCGACTCAACTACGATTACAGGGAATTTGAAGCTTTTTTTAAAGACAGCAGTAATATTGAGCAGAAAGTTAAAATTTTTCTGGTCACCGACTTTAATAGTCGCGAAGTCAAGTATACCCATTTTGATTTTGAAGTCAGAGCCAATATCACTTCGGCGCCAACCACTGCTCAGACTCATCAGATGTTATGGGACTTCAGGCAGGCGTTTATCAATGAACAACTCTATCGTTACAACAATACTACTTGTACTCAAGCCCAGCATTGCCCAGACCCAGGTGAAGGGGGAGTCAAAGGCACCACAATAAACAAAAATGCTGGCGTTATTTGGCTCACGCGTGCTCAGACAGTCACACGAGGACTTGATCAGGGGCTAAACATAGCGGCAAATGGCCTGACAGTTGCTGAAAAATTGCGGCAAAACAGCAGCAAAGGCGCCACAGAAGTGCAATTTTTATGGCTTAATCATGGTGATGGCAATATTGCGGATATCTGTAAGTTAGGTTCGGGCAATAGCTGTATTTCTTTACGACCAGTGATTGATCACCATACCAATACGGCAACTGGCGAATTAGGGTACAGCTTGCAAGTTCGCGTTGAAAGACAACATAAAAACCGCTTAGAAGAAGCGATTTACGGCTGGCATGGACCAAGAGCCATCCTATACAGATGTAACACGACCTCCCAATGTGATTTCAACACAATGAGTTGTACTGTCACTTTGACTTGCACTTTATTGTAACTTTATCTCTCAAAGTGGCAGCCAGCAGCAACAGGCTGTTCCGGATGCCATTTTTAGTATTTTCAGTCAGCGTTCGTCGGAGATATGTGGCTATCTGATACCGCAACCTTTCTTATGACTCAGTGCCCTGTAAAGTGGGGCCAGCTGGCAACACCTGCTCCATCCGCACAAAATGTAAAAACGCCGATTTTTTATTCAGTTAGGATCTGCGAGCAACATTCAGGTTACGGATGTTGTGTAATCAATTGATACTAAATGATGAAAAGGAAATTTCCATGAAGAAGACCATTTTACTGGCCACGTTGCTGAGTGCATGTGTTGTCAGTACTGCACAAGCCGGTGTGATCAGCAATTCCGGGCGTGGCTTTGTTACTCATAGTTATACCGTGGATAACCAAAGAACAAACTGGCAAGAAAACATTCTGTTCCCTAAATTCGATAGCTCACTCGGTTACTTATTCCGAGTCACCTTCGATTTGCTGGGCAATATCGAATCCAGCATTAAAGCATCCAACCCTGCTGGCGATATTCAGGATGTGACCGCCACGGCGTCAGCTATTTTTAATATTTCGAATCCTTACACCAGCGATATGAGCCTTTCAGCATCGGATAGCAGAACGGCTCAGGTCAATGGCAACACCTTCGATTTCGGGACTATCAGTGCTTCTCAAAGCAATGTGTTTGAGATCAGTTGGGGCAATCCAAGTCTGTTTAGCTTTGTCGGTTCTGACAGCTTTAACGTCAACTTGCGTGCCACCGCCACCTCTTCTGTCAGCGGCTCTGGTAACTTACTGAGTGAAGTCGGCAGCATGGCGGGCGCCAGACTGAAAGTGAATTATTACTTTGAAGGTCCGGCCCAGGTATCGGCACCGGCATCAGGTGCTTTAATGCTGCTGGGTGTTGGCCTGATTGGATGGCTGCGCCGTAAAACGCAATAACTATCTGCAACCAGGCCTGCCGCGGCTGGCCTGGTTATACTGGCTTATTGTGCTTTACTGACTGGTTGGGTGGCAACTGGAGATGGACTGGCTGCAGGCGGAACATCGCTAAGTGCCTCCCTGTTGGTTTCTGCCACAGGCGCCGGTATCACAGCTGCTGGCTGCTCCGTAGTGGGTTCCAATGCGGACAAGCCAACAAAGGTTTCAGTTTCGATAGCAGCAGCCGGAACCTGACTGTCAGCCGCTGTGGCAGCTGTCGCTTCCGCTACATGACCAGCCGGTAACTGATTGCGATATAAATCAATCATGCCCATCACTTCTGACAAAGCGCCAGCGTGACCTTCAGTCAAAATACCATTATGACCACTAATAATATCGTCCGATACAGCCAGCACCCAAACCGCTTGCATATTAGCATCTGCACAAGTCTGAACGGTACGGCGCGCCTGTAATCTGGCTCTGACTTTCCAGCCGGTGCGCTCTAAGGTCATCATACAACCGGGTTTTTGATCATGCGCCAACAAAGCGGCTGGCATTTTGAACGGCGTCTGACAATTGCCATTGGGACAACGATCAATATCATGGGTAATAGCCCAGGAGTTACCGACCGCCCTTTCACCATCTTTCAAGTAATTAAATGCTTCTTTCACGGCGAAATCACCTTTGGACTGCAACACCACCATACTGGGCTTTTGCCGGTCTAAGCTGAGCAAACTGTCCAACGGCTGATATTCTTTGGCATGCACTGCTGGATTGAGCAAAATAAATAGATTCGGATTGTCTTTTTGTTGTTCTATCGCTTGCTTAACCCGCTCTTTACTGGCATGTAGCGCCATAGCGCCACCTAAGCTGTGGCCGACCAACACATAACGTTGCATTTTGCGTTGTTCAACCAACAAGTCCAACTGATCCAATAACTGTGACAATCCGCTCTGGCCAATTTTCTTTGCCACCCGTTTACGCTGAAAAATAGTTGGGAAATCCAGTGGCTCAACAGAGCTATTCGCATCCGTCGAGCCATCTAAAAATAACGGATCAAATTTGTCACCACGCCAGCCGATATACAAACCGAGCAAATTGCGTTGTGGATCCCGCTTCGACATTTGCTGATAAAACTGCTCAAAAGCGACAAAGTTCTCATCATCAGGTTTGGCACTGTGATGCCAGCCGTGAACAAAAATTAACAGTTCCGGTGCCGGACCGCTATAAGTCTGGGTGATCCTGGCCTGCAGCGCTTGCCATTGTTCTGGTAGATGCGGCTGGCCTTGGTCATTAAATTCAATCACATGAAAGTTTTGCTGCGAGGTCGCTGCGGTCGGCAGATGATAAGGTTGATCAGGGATATAACTTAGCCATACCGACAAAGACAACGCCAGTATCAGCACTAATTTTCCAAGCAGAATTTTCTTTACGATCATGACCACAAATTACTCAATCAGTCAGCACTGACTTAATACCACAACATGGCCTGGCGGCCGGCGAATTGGCCAAATTATACCCGAAATCCCCCCCTGCCAGCCAGCCTTGGCAAGTTGCTTTGTTATCTTCACCAACAAATAAACTGTCTCAGATTCAGCCGCGGGTCAGTTAGCCAATAAAACGGCCGTCAACGACAGCATTGACGGCCTGGAAAGTCATGACGCCGAGTCGGAATAGCCTTAAGAGCCGATCACACCACCATCATCTTTCGTGACAATCACAGTCGCCGAGCGGGGCCGACTCACGGTATCCGTCGCTGGCCAATTACTGGTCAATTTGCTAAAGGTCGAACGATCACCAGGGTGCTGGATATTGACGAACATGGTTTTCATATCCGGCGTCCAGCTAATACCTGTCACTTCACAATCGATAGGACCGGCCAGGAAACGTTTAATTTGTCTGGTTTTACTATCCGCCACTAACATTTGGTTATTGCCAAATGGACCGGCGGATTGCTGGCTACCACTCATATCGGTTTGGATCCATAACAAGCCATTGTTATCAAAAGCCAAACCATCCGGGCTGGCTAAATGATTGTCGGCAGTCAGTTTCAACCCTGTGCCTGGCGTTTCAGTGCCAACATCGCCAGCCAGCAAAAAGATATCCCAGTCAAAACTGGTCGCTTGCGGCTGTGAACGTTCACGCCATCGAATGATATGGCCGGTCGCGTTGTTGGCTCTCGGATTCGCTTTATCAATTTGCGCTTCTTTCCGACCCGTGTTGTTGGTCAGCGTAAAATACACTTCACCGGTTTGCGGATGCACAGCGCCCCATTCCGGTCTGTCCATCTTAGTGGCACCAGCCACATCAGCCGCTAACCGGGTGTTGATCAACACATCAGCCTGACTGCTAAAAGTCACATTGGCGGCTAAGGCTTTCGCTTTAAAAGCGGCATTATTGATATCCAGCGCCAACCATTCACCACTGCCATCAGCATTAAATTTGGCAACATACAAAGTGCCTTCATTCAGCAGGTGACCACCGGCTGTAGCTTTGTAATAATTGGCTTTGGAGACGTATTTATAGATGTATTCAAAGGTTGAATCGTCGCCGGAATAAAACACCACTGGCTGACCTTCCACCACAGGCGCAAATACTACCCCTTCATGACCGAAGCGACCCAGGGCGGTGCGTTTTTGTGGCACGCTATCTGGGTTAAATGGATCAATTTCCACAATCCAGCCAAAGGTGTTTGGCTCATTGCGATAATCGCGATCAGCGCTGTTGGCTAAAGTCGAAGCATCAAAGCGACGGTATTGGTCAGCTGCAGAATCGGCAGTTTCCCAGCTATAACGTCCATTTTTAGTGCCAACACCATAACGTTTATGCTCGCGTGGTTGCTCGGCATCACTATTCATAAAATAACCGGCCCAGTTTTCCTCGGCAGTCAGATAAGTCCCCCAAGGAGTATAACCATTACCACAGTTATTTAATGTACCGCGCGTACGGGTACCATCTGTGCTGTATTTGGTCACCATCTTGCTGTCACCACGGGCCGGGCCTGCAATCTCCATCGGGGTCGCGCCAGTGATCCGACGATTCAGCGGACTGCCCTGAACTAATTGGAACTGACCATTGCCGTCTTTTTTGATATGCGCGACTGTCACACCATGCACCGCCACCTCTTTACGTACTTCATCGGCGGGTCTAGGTGCTGCTGTTGGACCATTTGGATGCAATGTCGCGGGTTCACAATATTCGTGGTTAAACACCAATAAACCTTCGGCACTATTTTTCGCTTCGCCTCGTGCATCCAACGGGAAGAAATGCATACCGTCATGGTGGGCGCCGACTTGCTGTTCCATTTCGCTGCCACTGTTACTGCCGCCATCCCGATAAGCTGGATAACTGCCAGTCAAAGGCGTTCCCATCGGTAAAAAGGCTTTGGCGGTATAACCTTCCGGTACCACCACAGTATCCAACCGACTGGTGGCTATCGGTTTAAAACCAAGTAACACAGGTGCAGGTTCTGGTTTCACTGCCGCTGGCAATGCCACGGCCGCTTTGCTGCCCCCTTCGTTACAACCCGCTAAACCACCGGCAAACATGGTTGCAATGGCAGTACCTAAACTACCTTTTAAGAAGCTACGACGCGCTAAATTCGCGGCCAGAATATCGGCAAACTCCGGATTTGCGGAGAAATTGGTTTGTGGATCAATACCACTGTTGTCCACGACCAAAGGTTGATGGTTCTGCATTTTTACTCCAATAGCGATAGGATGTTATATTTTTCCGTGGCTATTAAAGCGGTTACAGATGTCAGCGCAGTGACAAAATCCGGACATATTTAAGACATCGACGGCCGCTTTGGCCCGATACAGCCGCAAGGGTGACTAGGTTTCCTCAGCTCGGCTCTGGTATAGTAAGGGAAAATAATAGCAACGCAGTGTGGAGCGAATCGATGATGGAATGGCAGATAGTTCAGTTTGAAGAACTTGATACTTACACTTTATACGCCATGTTGCAGCTGCGGGTAGATGTGTTTGTGGTTGAACAAAACTGCCCTTACCCTGAACTGGATGATAAAGATTTACACCCACAGACCAAACATATTCTGCTGAAAAAAGCCGGTAAGATTTTGGCTTATGCCCGCATTTTACCGCCAAATGTCAGCTTTGCCGGCGTACCGGGAGTTGGCCGGGTTTGTGTCGCACAAACCGCTCGCCGCCTCGGCTTAGGCGAGGTGTTAGTTGCCAAAGCCATTGCCACCGCCAAACAAGACTGGCCAGGACTCGATATCCATATTTCGGCTCAGTGCTATCTGCAGCGTTTTTATGAAAGTATGGGCTTTGTGGCTGCCAGCGAATCATATCTGGAAGATGACATTCCGCATCTGAAAATGATTTTAACCGTTACTGAAGGCAAGGTTAGTCTCGGACAGCCTCAGTCTTAACCTTTACTTCAGCCACCATACAGCTGTTCGGCGCGATTTAACAAAATCCAACTGGTCAGAATGTATTTATCATTCGATACCGGCACACATCCACGATGGGTATGAGTGAAATAAGCCGGTGCAATCACCATCCGGCCTGCTTTGGGCGTAATCGATTTATTCTGATAATAAAATTCGGTTTGCCCGCCTTGCTCCACATCATTCAGGTAAAACATAAACAATAAAGTGCGATGCAAGGCTTCGTTGTGCGGTGCCTGTGGATAGACCTCACAATGCCAATAATTGTAATTACCCACTCCGGCCTGATATTTTTGTGCTTGAATAGGCCCAAGCCGGTACAGCACTTTCATAAAATCTTCGGCTTTATGGGCGCCATACTGCGGATAATTTTCATGCGTTAACGCCACAGGTTTCCCTGTACTATTGTCGACGACCGTTAAAGCCACCGGTGCTATCAGTGCAAAGTGATATTTTTTAAAATACTCAGCCGCATACTGAGTGGTGACAGCAAAAATTTGCTGCAGTAACGGCTGATATTCAGCATGATCATTTAAATATAAATCAGTACTGATTTTTTTACTCGGATCGACGCCGCCACCAGTGCGGCCTGCTTTCAGATGCGGACTCTGATCAAATGCCAGAATCAATTGCTGGCATAATTCAGCACTTAAGGCATCATCATAAATTTCTATAAAATCTGGCATCCCGCTTGGTCTCTATCCAAAGATGCGCCTTAGCGCTGACTGAAGACCCCTACAATACTGCAAGCAGTGCGCTGTTTGAAGCAAAAGATGCATTTGTTTAACGATGATCCAAACAATAGGCACAGCAAAGCAACCTCACACAGCTGGGGGCATGCAACGACCAGCGCTATTCTGACTTCGAACAATGCTGACACGCTATTAACTGCGGCCTTGAACGGGATGGGATTAGTACTGTTTCCAGATTGGCTGATTGGTGAGGATCTTAAACAAGGTAAACTGGTCAGATTGTTAGCCGACCATGAAGCAGCTATTCACACTGAACCTCAATATTTAGCCGCTATTTATCCACAGGTCCGGCATCCACCACTCAATATTCGAGCCGTGATTGATTACTTTGTTGAGGTATTTGACTCACCGCCCTATTGGCAACTAGAGCATGCAGCGTCAAGTAACCAAATACAGGGCGTCAGCTTCGACAGATGCAAGGACGTGTAGGCATCATCTCATGTAGCGGCAGTCCAGCATGGTTTGTGAAAAAAGTTATGCACCAAGGTTGTCGAGCCGATTTAGATCCATAGTAAATCCAATGAAAATCAGCAACTTGAATTCAGCTATACCATTCCATCTAATTTTCTGTTCTGATTGAAATTAGTAGGTCAATGGGATGGACTCCCCCACGAAGTGCGACGCGCAGCGGCAGTCCAACATGGTTTTCGGAAAAAGTGATGCCCACTGTTGTCGGACTGCCCCGGCGATGCCGGGTCGAGTCCGACCTACTGTAAATCTTATTAAAATCAGTGGGTTGAGTTTAGTTCATTCGTAGGTTGTGACTCCCCACGAAGTGCGACGCATAGCGGCAGTCCAACATGGTTTGTACAAAAAGTGATGCACCATTGTTGTCGGACTGCCCCGGCGATGCCGGGCCGAGTCCGACCTACTGTAAATCTTATTAAAATCAGTAGGTTGGGGAGCCTTGATGCCCTTCGCAGAGCTCAGGGCTGTTCAGCCAGAGCAAAGCCAAATTGTTGGCTTTGCTAATTCCTGGCTTCACTGTACTACTCTACGCGTAGTAAACCGCTAGGGTCTAAATACAAAAAACCCCGCT
>CAZGHW010000023.1:47798-75365 GCA_964525695.1 uncultured Rheinheimera sp. | reverse complement strand
GCCAGAACCCGATCAGGGTCGGCATATCGTGGGTGGTTAACGCCGACATCGCCTGCACCGGATAGTGTGCAGTTGAAAGGTAACCGCCATCTTCAGCTTGGGCAAAAAAGAAAATCCGATAGGAGTACATGCCAAATTGCTGCAGCAATTCAAAGATCCCATCCGGCACCGTCCCCAAATCTTCACCAATCACCACAGCTTGCTGTCGCTGACTTTCCAGCGCAAGAATACCGAGTAAATCCATGATGGGATAATACAAATAAGCACCTTCACCCGCACTTTGCGCGCCCTTAGGCACCCACCAAAGTCTGAGCAGTGCCATGACATGGTCAATCCGCAACGCGCCTGAGTCTTGCATATTGGCCCGAAACAGTTCAATCATCGGCCGGTACGCCTGGCGGAATAACTGATAAGGCAACATCGGCGGTAAGCCCCAATTCTGCCCTTTCGGTCCCAGAATATCCGGTGGCGCGCCGACACTGGCATCGCGGCAATATAACTCGGCATTGGCCCAAATTTCGGTCGATGCTTCGCTGACACCAACCGCCAAATCACGATATAACCCTAACAGCATGCCAGCAGATTTGGCTTGCTGCTGCGCTTGTTCCAGTTGTTGCTGAGCACAAAATTGCAGATAACTGAAAAATTCGATGTCATCCTGATGTTCAGCTGCAAAAGCCTGCACTGCGGCGCTGTCCGCTTGCTGATATTGTGCCGGCCAGTTTGGCCAACCCCAGGCATGCGGATCTTGTGCAATTAAATGCAGATGCAAAGCATCATACAAGGCTAACTGGCGCAAACTGGCGCCGCCTTGTTGTTTAAAGTTGGCAAAGGCAGCGGTCAGTTCTGGATAATCCGCCTGATGTTCACTAAACCAGTGAAACAATGTTTTTAACGCAGGTAACTTCAGTTGCATCACACCGCTGTAATCAACCAGCGCTTTTTGCCGTTGTAGCTGTAATTGTTGCTGAAACTGTGGTGCTGAGACTAACGCCGCCGTTTGCTGGCATTGGTGATAGCCTGGCAATAATGGCACACTCAAATAGATGATATTGAGCCAACGCCTGGATGAAGGGCTGTATGGGCTGGCCGATTCAGGCATGGCCGGGTACAGAGCATGAATAGGATTTAAGCCAACAAAGTCGGCACCTTGTGCCGCCAAATAGCTAACCAAGCGGCTTAGATCGGCAAAATCGCCGATCCCCCAGTTCGTATCTGACTTCACCCCATAGAGCTGAACTGACACGCCCCACTGTTTTTGTTGCTGAAACTGCGCAGGCTGAAAGCAGCGCTCGGGTGTAATGATCAAAGATTGCACAAAACTATCCTGATCATCTGCCAGTTGTAATACCAGTTGATGGTAACCCAATGGCAGCGGCAAGCTGAACTGATAGTCATACTGCTGATATTCTTCATCATCGAACACCATGGCACCGGTCAATTCAGCGTCGATAGCGGTGAAACTGAACTGATGAACTTCACCTGCTTCTGTGGTCAAAGTCAGATCAATCAAGGTATGCACATCGTCAATCGGCAATCGAACCTGCACCAGATAACTGTCGGCTTTGGTCTGCACCGAGACTGGATCCAGCGGCTCTAACCAGTGTTGCTTTTGTCGTTGCTCTAGTTGCTGCCTGGCCAGCACATCATCGTCAGTGGCAAATCCAAGGGCAGTTAAAAGTTTCAGTTGATCCGGTGCGGCGACTTCGGTGGCATTCCCCCAGGCGTCCGTAAATGCGGTTTCGATACCATTAAACTGAATTAAATCAGCAAGAAGTTGTTTATCCATAGGGGCTCCAAAATCAGATGCGTCGCTTTGTCAGTGCCGGTTTACATTATAAGAGTCAGATGACAACCCGGCTGTTGCCAACGCAGTATACGTTGGAAAAAATTTGTTTCGATGGCTAAATGCAGTTTTATGTCATTAAATTACATAAATACGATTGCATAACGTTTTTATGCTTGAAAAGTGTGAAAAAACATGTAATTTTACTACACAAATTCTCATTATCAGGGGTATATCATGACTATCCGCGTTGCTATCAATGGTTTTGGCCGGATCGGCCGTAATGTTTTACGTGCCTTGTACGAAAGCAAAAAGGCATACGACATCAAAATCGTCGCCATCAACGATTTAGGCGATGCGGCTATCAATGCTCACCTGCTGAAATATGACACCGCACATGGTATTTTTGCGGCCAATGTGGAACATTCTGACAAAGCTATTTTTGTTAATCAGGATGAAATCCGTACCCTGAGTGAACGTAACCCGGCCAATCTGCCATGGGCTGAATTAGCAGTGGATGTGGTGCTGGAATGTACCGGCCTCTTTACTGATCGTCAGAGCGCTGGCGCCCATTTAACTGCCGGTGCGAAAAAAGTCATCATTTCAGCTCCGGCCAAAGATGTCGATGCCACTGTGGTCTACGGTGTGAACCACGACGTGATCACGGCGGAAATGACGATTATCTCCAACGCTTCATGCACCACCAACTGTTTGTCGCCTATTGCCAAACCATTAAACGATGTATTGGGCATTGAATCAGGCTTAATGACAACTATCCATGCTTATACCAACGATCAGCGCCTGAGTGATGTGTATCACACTGATTTGCGCCGTGCCCGGGCTGCAGCGATGTCGATGATCCCGACCAAAACGGGTGCCGCCGCCGCTGTTGGTTTAGTAGTCCCAGCGTTAAAAGGCAAATTTGATGGGTTAGCGGTACGGGTCCCTACCCTCAATGTGTCGCTGGTCGATTTAACTTTTATTGCCGGTCGCAATACCACTGTTGAAGAAGTGAATGACATTATCCGTCAAGCCGCAGCGCAATCACCAATGAATCAGGTACTGGCAGTGAATGACTTACCGCTGGTGTCCATTGATTTTAATCACAATCCAATGTCATCAATTTTTGATGCCACTGAGACCCGCGTCAATGGCCGGTTAGTTAAAGTCATGGCCTGGTATGACAATGAATGGGGCTTTAGCAACCGGATGCTGGACAACACAGTAGCACTCATGCAACAGAACTAAGTTGTTGTTGCGGATATTGCGCAACAATCAATAAAAAAACCAAGGCGGCTGCGGCCGCCTTTGTTATGCTTGCCACTGACTAAATTTCTCATCTTTTCAGGTTACGTTGTATGTCAGACGCTGTATTGAATATCACTGGGATCGCTGGTTTAGCCGATCTGCCTTGTTATGAACTGCATTTTGGCGCGGCTCGGGTGGTGGTGAGTGCTTATGGCGCTCATGTATTGTCTTATCAGCCAACACCGGGGCAGGAACTGCTGTGGCTGTCGCCCAAAGCAGTTTGGCAGCAACAAACCCCGATCCGGGGCGGCGTGCCGATATGTTGGCCGTGGTTTGGTGCCGCAGCGAGCGAATTTCATAGCGGTACTGACAGATTACCCAACCACGGATTGGTTCGCACTGCCATTTGGCAACTAACGGCCAAAGGACAAGACGCCAGCGCAAGTTGGCTTAGATTTAGTATCGAACTGCCCGCTTTGGCGCATTGTGCTCAGGCTGTCACTCTGCATTATGATATCCGGCTGTCAGCACAGCTCGAACTAACGCTGCATTGTGACAGCCCAGTGCTGCAACAAGCTGCGCTACACAGTTATTTTCAGGTGCCGTCGAGCCAGGACGCCAAAGTCGCGCCATTGCCGTTGCGCTGGCAAGATAAAGTAGCACAGACTGAGTTATGCAGTAGCGAGCCTTGGTTGCAATTTGACGGTGAAATTGATCGGATTTACCGGTCAACCTCAACACAGTTGCAGCTTAGTGCCGGCTCACTACAGCTTAGCTTACAACAACAAGGGCACGATGCCTCAGTATTATGGAATCCAGGCGCCGAGCGCAGCCGCCATATGGCTGATTTAGCCAGCGACAGCTATCAACATTTTGTTTGTGTTGAAACCGCCAAACTGGCATTAACAGCAGCCCCCTTGCATTTGCAACAAGTGATTCAAGCCAACTAAGTTGTGCTGTTCAACCAGTAGGCTGTCATCGCTCTACTGGTTTAATAAAGACTGGAAATAAATTGATCTTCCAGCTGTAGGGTCTGCCCGGTGATTGTGGTCAATTCCAGCGTGAGGCGCCAGCGCATCTGCGGTTCGGTGCAAGCGCCCAGCATAAACTCACTTTGCCAACTTTTGCTGTTGGCATCAAAACTAAAACTAAGCGGAATTTGCCCCATATAATTGGTGATGCCTTCAATTTTACCTTTGGCACTGACAATAGGCTGCGCCGGGGTTAATTTTAACGTCAGCAGCGATTCAACCGGCAACCTGGCCGGGCTGTACACCAGTTGATGGCCGCCAATCTGAACTTGATGTGTCAGATTGACCTCTGGGCTGGCGACTTCGGTCGGTTGACAGGCTTGCAGTAAAGCGACAACAGTTAACGAAAATATAAGTCTCATAACATCAGTTCAACATCAGACTGGGTTTTGTAAATTGGGGTTATTGTACACCTTTTTATCCCCGACTGAGAAAATGGCTGGATGCCGTGCAAAAACTGTACAGCAACCTTGTTCTACATCATAAAACTGGCGTGTTCACCTATCTTTTTAGGGGTAAAACTCGTATTATCGCGCCCAAAGATTGGCAGCCAAAACAAGGCTGTTTTCGAGAAAGCTTGCTAGACTGTCAATCTATTATAAGAAGGGTCGCCCCCAAGGGTGTGTTTTACTAACTAGCAAAAAACTGCAGCGGAACTCAACATGAGCCATACCAAATCGTTAAATGTTGACTACAACTACACGGTTGTCCGCCTCTTTGCCCTCACTACGGTGTTATGGGGTATAGTCGGCATGAGCGTGGGTGTATTATTAGCGGCACAATTATATTGGCCAGCACTAAACTTCGACACAGCATGGCTGACTTATAGCCGCCTTCGTCCTCTTCATACCAATGCGGTCATTTTCGCGTTCGGTACCAGCGCCTTATTTGCAACCTCTTATTATGTGGTGCAACGGACCTGTCAGGTTCGGCTCTATGCGGAAAAGCTGGCAATGTTTACCTTTATTGGCTGGCAAATTGTCATCATTGCTGCCGCCATTACTCTGCCTCAGGGTATTAGCCAGAGCAAAGAGTACGCTGAACTGGAATGGCCAATCGACTTATTGATTGCAGTGGTTTGGATCAGCTATGCAGTGGTCTTCTTCGGCACCATGATCAAACGTACCACCAGCCATATCTATGTGGCGAACTGGTTCTATGGTGGTTTTATTATCACTGTTGCTGCGCTGCATATCGTCAACAGCATGGTGATCCCGGTTTCTCTGACCAAGTCTTATTCTATCTACGGCGGTGCCGTCGATGCGATGGTGCAATGGTGGTACGGCCATAATGCGGTAGGTTTCCTGCTGACTGCCGGCTTCCTGGGTATGATGTACTACTTTGTACCAAAACAAGCGGGTCGTCCGGTTTACTCTTACCGGTTATCAGTGGTGCACTTCTGGGCACTGATCGCGTTGTACATCTGGGCTGGTTCTCACCACTTACACTATACTGCGCTGCCTGACTGGACTCAGTCTGTCGGTATGGTAATGTCAGTCATTCTGTTTGTCCCAAGCTGGGGTGGCATGATCAACGGTATCATGACGCTGTCTGGTGCCTGGCATAAGCTGAAAACGGACCCAATTTTACGTTTCCTGATCGTTTCGTTATCTTTCTACGGCATGTCGACCTTCGAAGGTCCGATGATGGCTATCAAGTCAGTAAATGCGCTGTCTCACTACACTGACTGGACCGTTGGTCACGTGCACTCAGGTGCTTTAGGCTGGGTTGCGATGGTCTCTATCGGTGCATTGTATCACTTAATCCCTGCCGTCTTTGGTCAAGGCCGGATGTACAGTGTCAAACTGGTCAATACCCACTTCTGGTTACATACCACAGGCGTGGTGCTGTATATCGTTGCCATGTGGATCAGCGGTATTATGCAAGGCATGATGTGGCGTGCAGTCAACACTGACGGTACTCTGACTTACAGCTTCGTGCAATCGCTGGAAGCCTCTTATCCGTTCTACCTGATGCGCTTTATTGGTGGTGTGTTTGTGGTCACAGGTATGCTGGTGATGGCGTACAACGTGATTAAAACAGTCCGTGCCAAAGAAGGCGTGTTAGAGCCAGTAGCTGAAGCGGCCTAAGGAGCTTATTGTGTCTAAGAATTATCATGAAAAAGTAGAAAAAAGCGCTGGTTGGTTAGCGATTCTGACAGTGGTTGCCATTAGTTTTGGTACCCTGGTTGAAATTACGCCGCTGATGTTTATCAAAGATACCACCACGCCGGTTGATGGCCTGAAGCCCTACACCGCACTGCAGATGGAAGGCCGTGATATCTTTATCCGCGAAGGCTGTACTAACTGCCACAGTCAGATGATCCGCCCGTTTCGGCATGAAGTGGAACGTTATGGTCATTATTCAGTTGCTGGCGAGAGCATCTGGGAACACCCGTTCCTGTGGGGCTCAAAACGGACTGGTCCTGATCTGGCGCGGGTTGGTGGTCGTTACAGCGATGACTGGCACTATGCTCACTTAATGGATCCACGTTCTGTTGTACCACAATCCAACATGCCAGCTTACCCATGGCTGGAAACCAACGTGCTGGATGGTAAGTTAACTGCGAAAAAGCTGGAAGTTTTCCGCTCTTTCGGCGTGCCTTACACTGACGAAGATATCGCTGGTGCTGAAGCTGCCGTGAAAGGGAAAAAAGAAATTGAAGCCCTGATTGCTTACCTGCAATCACTCGGCACAGCGTTGAAGTAAGCCTTATGGATTACGCAACTATACACAGCTTTTACACCGTGATTATCTTTGCGGCTTTTATCGGTCTGCTGATTTGGGTCTTTCTAATCAAACGCAAACCTGATTTTGATGATGCAGCGAACGCGATTTTCGCTGACGAAAAAAAGCCGCAAAAACAACAACAACAGGAGTCGGATCATGAGTAGCTTTTGGAGTGCTTGGATCATTGTTTTAACTATCGCATGTATTGTGCTTTGCACCGTGTTGCTGACGTGGAACCTGAAAAACCACGTTGGCGTGCCAGAAGGTGAAACTACTGGTCACGAGTTTGACGGCATTGAAGAAATCAACAATCCACTGCCAAAATGGTGGACCATTATGTTTTACGCCACCATCGTCTGGTCGGTGTTTTACTTCGCAGCTTATCCGGGTTTAGGCAACTGGAAAGGTCTGCTGGGTTGGACCAGCTCGAATCAGGGGATTACTTCACTGGCCGAATCCAAAGCAGCAATTGAAGCCAACAAAGCTGCTGGAACCCTGTCTGAACTGGATCGTGAATACGCCAAAGCGGAAAAAACCTTTGCTGTGGAATTTGCTAAATATACCAGCCGTCCGGTAGAAGAACTGGCGTATGACCCACAGGCGTTAAAAGTTGGTCAGCGCTTATTCCTGCAAAACTGTGCGCAGTGTCATGGTTCAGATGCCCGTGGTCAACGTGGTTTCCCTAACCTGACTGACAATGACTGGCTGTATGGCGGGACTGTTGATAAGATCAAAGAGACCTTAATGCACGGCCGTAAAGCTGCCATGCCAGCCTGGGGTGATGCCTTAGGTGAGCAAGGCGTGAAAGAAATGACCGCTTATGTGTTAAGTTTGTCTGGCCGTAAAGTCAATGACAAAGACGCTGAAGCTGGTAAAGCCAAATTTGGTATGTGCGCCGCCTGTCACGGTGCTGATGGTAAAGGCAGTCTGGCGCATAATCTGCCATTTGGCGCGCCAAATCTGACTGATACCGTTTGGTTATACGGTGGTTCTGCCGGTACTATCGAACAAACGCTGTTAAAAGGCCGGAACGGCCAGATGCCAGCCTTTAAAGATACGCTGGGTGAAGATAAGATCCATGTAATCGCTGCTTACGTTTACCGTCTGTCCCGTCCGGACGACACTAAATAACAGTGCAGTAACTGCTGTGATAAGCCCCGGTGACGGGGCTTATTGTTATCAGCTGAGGTGAACAATGCTCGTAAAACCCTGGTATAAACAATTCTGGCCTTGGTTATTGATCGCAATCCCGATTGCGACTGTGCTGAAAAGCGGCCATACCATCTATTTGATGAATCAACAAAGCCCGGATCTGGTGATTGATGATTATTATGCCGAAGGCAAAGCCATCAATATGAATCTAGCCAAATTCCGCGAAGCCGCCCTTCGCAACCTGCAAGGTCATATCTTACTGGCCGGCAATAAAGCGATAGTCCGCTTTGAGAAAAATGCCGCGCTGGACCAGGCACTGACGTTGCAGTTTGTCCATAACACTGTGGCTGCCAAAGACTTTACCGTCAAAGCCGAGCGCAGTGGTGAAAATCTGTTTGTGGCAGAATTACCAGCCACTTTAACCGGCAAATGGAATTTACTGGTTACCGATGACAGTCAGCAATGGAAATTACGCAGCACCATGATGTTGCCGCAAACGACTGAAATCAAGCTGATGTATTAATATGCCCGAAACCTCTGTCGTCGCTTGCTTTCATTGCGCTGAAGCCGTACCAGCCGGTAGTCATTACAGCTTGTTATTTGAGGGGCAGAGCCGGCAATTTTGTTGCCCTGGCTGTCAGGCTGTCGCCGAAACCATTATTGAGCAGGGCTTAGCGGATTATTACCGCTTTCGCACCAGCCCGGCCAGCAAAGCCAGTCCCCTGCCCGACAAACTGCAGCAACAGCTGCAAAGTTATGACAATGCCGAAGTGCTGGGTGATTTGTCTAGCCGTGACGGCGACTGGCAACAGGTGGAACTCTCGATTAGCGGCATGAGCTGCGCCGCCTGCGCCTGGTTGATTGAAAAACAACTGACGCAGGATCCGGCCATTGCTAAAGTGTCGGTCAATTCCGGTACCGCACGTTGCGCTTTGCGCTGGGATCCGGCGCAAACCAAACTCAGCACCATCCTGGGGCGCATTGCCCAATTGGGTTATCAGGCAAGCCCTTATATCAGCGATCAGGAAGAACAAAGTTACCAACAGGAAATGAGCGCTTATCTCAAACGGTTGGCGGTCTCTGGCATTATGTCGATGCAAGTGATGATGCTGGCCTTTGGTTTGTACTTTGGTGACTACACTGGCATCGAACAGCAATATGAAGGCTATTTACGCTGGATCAGTTTATTACTGACGCTGCCAGTGATGTTTTTTGCTGCTGCACCTTTTAGCAAAAGCGCCTGGCGTGCCCTGCGCAGCAAAGAGCTAAATATGGATGTGCCGATTGTACTGGCGCTATATTACACTTTTGCCGCTTCAACCTACGGCACCATCACCCATAGTGGAGAAGTGTATTTTGAATCTGTCTGCATGTTTGTTTTTCTGCTGCAGCTTGGTAAGTTTTTTGAATTCCGCGCCCGCAAACAAGCACGGGATGCGACTAGTAATTTGTTAAAAATTATGCCAGTGACAGCGCAATTGTGGGATGGTGAACAAGCGATTGGCACTTCTGCCCGCCGACTGCAAGCCGGCGACCTGATCCTGGTCAAGGCAGGTGAAACCCTGCCGGCCGATGGCATCATTAGCCAGGGCAACAGCAGCGTGGATGAGTCGATGTTGACTGGTGAATACCGTGCTGTGGCTAAACAAAGCGGTGATCAAGTGCTGGCAGGCTCGGTCAATCATGACGGTGTGCTGATCATTAAAGTCAGTAAAGCCCTGACCGAATCCAGGCTGGGCCAAATCATTCAACTGCAGCAGCAAACCCTGCACCAGAAACCACAATTACTTGAAAAAACTGACAAAATCGCCCGTTTTTTTGTGCAGCGTTTACTGGTGATTGCCACTTTAACTTTTGCGGTCTGGTATTTTTTTATTGATGCGGATCGGGCGTTCTGGGTGACCTTATCGGTGTTAGTTGCCACCTGCCCTTGCGCTTTGAGCCTGGCCACGCCAACTGCCATTACTTGTGCTTTGGCGCGACTGAATCGCAAAGGCATTTTGATTAAAAACCAACAGGTCCTGGAATTTTTACCCAGACTAAGCCGAGTGTTTTTTGATAAAACCGGTACATTAACCGCCGGTCAGTTTAGTATCTCCCGTCTTGAGCAAAGCCAGCACGAATTTAGCCAAGCGCAACTGCTAAATCTGATGGCCAATCTGGAAGCCTACTCAGAGCACCCGATTGGCCGGGCTTTTGCGCCATTTTTACAGCAACAACTGACCTTGACCGAAGTACAACTGGTGGTTGGCGGTGGGATCAAGGCGCTATGGTTAAGCCCTACAGGTCCACGGCTGTTGCAGATCGGCAATGCCACTTTTTGCCAGCAACAGCCACAAGCCGATATGCAGGTGTATTTTTGTATCGATGGTCAGTTACATGCACAATTACAGCTGGCCGATGCGTTAAGAGCAGAAATACCGGCGCTGATGCCAGCGCTGAAAGCATTGGGCATTCGCTGTGGCATTCTGACCGGGGATAGTTCAAATCAAGCGGAACAAATTGCGCAGCAGCTTGGCATCACTGATTTGACCAAATCCTGTAGCCCGGAACAAAAGGTGTCGCAGATCAGCAACGCAGTAGCGCAGGGCGAAATAGTATTAATGGTTGGTGATGGTATTAATGACAGTCCGAGCTTTCACGCTGCTCATGTCTCGGTAGCGCTGGACAGTGGCACCGATTTATCGAAAAATCAGGCTGACGTGGTGCTATTACACAATGACCTGAGCCTGCTGACAGAGCTTATCAGTGGCGCGCAGTTGGCAAAAAAAGTCGTCCGACAAAATCTGGGCTGGGCTGTGGGTTACAATCTGGTCATTATTCCACTGGCGGTTTGTGGTTTTGTCTCTCCTTACATTGCCGTGATTGGGATGTCCTTTAGCTCTTTGCTGGTGGTATCCAATTCTTTGAGGTTATTAAAACAATGAGCATAATTTATGTGCTGATCCCAATCGCAGTGCTGTTTGTGATGATTGGCCTGGCGGTATTTTTCTGGGCTGTGCGCTCCAAGCAATTCGATGATCTGGACAAAGAAGCTTTTAGTATTTTATTCGATGAAAAAAAACCTGCCGCAGTGCAAAAGCCGACCCCGGCTGATGCTGCAAAACAACCAGACTAAGCAGGCTTGGAATAGACCCGATGACTGAACCACTGAATTTCGCCGCCGCAGTGCTGATTGGGCTACTGGGGAGTGGTCACTGCCTGGTGATGTGTGGTGGTATTGTCAGTGCTCTACAGTTACTGATGCCCGATCAAAGCCAGAAACTGAAGCTGCAGCTCGCACTTAGCATGGGACGTTTATTGTGCTACAGCCTGCTCGGTGCCCTGGTTGGTGCCCTTGGCGTCTTGGCAATGCAACTGGCTGGCGGCACTATGCACAGCTTAAGATTGTTATCCGGTCTGATGTTATTGTTGATGGCGCTTTATGTCAGTAAGCTCTGGCCGGTGCTGGTTCTGCTGGAGCAGGCGGGTCGCCCACTGTGGCGGTTGATTCAACCCTGGACCCGTCGGCTGTTACCACTCAATAGCCCGGCAAAAGCCCTGGCTTATGGTCTGGGTTGGGGTTTATTGCCCTGTGGCCTGGTTTACTCCAGTTTAAGCTGGAGTTTGGCCAGTGGTTCGGCCTGGCAAGGCGCGTTATGGATGTTTTGTTTTGGTGTTGGCACCTTGCCAGCTTTATTAGTGGCAGGACAAGCGGCCACTGCGCTGAATCAATTTAAACAACAAAGCTGGGTCCGCTTTGGCATTGCTGGCATGCTGGCACTTTACGGACTTTATACAATTTACCTTGCACTGGTGCATTTAGTTTTTTAAGCTGTGCGGGTATTTTTTGGCTACAACATGGAACAACAACCGATGAGCGCGATTAACTGCCAGGATTGTGGCTTTAGCCAGTTATGTTTGCCGTTTTCTCTGAATGATGCCGAGCTGGATAAACTGGATCATATTATTCAGCGCAAACGCCCTTCGCATAAAGGTGATCATCTGTTTGAAGCAGGTAAACCCTTGCATGCACTTTATGCCGTGCGCACCGGCTCTTTTAAAACTTACACCTTATCAGAACAGGGTGAAGAGCAAATTACTGGTTTTCATCTGCCCGGTGATGTGATTGGGTTTGATGCCATCGGCAATCAGCGCCACCCAAGTTATGCCATGGCGCTGGAAACAGCCATGGTGTGTGAAATTCCTTATCAGAACCTGGATAACTTGCTGGATCAACTACCGAAATTACGGCAACAACTGATGCGACTGATGAGTCAGGATATCTCTGGCGATCAACAGATGATGTTGTTATTAAACCGCAAAACCGCGGAAGAAAAATTGGCGGCATTTTTAACCAACCTGGCGCAACGTTTTGGTAATCGTGGTTTTTCCCGCAAAGAATTCCGTCTGACCATGACCCGGGGCGAGATTGGTAACTATCTGGGTCTGACGGTCGAAACCATCAGCCGCTTGCTTGGTCGTTTTCATAAAGACGAGCTTATTCATGTTGATGGCAAACTGATCGTCATTAGCAATTTTGATGAACTCAGCAAGATTGGCGGGATCAGTAAAACGCCCTGTTAAGCAAGGCTTTGATCTAAACCAAGGTTTGTCACTGCAGACTCCGGTAACTTAGCTAAACTGTATTGGTCAGTTGGTTTACAAGGAGATCTGCAATGGCAACATATCAGGATATACTGGTGGTGCTTGACCCCAGTCAGGACACGCAAAAAGCACTGGATCGTGCCATCGAATTATCCACCCACACTGCCTGTCGCCTCACCGCTTTTTTATCCATCTACGATTTCTCTTATGAGATGACGACCATGTTATCCGGCGAAGAACGGGAGTCGATGCGTCAGGCTGTGATCACGGATCGCGAACTCTGGATTGAACAATTATTGGCACCAGCCCGGCAAAAAGGGATCAATGCGAGTATTCAAGTGGTTTGGCATAACAGACCCTTTGAGGCCATCGTGAAAACAGTGCAGGATCATGGCTATGATTTGGTGATTAAAGCCACTCATCAACATGATGTGCTGAAATCACTGATTTTTACCCCAACCGACTGGCATATCCTGAGGAAGTGTCCTTGCCCGGTGTTATTGGTGAAAGAACATGCCTGGCCTGCTGCAGGTCATATTTTAGCGGCAGTCAATGCTGGCAGTGAACAGCCGCATCATAAATCACTCAATGACATTATCATCCGCCAGGCGCAAGCAATGGCAGCGTTATTAGGTGCCAGCGTTCATCTGGTCAACGCCTATCCAGGCACGCCTATTCATGTGGCGATAGAAATTCCGGAGTTTAATCCGACTGAATACAATGACAGCATGAAACATCATCATCAGGATGCTGTCCGTGCGCTGGCGCAAAGTTATGATATCAGTCAAGAATGTACCCATGTGATTGAAGGCATGCCAGAAGATGTGATCCCCAAAGTGGCCCGCAGTATCGATGCCGAAATGGTGATTATAGGCACTGTCGGCAGAACAGGTTTATCAGCCGCTATCATCGGTAATACTGCTGAACATGTGATAGACCGGCTGGAATGCGATATTCTAGCGTTAAAACCTGCGAGTGACTGAACAGCACCTTAGTCGATCTAAGCCGGTCTGATAGCACGCCATTGACCATAGCGAGCAGACCGGCTGGCAAAAACAGCCGAGCTGCAGCTATAGCAAGGCGCTGGCCCACCGAAGTCGAGAAATTGCTGTGCCGAAGCGGATTGGCAAAGTCTGCCGATCCGTTATAATGTGCGCCATTTTTCCCAACAGGTGTTGTTATGTCTCACTCGGCTGAAGCGAAAGCTCAATATAATCTGAACAAATTACACAAACGTCTGCGTCGTGGTGTGGGCCAGGCCATTGCTGACTTCGGCATGATCGAAGAAGGCGATAAAGTGATGGTTTGTTTGTCCGGTGGCAAAGACAGTTACACTTTATTGGATATCCTGTTGAATCTGCAGCAATCTGCGCCAATCAACTTTTCCTTGGTGGCGGTTAATTTGGATCAGAAACAACCGGGCTTCCCGGCCGAAGTACTGCCCGCCTATCTGAGCCAACTGGGTGTTGATTTTCAAATTGTCACTGAAGACACTTACGCTATCGTGAAAGAGAAAATTCCAGAAGGCAAAACTACCTGTTCTTTATGTTCACGGCTACGTCGTGGCATTTTATATCGCACCGCCAAAGAGCTGGGCGCGACCAAAATTGCGCTTGGACATCACCGTGATGACATGATCGAAACGATGTTTTTAAACATGTTTTACGGTGGCAAACTGAAATCCATGCCGCCGAAGTTACAAAGTGACAATGGCGAGCATATCGTGATCCGGCCACTGGCTTATTGCCGGGAAAAAGATATTGAAAAATACTCAGACGCCAAGCAATTTCCGATCATCCCTTGTAACCTCTGCGGTTCACAAGATGGCTTACAACGCCAGGTGGTCAAAGAAATGCTGCAGGACTGGGACAAACGTTTTCCAGGCCGGATTGAAACCATGTTTCAAGCCATGCAAAACATTGTGCCATCCCATATGATTGATAAAAATTTGTTTGATTTTAAGGCCGTAAGTCATCACAGCGCTGTGATAGAAGGCGATACCGCTTTTGATAAGGTGGCTGTACCAGCGGTGCCGGTTGGTCTGTTGCTCGAAGACGAAGAAGACATCGCAACATCGGCGGTGATGGTACAAAAGCTCGAACTGGTCTAACTGCTGTACTACCTGGACAGTCCGACATCCACAACAGAAAACCACTTAACTACCTAATTTAGATAATATGACTGTAGGTCGGACTCGACCAGGCACCGCCTGGGCAGTCCGACATAAAAGGTTATTGTCGCCCCTGTCGGTCTGTGATGACGCTGCACGTCATGTAGAGTCCGACCTTGTAAGTTTAAAAAATCGAAGTTGAAACTCATAATGAGTAGGTTGGACTCGACGCGCAGCGGCAGTCCAACATAGTTTGTCGATAAAATGATTCAGCAGAATTGTCGGACTGCCCAGGCGTTTGCCTGGTCGAGTCCGACCTACCGTAAATGCATTATAAATCAGATGATTATGTTTATTTTTGTCGATTGAGCTTGAGGTCGGACTCGACGCACAGCGGCAGTCCAACATGGTCTGTCGATAAAATGATTCAGCAGGATTGTCGGACTGCCCAGGCGTTTGCCTGGTCGAGTCCGCCCCACCGTAAATGCATTATAAATCAGATGATTATGTTTGTTTTTGTCGATTAAACTTGAGGTCGGACTCGACGCACAGCGGCAGTCCAACATGGTTTGTCGATAAAATGATTCAGCAGGATTGTCGGACTGCGCAGGCGTTTGCCTGGTCGAGTCCGACCCACCGTAAATGCATTATAAATCAAATGATTATGTTTATTTTTGTCGATTGAGCTTGAGGTCGGACTCGACGCGCAGCCCCAGTCCAACATGGCTTCTCGATAAAATGATTCAGCAGGATTGTCGGACTGCCACAACGCCGTGCGCTCCGTCGCCCTTCGTGGTAAGTCCAACCAATGGCCAGGCAATCCAATCTTGCCTGCTTACCTTGAAATGCTGCAGCAATTCATCGATAAAATAAATTGAAACAGACCATTTTATGCGTTAGATACAACAATCATTGTTCGGTAGGATGAAGCCACTTCCGGGTTAGGCTTTCATTGAGCCACAGCTAAGATATTTTAACCGCAAATCCTGAATTTGGCGCATACTGCGAAGCTTGCACTATTTGGCTGCAGAGCGTTTACCATAAGGACATTACTGGGGTCAGCATTAGGTTTTGACTTCGCCAGTTTTTCAATACAAGGCTGTTTTAAACAAAGCTAGCAGCATAGAGCGCACTATGGCTCATGTTTTTTTGGTTTAAGTCATTCAAGGTGTATATGAAAATAATCAAACGTCTTTATACGGGTTTTGCTTTTTTACTCATCATTATGGTGGGGATCACTATTTTAGGTTTAGTTAAAATAGGCATCGCCAATCACAATTTAACCCAGCTATCGGAACAAACCGCCATAGAGCAGCGTCAAACCATTAACTTCCGCGGTAGTGTGCATGACAGAGCGATTTCAATACGTGATCTGGTGCTAGCGCCGGACCTGGCAAGTGCGAAAAAACATCAGCAAGACATAGTGCGGCTAAACGAGTTTTATCAGCAAGCAGCCAACACTTTGCAGCAGTTATTTCTCCAGCAAAAACCCAGTGCAGCTGAAATGTTGTTACTACAAGATATTCAGCAAACCGAGCAACTGACGCTCGCCTCAACGGCCACCTTGCTGAGCATGCTGGAGAATAACCAGCCCGAACAAGCCAAACAATTTCTGCAAGACACAGTGTCGCCAAGCTACAGTGAATGGCTCAAGCGCATTAATAAATTAATTGATGCACAAGAAACGCGCATCCAGCAAGAAGTGAAAGCAGCAAGGGAGCAAACTGATAGTTTTCAATCAATTATGACCACTGTGACTGTAATTGCGCTGATTATTGGTGCTCTTGTGGCAGGACATTTAGTCAGTGCATTAAAAGGAATTATTGGCGGCGAACCCGAATATGCAGCTTTGGTGATCAACCAAATTACTGCAGGCGATTTAACGGTCAAGGTGACTGCAAGCGGTGAACATAGTATTTTGACTGCAGTTAAACACCTAAGCCAGCACCTGAGTCAGATGACCAATAATTCAATGCGTGCTGCCGCCGAATTGTTAGAGGCTTCCAACGCCTTATTACATACCTCAAAACAAAACGAGTTGTTAACCAGTAATCAAAAAAAGGAGACTGAGCAAGGCGCCAGTGCCGTCACACAGATGTCAGCCACAGTGCTGGAAGTGGCGAATCACACCAGTGCCGCAGCAAGTTTAGCCCAAACCGCAATGAATGAGTTCAGTGCCGGTCAGCAAGAGGTTAGCAAAACACAACAGAGTATTCATGCGCTGGCAGATAAAGTGGCAGAAGCTGCCGATGTTATTCACAATTTGTCCGAAGATGGCCGGCAGATAGGCACAGTATTAGATGTGATCCAGGGTATTGCGGAGCAGACTAATTTGTTAGCGTTAAATGCGGCCATTGAAGCGGCCAGAGCTGGCGAGCAAGGTCGGGGTTTTGCAGTGGTGGCAGATGAAGTACGTAATTTGGCGCGCCGGACACAGGAATCAACCCGCCAGATCCAAGCAGTGATTGAGAAAATGCAGCAAAGCTCAACCCTGGCGGTCAAAGTGATGGATGAAGGTAAGCAGCAAGCCGAGCTCAGCGTGCAGCAGGCGCGTTGTGCCGGTGACTCGTTGGATGTGATCAATGGCTCTGTAACCCGGATCAATCAGATGAACATGCAGATTGCCGCTGCTGCCGAAGAACAATCGGTGGTCGCAACTGAAATCAACCGAAACTTTAGTCAGATCACCCAATCAGCGCTCAAAGCCGAACATGAAGCCACAAAAATTACCGACGCCAGTCATCAGTTATCGGCTCTGGCAACCAAGTTAGAATCCAATGTGAAGCAGTTTAAAATCAGTTAACTGCGTGCTGTAGGGGCGAATTGCAGCTGGCGAGGTTAACGCCAGCGCAAACTGGCTGAGTTAGTGTGATGCTGACTAAAAACCCGGCCTATCGACTGAACATAATCGACTGACAGTGCGTATATAACAGCAATTCTTTTGTCAGCATTGAGGAGTCAGTATTATGTTCAGTTTTTTTAAGCGCGATCCGGTGAAAAAACTTCGGCAACAGTATGATGCCAAAGCAGAGCAAGCCATGTTAGCGCAACGCAAAGGTGATATGCGGTTATTTGCCGATTTAACCGCAGAAGCAGAAGATTTGTGGCAACAATTGGAAAAGTTGCAGGCTCAAACCAGCCAATAACAGCAGCTTTGGGCGCTGCCGTCAGGCAGCCAGCTCACAGGTTTTTAAACCAGTGCCAGATACCAAATGAATAGCCGTCGAATAAATCAATGCCAAGCGCCGATTTCACCAGATATAGCAGTAATAAACCAGCCAACATGCAGACAGATAACAGCAGGCTGATCAATAATGCCTGGCCTAGTAAGGATAGCTGACGAGCGTGCCGGCTTTGTTCGCGCACGTTACGGCCAGCGACAAATACATAATAATACCGAAAGCGCCACAACGACAAAGTGCCACGAACATCAATCCGGTGTTTACCCCATTGCCTGGCTCCCAACGCAACCCTCAGTTCAGCCAGTTGCTGCTCAGTAAAACTTTGCTGCACTGCAGCGGGCATCCGGCTGAGCAGTTTTTGAATGGTTGGGTCTTGCCTGATATCCTCAGGCACTGAAACTGTCATGGCGAATGTAGTCCTGATTAACTTTTTGGCTGCGTTGGACGGCAAAAATCCCGTTGCACTCTTTGCTCAACAAAAGGTTCGGCCTGGCGCAGCTGCTTGCGCAAATAGATACAACCTAGCCGCTGCATTTGATAATTACGTACCAAAGCCAAGCTTTTACCATAAATTGCATGGGGTGACGACACTACTTGTGCAAGTGTCTGATAAGCAATCGTTTTTTGCTGCACTGTCAGAAAATTCCAGCGCGAAAATGCCACTGCCAAAGTGCGCTGCTGCACATCGTCCAGGTAAGGTCCGTACTGTTTCGCCAAGGCAATTTGCGCAAAAGCATCGGTAACACGAAACTGCACTGTCGCTAAGTACCAGGCATAATCGGCATAAGCCACGGCCCAGGCCGGGCGCAACCGAATGGCGTCAGTGTAATACTGCTCCACCCCAGCCATCTGCTCGCTAGCCAGATAACCTTTAAACCAGCCCCACTCCTGCACTTTAGCCATCATTAATAAATAATGCGGGTGCGCGGGTTCCAGTTGCAGCACTTTATGCATGGCTGCATCGGCGGCCTGAAACTGCGTTTCAGTCAGCTGACTACTGTCGCTGTTCCATTGATATAACCAATGTTGGACCTGGAAATAATTCATACTGGCCCAACCGGCCCGCCACACCAAAGTCAGCAACCAGACTGTGATTGCCGCCAACAGCACAATACTCAGTCGTTTACTGCGAAGTGCCAGGATGGTTGTCTGCATGAAGGCTTCCTTATCAGGCTGGGAAATGCATTGACTGGGCGATTAACGCCGGATGTTCGTTGACTAACTGACTGGCGTAACTGGCATCTGTTAACGCAGCGACTGCGGCAAAAGCAGCCGCCAATTTTGGGGGGCGCCGCAACAGGTTATGGCAGTCGGTCGCCATAATGGTAAATAGTCGTTGTTGTAACAAGGCGGTGGCACATTGCTGATGGCGCTCGCCTAAATCTCCCAACACTGAAGATGCTGTTAATTGAAATAAACAACCGGCGCGGATCAGAGGGTTGAGTACGGACAGATCAGCCTGTACTTCACGATTCCGCTCCGGATGCGCAATCATCGGCACTATATTACGCGCCAACAGCCATTTCATTAATTTGTCACTGCCAGGCGGAATATGACTATGTGGAAATTCCAGCAATAACACCTGCTGGCCTTGCCAGGTGCCGAGCATCGGCAACTGCTGCTGGGTAACAGCCAGCATCAGATCGGCTGTGACCCGAACCTCAGCTGCAGCGGATAAACGGATATCAATGCCAGCGGCTTGAGCCGCCTGTTGCAACAACAGCAAGCTTTGCTGAATAGTCGACGGTGTATTATCAAAATAGCCCGGATTTATATGCGGCGTGGCAACCATATGACTGATGCCATCAGCCGCAGCCAACCGCAACAACGCCAGTGCTTCAGTGAGATCACTGGCGCCATCATCAATACCCGGTAAAATATGGCAATGCAGATCAATCATACTGCGTCTGATTTTTCCGCATAATACTGATAATAACCGTATGAACCATAATATTTTTCCGCTTTTTTCATATCCAAATCATTCAGCACCACACCAAAGACTTTCGCATGCGCCGTCACCAGTTTGGACAGTGAGTGTTGGATCAAGCCACTGCGGGTATGATCGGCTTTCACCACGACCACCACAGCATCAGCAAAACGAGATAATACCAAGGCATCACTGACGGCATGGACCGGCGGTGTATCGATAATAATTTTGCTGTAACGCGATTTAAGCTCTATTAATAACGCTTCAAAACGTGGGTTGGACAACAACTCCAATGGATTCAGC
The DNA here is from genome assembly GCA_964525695.1 of uncultured Rheinheimera sp. Classification (GTDB taxonomy): domain Bacteria; phylum Pseudomonadota; class Gammaproteobacteria; order Enterobacterales; family Alteromonadaceae; genus Pararheinheimera. The sequence goes on along the minus strand of CAZGHW010000023.1, from coordinate 55,309 downwards.
GGAATGGCACCAGCAGCGAGAATATCCACGCCACTCTTTTCATCGGTGACAATACAATCGGCCAAACTTTCAGTTTCAGCTAAATAGTTGGCTAAACCTGGCTGGAAGGCAGGTAAACCAAAACGTTTGGCTACTGTTGGCTTGCGCATATCGGCATCAATCAACAACACTTTTTCCAGTTGGGCATAAGCAAAGGCAATATTGCTCGATACGGTTGATTTGCCCTCTTCCGGGATTGAAGATGTCACTTCAATCACTTGCAAAGGTTTATCAATCGCCAGTAACGAAATACTAGTTCTGATACTACGCACCGCTTCACTGAATTGGCGTTGCTCTGGATCGAAGAACAATTTATTCCGCTCAGTATCCGCCATTTTACCCGGTACTGTTGGCAACATTCCAAGCGCACGCTGTTGCAACAATTGCTCAATATCCTGGTTGGTTTTGATGGTGTCGTTCAGTGATTCCATCACAAAAGCCACAATCACGCCAAAACCGAGCGCCGCAATAAAGGCCAGCACCACGATCAGTTTACGTTTTGGTTTAAATGGATCCGTTGCTGGCATCGCCCGGTCAGTGAAACGGGCAATGGCAGAATTAAAATCGCCCGCCACTTCAGTTTCTTTTTGTCGAGCCATAAAGGTATCAAACAACTGACGATTGGTTTCCACTTCACGTTGTAAACGTTGGTATTCAGTTTCTTTACCGCTCAAATCCTGATACTGCACCTTGGCACGCGCCATCTCAGCTTCCAGCGAATTCAGGTTTTGGGTGGCCGTTTGCGCTTCACTTTCAATACCGGTAATCAGTTTGCGGATTTGCTCGCGCAAGTTGTCCTGTACCGATAACAACTCTGATTTAGCCGCCAGTAACTTCGGATGTTTCGGACCATAAATTTTGCTCAGCTCCGACACTTTCCGTTCAGCCGTCACTTGCTCGCGTTTAACGTTTTGTACACCTGGATGGGCGGTAATTTCCGGCAAGGACTCAATCCGATCAATTTTATCGCTGCCATATTGTGAAATAACGCGGATAAAACCATCGACCTGGGCTTTTTTAGCGCGGGCAACGGTAATTTCAGTCCCCAACCGTTCTAATTCCTGACTCCCCAAACTCCGCACACCAGCCACATCAATCAAGCCTTCGCGGATACGAAATTCCTGCAAAGCCTGCTCTGATTGATCCAGTCGTAACCGCAGCTCACCTAAGCGCCCACCCAGCCAGGTATTGGCCTTTTGCGTGATGCCCATTTTGGCTTCTAACTGACTTTCGATGTAGGCGTCGCCGACCGCATTCGCCACAGCAGCCGCCAACTTGGCATCATGCGATTCAAAGGTAATATTGACTAATTGGGTTTTGCGCACCGGTTCAATGCTCAGCCGACCAACAAACTTCTCGATCAGCTTTTCTTTAGCCCGGGCAGCTTTATCTTCAGCGGATAATTCGGTCGCTGCTGCCGGTAAAAATGGCAGTTGCTCTTTAATCATGCTGGTCAGTGATGGCTCTGGAATAAAATCCGGATGTTCTGCCAGCTGAAGCCGGTCAATCACGGTTTCAGCAATACTGCGCGATTTTAAAATCTCAAACTGCGTCAGGTAATATTCCTGCTGCATTGAGTTAATCCCGTACACTTCTTCAATTTTTACCGCCTTGGCTTGCTGTGCTTCAATCAGCAGCGTGGCTTTGGAACTGAACAAAGGTTTCATGTTCAACACCACGAATACCGTCAGTGCAGCGACCAGAATTGCCAGTAATAAAATGCGCCACTTTGCTCTGTTGATCACAGCAAAATATTTACGCAGGTCGATCACTTCTTCCCTGGCCTGGTTTGAGCCTTGCGATTCAACAATTAACGACATTAGAAAAATCTCTGTTCAATGGTGATGGTATCACCGGCACTGATCCGACTGGTTAAAGTACCATTTTGCGTGGTGTTTTTGTCGCCTTCGCGCGAGATAAAAATTTTCTCTCTGGAGGCGCGTTCGGTCAGACCGCCTGCCAGAGCTATCGCCTGGTTGACAGTCATACCCGGTTGATATGGGTAACCACCGGGTTTTTTCACTTCACCGTGAATGTAAAAGGGTCGGTATTGCACAATACCGACAAATACGTTTGGTTCGACGAAATAATCGCCTTTTAAGCCCTGATATACATGCTGCTCGACCTGTTTAATGGTCATGCCGGTCACTTTAATTGTGCCCAGAAACGGATAATTGACAGTGCCATTATCCGTCAGCTGAGTTTCAAGTTTCAGTTCATCCTCACCAAAAACCTGGATCACAATAATATCTCCAGGGCCCAGGATGTAATTGTCAGCTTCCTGAGCCTGAACTAACACCGAGCATACCAATATCCATACGAGCAGCAGGTACTTCATCACTTATCCTTACAGAGTAAAGGCGGCGGTGAGGCCGAAAATAGTCCGATCATATTCAATTGCGGCGACAGAAGAATTACGATCTTCCAGTTGCGCAAAAGTCGTCAATTTTAACCAACGTAACATCTGGTAATTCAGCTCTGCCGTGGCGATACGGCTGGTATCAGTACGGTTCAGCACGTTGTATTCGTTATCCATATACTCAAGCGATAACTTGGTACTCCAGCTTTCGCTCCAATCATGGTTCCAGCCGACTGCAGCACTAGTTTCGATAATGTAGTCGCCTGTAACATTCACAGAGTCAACATCTTTGGCACGACGGCCAGCAGCAAAATCAACGGCAGTATATGTCAGTGGTTGCCAGACAAAAGTTGCTTCCCAGGCAAAACCACCGAAATCTTCCCGCTGTGCCACTTCAAAATCTTTGTCCTGATAACCCAGCTTTAAGGCACCTACGCTAACTGTGGTGAAAGCCCACTCCACACCAAGGCGGTAGTTGGTATCGCGGTTGTCACGGCTGCCTGTTGGATCAACCAGCTTATACAGAATATCGGCACTGTTGATTTCCGTCACGGCTTTAAATGCTGAAGGTAGCTGATATAAAAAACCAGCGCCAAACAACACTGAATCGAAATCACGATATTGTGTGCTTTCACGGAAGTTTGAATATTCTTTGTTGTAAAGGCGAGTATTAATCCGCACTTGGCCTGGTGTACTGGCAGCGCCGTATTTATATTCAGCATCCAGGGTACGGTCAATAAAATTCACCACCTCAGATTGCACCAAGCCATTACCCTGGGTGATACCGGTACCACGTTCTTCATGTAACCAGCGGTTATTTAAGCTGAATTTAAAATTATCGCGGCTTGATGGCGAAATAACAGCTTCTGCTTGCAGGTAGCCATCGGTGAAATTATCGGCTTCACTGCTGTAGTAACGGCCATTGGTCAGTGCACCAGAAAAGGTATAAACATCAGCACCATCGGCAATCAGCGCTTTTAATGAAGGGGTCAGCACGCCAACCCAACTACTAATTTCGTTAGTATTGGAGCGAGCGACGTTATCATCATGTTTCAGCGTCGTGGTCAGCGCTGGCACAAAATCAATCCCTGACTCTGTGGTAATGACGCCAGCTTCTTGCGCTGCAGCAACACCGGCGTAGCTCAGTAATGCAGCGCTGATGATGATAGCTGTATTCGTTTTCATAAATTTCCCTTGTTTTTCAGTACACATTTTTCCCACCAAATCCCTTAAATAAAGTTTTGAAAATAATTTTCACATCCCACCATAACGACCAGTTGCGGATATAAAACAAATCGAATTCAACCCGTTTCTCCATTTTATCCAGAGTATCGGTTTCGCCACGCCAGCCGTTAATTTGCGCCCAGCCGGTAATGCCGGGTTTAACTTTGTGCCGCAACATGTAGAAAGAAACATGGTTACGATAGTGCTCGTTGTGGGCGACCGCATGCGGTCTTGGGCCAACCACTGACATTTGACCACACAGCACATTAATAAACTGTGGCAGTTCATCCAGCGAAGTACGTCGTAAAAATGCGCCCAGCGGCGTCACTCTTTTATCGCCTTTGGTGGCCTGCACCACAGTGTCTGAATTTTCCATCACTTTCATACTGCGAAATTTGTAGACACCGATTTTTTTGCCGTCCAAACCGTAACGATCCTGCTTAAATAACACCGGACCTTTCGAGGTTAACTTGATCAGTGCGGCAATAATGAACAGCACCGGCAACAAACCAATCAACGCTGCTGTACTAAACAGGATATCAAAGGTGCGTTTCAGATAGTTTTGCACGCCGTAGTGTGGCGATTCAAACACACTGATAGTGTCAATATCACCAACATTGCTTAAGCGACCATGCATCATATTGATAAACAACAAATCAGGCACCAGAAATACATCCAACGTGGTATCCCCTAGTTGCTGTACAATTTGCTGGATCCGTTTGTCGGCATGCAAAGGCAAGCTGATATACAACCGACTGATGACACCAGATTGCGCAGTCAGTACCGAATCATTCACAGTCCCCAGTACAAACTGACGATATTCTTCCGGGAAACGTGCTACTTCCCTATCATCGAAAAATCCGATACATTGAAAACCAAGCTCTGGGTGTTTGTTAAATTCTTCAAAGAGTTGTACCCCGCGCGGCGTTAACCCGACGATAGCTACTTTTTGTAAATTTACGCCATGTTCTAACTGTACTTTGCGGATCAAACGTAACAAAATTCGCCAGCTGAGCATCAATTGCAAAGAAAACAGGAACCACAGTCCAATGACAACCCGAGAAAAACTGGCGCCAGCTTTAAACACAAACAGCACACTGGCCAGCACGCCAAAGGCAATGATCAAAATCACTATCACCAGCCAAAGCATTTTTGAAAACCGACCAACGCGCCAATAGCGGTACAATTGCAATGCTTCGGCGATATAGGTAAACACCACAATGTGTGCTAGTAATAAAATTAGATAATTTTTATCAAAATCAACGCCATAGAGATGGCAAGTTAGTAATAAAACGATAATAAGTATAGAAATATCGATAAATCGATATAAGAAGGCATAGCCGTTATTCGCGACTTCAAGCGGGTTTGACTTATTCAAAACAATACTCTTCCGTGATTACAAAATGTGACATTTGTATTGCCAGGCGGCGATTTTACTCATTGCGCTGTCTTGTTGCAAACAGAAATCTTCAACAAGGTGTCTCAATTTAGTAACAGCTAAAGCAATACAGTTGTAATATAACACCATTTTATCAGATCCCCTATGGGTGCATTTTGCTATCATCCCCCAATTACAACTGTGCAGACCAGTGAACACAACCGAGGACCTTTTTAGATGCCATGCCCGTATTTTTATCGTATTAGTTGCCTGGCGCTGCTGCTGTTGATCAGCAGTTGCAGTCAAAAGCCTGACATTAATCAATTTGTGTTACTGCCTGATGAAATTCGTGAAAGTTCAGCCCTGCTCTGTCTTGAAAATGGCCACTTCCTTACCCTGAACGATTCTGGCAATAGCAGTGAGTTGTTCGAAATTGACCATCAGGGCCGGATTTTGCAGCGGACAAAACTTGCTGTCAGCAATACGGACTGGGAAGCGATGACACAGAGTGAGCACCAGATCTGGATTGGCGATATTGGAAATAATAGTGGCAACAGACAACAGACCTGGCTGTGGCAGTTGGATAAACCCTGGCAACAGACGCAAGTACCGCTGCAAATTTTACTGCAACACCCGGACTATCCGAGCCAACCACCCCAACCTTATCAACATGATCTCGACGCCGAAGCGCTGGCATACGCCAAGGGTAGCGTCTGGCTGTTCAGTAAAAGCTGGCTCAGCGGTCAGACTCAGGTCTATCAATGGTCAGTTGGGCAACCGCTGCGCAAAACTACGACTATTGCTGGCTTAACCGGACTGGTGACGGATGCAGCTTTTAGTGAAGCGGATCAATTGTTCGTATTGGTCGGTTATGCCGATATGCGGAAAAACCCACTACAGTTTATTTTTAGTAACAACTATCAACCCTTTCTGGCCTTGGTCGATACTGATTTTAAGCTAGTGCAGCAAATACCACTGCAGAGCAGTGGCCAAGTCGAGGCCGTTTGTGTTGATAAGCAACAACAAGTATGGCTGACACAAGAAGAGTCTAAAGCACAACCTGCCCAGTTATGGCGCTTAGGTACTGTCGATTCATTGCGTCATGCCAGTCAATAATTGCTTCGATGCGCCGCGTTTGCCGCCGCCGTCTGCTGTAGCGTAAGGAAAACAACATAAAGTCTTAACAATTTAATCAGTGCTTTTGCGCTGGTTGTTGCGTAAAATTGATTCAGAAGTTGATAGCGCAGTAAATTGTTACATCTGTACGCAGTAAGCGTCAGTATACTTTACAAGGCACTTAACAGTTTTTTATTGAGTTTCTTGTAAATCAATAAGTTGCAATTGTAGGCATGGTTTTTGCTTAATTGCTGGGTGTATTTTAAAATGTCACAGGAGTGTCAATGTTGTCCAATAATTTATTAAAAGCAGTTGCAGTGGTTGTGGGTTTATCCTCACTGCATGCCAATGCATCCTTAATCAAAAACGGAAGTTTTGAAGATGCTTTCGACGGCGTTGCTGAAACTGTCAAAATGTCGAATCAGTATATCTACCAACCTTCACGTCATGTTGACACTTTAGGTTCGCAAGCGACTGATAATCGTTGGGGAGTTTACAACTACCTGCCAGGTTGGAGCATGTTGTACAACACTGGTGTTGAAATTAACCACAGTGGTGTCACAACTAACGTTAATGGTACTTCTACTGCGTTTGACGCCCAGGACGGTAATCGTTTCCTGGAATTAGATACCCACTTTGACGTTCGTAACGGCGCCCTGTCAGGTTCTTCTAACGCTGGTATTTACCAGGGTCTGGAAAACATGGTGATCGGTAAAACCTATGAACTGACATTCTGGTACCGTGCCCGTAACACCAACCTGGATGACAATCTGTTAGATGTGTACTGGTTAACGAAAGATGATTTACCTAATTATGCTGGTAATCAGACCGCGACCATCGACTTTAGCAGTGCTGTTGTTGTTGGCAACAAAACTGTCAATAACCACGAAAACTGGGTGCAGTACAAATTTGATTTAACTGCAACTTCTGCCAACATGGTATTAGGTTTTGGCGGCGCTGGTCAAAAGTCAGTTTCTTTTAACTGGCAAAACAAGCAATACACCAGCGTTGACGGTAACAAGCAAGGTGCGTTACTGGATAACGTTAGCCTGGCTGCCAAAATTCCTGAACCAGCAACTTTTGCTATGTTCGGTTTAGCAGCCGCTGGCTTACTGGCTCGTCGCCGTAAAGTCTAAGCTTCAAACTAAAAAAAAGCGGCTGAGGCCGCTTTTTTTGTCTGCAACAAAAGCTCCAGCAGCATTGTCGGACTGCCCAGGCTCTGCCTGGTCGAGTCCGACCTACGGAGTTAACGACTTAACCTACTGATTTATATCAAATTCTGTAGGTCGGACTCGACGCGTAGCGGCAGTCCGACATACGGAGTTAACGACTTAACCTATTGATTTATATCAAATTCTGTAGGTCGGACTCGACGCGTAGCGGCAGTCCGACATA
>CAZGHW010000023.1:32390-47698 GCA_964525695.1 uncultured Rheinheimera sp. | reverse complement strand
ATATCACATTCTGTAGGTCGGACTCGACGCGTAGCGGCAGTCTGACATACGGAGTTAACGACTTAACCTACTGATTTATATCACATTCTGTAGGTCGGACTCGACGCGTAGCGGCAGTCTGACATACGGAGTCAACTACTTAACCTACTGATTTATATCACATTTTGTAGGTCGGACTCGACGCGTAGCGGCAGTCCGACATATATGAATCAAACAACAAAGATTCCAGCAGCTTTGTCGGACTGTCCAGGCTCTGCCTGGTCAAGCCCGACGGAGTTAACGACTTAACCTACTGATTTATAACACATTCTGCAGGTCGGACTCGACGCGCAGCGGCAGTCCGACACATATGAATCAATAGCGATTTATTGTTGTAATAACAGTGCCACTACTTCTGCTGTTTTTTGTTGCATCAAACCGATATCGGCGCGGCTTTCAACATTGAGCCGTACTAAGGGTTCAGTATTTGAGCTGCGTAAATTAAAGCGCCAATCACTGAATGCCAGGCTGATACCATCGGTTTCATCCAAACTCAGCGCCACTGCGGCATAATGATTTTTTACCCGCAATAAAGTTTGTGCTGGCTCATCAATGGTGAAATTCAACTCCCCTGAGGAAGGAAATGCCGCTATCCGTTCATCAACCAAAGCCGACAAGGCTTTGCCTTTGACGCACATTAACTGTGCGACCAATAACCAAGGGATCATTCCACTGTCGCAATAAGCGAAATCGCGAAAATAATGATGCGCGCTCATCTCGCCACCATACACCGCATCTTCTAACCGCATCCGTTCTTTAATAAAAGCATGGCCGGTTTTGGATTGAATCGCTTGCCCCCCTGCTTGTTGTACCAGCTCGATGGTATTCCAGGTTAATCGTGGATCATGGATCACCCGTGCGCCGGCATGTTGCTGCAAAAAGGCTTCCGCCAGCAAACCAACAATATAATACCCTTCAACAAAGCGGCCGGTTTCATCAAACAAAAAACAACGATCAAAATCACCATCCCAGGCTACGCCAACATCAGCTTGATGCGTGAGCACGGCCGCAGAAGTATCGGCCCGATTCTCCGGTAATAACGGATTGGGAATACCATTTGGGAATGTCGGATCCGGCTGATGATGCACTTTGATCAATTCAACCGGTATCTGCAATTGCGCAAAGCGCTGCTCCAGTGCATCGACCACATGACCGGCGGCGCCATTACCGGAATTGACCACTATCTTTAATGGCCGAAACAACTCGGGTTGAATATAACCCAGTAAATGTTCGGTATAAGCCGGTAACACTGATTGTTGCCGGTATTGGCCCTGGCGCGCTGGTGTGACAAAGTCACCCTGCTCTGCCAATTGTCGGATCTGCTGCAAACCGCTATCACCACTGATCGGCTTAGCACCCGCCTGGACCAGCTTCATGCCGTTATAATCCAGTGGATTATGGCTGGCAGTGACTTCAATACCGCCGCAAACGCCGAGTGCAAAAGTCGCAAAATACACTTCTTCAGTGCCGGTCATCCCAAGATCAATCACATCGGAGCCAGCGTCCGTTATACCTTGCGCCAACGCCTGCTTAAGTTCAGCAGAAGTGGCACGGACATCACCACCCACCACCACTGTTTTGGCCTGAAGAAACTGCGCAAAAGCGCGGCCAATCCGATAGGCAACGTCGGTATCGAGTTGTTCACCTAATTTGCCGCGAATGTCATAAGCTTTGACGCAGTTGATAGGACGAAATCCAGTACTTTGCATTTATGACCTGCCATAGCGGTCAGCAAACCGCACAATATCGTCTTCACCCAAATATGAACCGGACTGCACTTCAATGAGTTCTAACGGCACTTTACCCGGGTTTTCCAAAGCATGTACGGCCGTGATCGGGATATACACGGATTGATTTTCCGTCAGATACTGATCCTGACCATCAATAGTAACCTTGGCAGTCCCAGAAACGACAATCCAGTGTTCAGCTCTGTGATGGTGCATTTGCACCGATAATTTGGCTCCAGGCTTGACGGTAATGCGCTTAACCTGAAAGCGTTCACCATGGTCGACAGAGTCATATTTACCCCAGGGCCGGTAGACCTCACGGTGAAAAGTGGCTTCAGGCCGACCGCCCTGTTTCAGTTGCTGCACTATAACTTTGACATCTTGCGCCTGATCTTTATGCGCGACCAGCACCGCATCTTTGGTGCTAATTACTACCAGATCCTGCACACCAACAGTCGCCACCAGCTGTTGTTCAGAGCGGATATAACAATTCGCGGTCTGATGCGTCATGACATCACCATGTACCACATTGCCCGTCGCATCTTTTTGATCAACTTGCCATAAGGCAGCAAAACCACCCACATCATTCCAACCGGCATCCAGGGGCACCACAACAACAGCATCAGAGTGTTGCGCCGTCAGCGGTTCCATAATAGCGTAATCGACAGATTCATCCGGACAAGCGATAAAAGCAGCCTCGGTAATGCGGACAAAATCTAAATCTGGCGTCAACTGTGCCAGCGCGTCCTGACAACATTGCAGAATATCTGGCCTAAATTGCTGCAACTGCTGTAAATACACCGAAGCGCGGAACATAAACATACCGCTGTTCCAGTAATAGTCCCCGCTTTGCAAATAATGTTCGGCGGTAACTGCATCAGGTTTTTCGACAAAAGCCGCCACATAAAAACCCTCTTTTGTCGCAGTTTCGCTACCACGGCGAATATAGCCGTAGCCGGTTTCAGCATGGGTTGGCACTATACCAAATGTGACTAACTTACCGGCTGCAGCAGCGGGTAAAGCTTGCTCAACTGCCGCGCGAAATACCGCGTCATCGCCAATCACATGATCAGCCGCTAACACCAGCAAAATGGGATCTTCGCCGTGCAACTGCGACTGAATCGCCGCCAGCGCGATGGCTGGCGCAGTATTACGGCCGACCGGCTCTAATAAAATAGTGCTATTGCTGATCTGCAATTGCCGACATTGTTCGGCGGCAATAAAACGATGTTCTTCGTTACAAATCAACAGCGGTGGGCTATGCGGCAAACCACGTAGCCGTAGGATTGTCTGTTGCAACATGGTTTCTTTGCCATGAAGTGCCAGAAACTGTTTCGGGTAATTGCCGCGTGACAGTGGCCATAATCTGCTGCCAGATCCCCCTGCCATAATGACCGGTTTAAGCATGTAAAAATTCCTTGTACAAGTTTTTGGCAATAAAAGCAGTGTGTATAAACAGCCAACAGCTGTCAAACCAAGCAACAACCCAGCAGTTCAGGCAACCAAGCAGCGCTGCAGCGATTAACATCGAAGCTTGTGCTGATGTTGTAAAAACCACTGATAGGTTGCATCTAACCCAGCCAGCAACGACCATTGCGGTTGCCAGCCACAGCTTTGTAGTTTACTGGTATCTAATAGTTTTCTGGGTGTGCCTTCCGGCTGCGTCGGATCAAAACAGAGCTGGCCCTGGTAACCGACCACCTGCGCAATCATCTTGGCCAGTTCGGCAATACTGATATCTTCACCACATCCGACATTCACATGGCGTTGCTGGGCACTAGTCAATTGCTGATACTGATCTTCACTGAGTGTCAGCAAACGCCAGATGGCGCTGGCGGCATCGTCGACATGTAAAAATTCGCGTTTAGCCTGACCTGAACCCCAAATCGGCACTGTTGGCGCAGCCGCCAGCTTGGCCTGATGAATTCTCAGCAACAGCCCAGGGATGACATGACTGTGGCTGGGATGGAAATAATCAGCAGGACCATACAAGTTGGTTGGCATCACAGCCCGGAAATCAGCACCATATTGACGAAAATAGCTTTCGCATAACTTTATACCCGCGATTTTAGCGATGGCATAAGGCTCATTGGTCGGTTCCAGCGTGCCAGTGAGTAGCTCAGACTCGCGCATCGGCTGATTGGCAAATTTTGGATAGATACAGCTAGATCCCAACAGCATCAGCCGTTGCACTCCTTGCTGCCAGGCAGCATGCAGGATATTGCTTTGGATCAGCAGATTCTGATAGATAAAATCGGCTGGCTGTTGCTGATTGGCGACAATACCTCCGACTTTCGCGGCAGCAATAATCACCCAATCCGGCGTGGTGGCCGCAAAAAATTGCTCAACCTGCGCCTGACGGGTTAAATCTAACTGGGCACGTGGTGCCAGGATCAGTTCAATACCGGGCTGGTTGCTAAGCAAGCGACATAAGGCTTGACCCACCATCCCCTGATGGCCGGCAATAAAAACTTTCAGCGCTGGCTTGGCAACAGGCAATGGTTGGCCTGGCGAGGCAGTCAAGCGTACATCAGGCATAAGGATGCTCACCAAAACCGTGCAGGGCTAACAAACGTGATTTTTCTGCTTGCTGCATATCATGTAACATCATTTCCTGGCACAGCGCGGTAAAATCAACAGTCGGTTGCCAGCCAAGCTTGGTTTTGGCTTTACTGGCATCGCCTAATAAGGCGTCCACTTCGGCCGGTCGGAAATAACGTGGATCCACCCGCACTATCACTGTGCCAGGCTGCAAATCTGGCGTCCGCGCCGCATCAACCGCCACTATAATGGCCACTTCGTCCAAGCCCTGGCCGCTAAATGCCAGCTCTAAACCAAGCACTGACGCACACTGCCGGACAAAGTCACGCACTGAATATTGTTCGCCGGTCGCAATCACATAATCATCCGGTTGCTGTTGCTGTAACATTTGCCACACCATCTGCATATAATCGCGGGCATGGCCCCAATCACGCCGAGCGTCCAGATTGCCAAGATAAAGACAATCCTGCTGACCTGTGGCAATAGCAGCTAAACCCCGGCTGATTTTACGGGTGACAAAAGTCTCGCCACGGCGCGGCGATTCATGATTAAACAAAATACCGTTGCAGGCGAACATGCCATAAGATTCACGGTAGTTGACGGTGATCCAATAAGCATACAACTTAGCAACGGCATAAGGTGAACGTGGATAAAAAGGCGTTTTTTCGTGTTGCTGCTCAGTTTGTACTAATCCGTACAGCTCCGAGGTCGACGCCTGAAAAAAACGGCAACTGGCGGTCAGCCCAGCCTGGCGGATCGCCTCCAGCACCCGCAAAGTCCCGAGCGCATCGACATCGGCAGTATATTCAGGGGCTTCAAAAGATACCGCCACATGGCTTTGTGCAGCTAGATTATAGATTTCATCTGGTTTTATCTTCGCAATTAAGCCAGCCAGATTACTGCCATCGGTCATATCGCCATAATGCAAAAACAACCGTGGTTCAGTGCAATGCGGATCTTGATAAATATGATCAATACGCTGGGTATTCAACGAAGAAGAACGCCGTTTTAAGCCATGCACCACATAGCCCTTTGCCAACAGAATTTCTGCCAGATAAGAGCCGTCCTGACCGGTAATGCCACTGATCAGCGCGACTTTTGCCGCGGGTTTGGCGTTGCTGTTGTTATGTTGCATTGCTGTCCTTAACTTACTACCGCTTAAGGCTTTATCTTACTGCGGATCCATTGCCAACCAAAGTGAAGAATAAAACGTGGATTATGTTTGAGATAGCGCCCACTGAGCCGCTGTGGTTCCAGCAGTAAGCGGTACAACCACTCCAAACCAAGTTGCTGTAACAGCTTGGGTGCATGAGGTTTACTCCCCGCCAGATAATCAAAAGCGGCGCCCACCCCAAACATCAAGGGTGACGGCACATCGGCTGGCCAATGCGCCTGATGTAACGCCATCCAACGCTCTTGTTTCGGGCAACCCAGCCCCACCAGTAAAATCTGCACCTGTTGTTGCTGCATCATTTGCAGCGCCAGTTCATCGACTGGCAGTTCAGCCGGAAAATAAGGCGGCGCATAACTATAAACAATGTTGAGAGCCGGAAAACGTCGACAGAGCTGCTGTTGTAACTGCAGCAGCAGTTGCTGATTAGAACCACCGTAGAGACCTAACCTTAAGCCTTCGGCTGCCGCTTTTTCACAAAGTGCCAACACCAAATCATAACCACGGATCTGACTGGCTTGCTGACAACCGGACAATTTTTGTGCCCAGTAGATTGGCCGACCATCGGCCAGCACCAATTGCGCTTGACGAAGCAACTGGGCAAAGGCCGGATCATCATAAGCTTCCATACACATATGCACATTGGCCAGACAAACGTAACCGCCACTGGACTGCTGTATCTGTTGACCGATAGCGGTTAAGGCACCAGCCAGCGTGGTGCCATGGGTCGGAAGTGTCAGCACTGTGCAATTTTGCAAACAAAAAAACCTTTCAGATCCTTGAAAAATAAGATCATACCACCTCAGGCTGAGGTGATGCCAGCTTGAAAAATTACCGCGTCCAGCCTTGAGTCACACCCTGACTAAAATGAGCCACCATCGCCGCCATACTATAGTGTTGAGCGCTGTGCCGGGCACCATCAGCTAAAGCTGCCAATCGGGTTGGTTCCTGCTGTAAGCTGCGCAGCGCTGCGACCAATACCTCTGGTTGCATCGGTAGCAACAGCCCATTCACCTGATGCTGTAGATAGCTGATTTCCGGACTATGTCCGGCAAAATCTGTGGTGATAAAAGGCAAAGCTGCGGCAAAGGCGTCTAAAATAGCTAATCCAACCAGCCCAGGGTTGAAAACCAGATCCGCTTCAGCAAAAGCCTGCACTTTATCGTCGGCAAAACAGGCGCCACGATAATCCAACCAGGCTGGGGCTGCAATGGTGAACAAAGTGCGCAGCGGCCCGTCACCGACCACGATCAGTTTGCCGACAATGCCTTCTGCCACAGCTTGAGCGCAAACTTCAAGCAACAAAGGCAGTTGTTTATCATGATATAAAGCACCACAAAATAGCAGCACCAATGGTCTGGCAGGCAGCCTTGCGATCAGAGCAGAACTTTGCAGCTGCGCACGTAAGGCCAGCACCTGCTCGCCAAACTTTTGATTATCCAGACTATTATTTAAGGTCGTGATCCGTTCAGCGGCAACACCTTGCTGCTGCAGGTACGCACTGACGCTCTGAGTGTAACTTAACCAATGTGCCGGATAACGCAATAATTGACGTTTGAGCCATTCGCCAAAACCGCCGCGTCGCTGATGATTAAAACCATGGCCCCAAAACACTAACCTGGGTTTGTCGCCATGTGGCCAGCATCGCTTGGGCAACAGCGTTAAATTGAGTAATAACCACCAGTTAAATAGATGCTTATTGGCTTGCTCAACCACTATGACCCGGGCCTGACGCCAACCGGGTGGCTGTTGCCATACTACAGGGCCCAACTGGCGTAACCTGATCAACTGATACCAGGGCGCTGGCGCTGAGGCCAGACAATCTCCTTTGCTGATTTCTGCGCCTTGTGGCGCGCTGAACACCAGCCGGTAGCGGATCCCCTGCTGCGCTAACTGCTGATAAACGCCATCATGCAGCGGTAAGCGGAAATTTTTCAGCAATTGCTGCACCACCAATACTTCTGCAGTCGCCATCAGGATAGCTCCCGTTGTGACCACCACAACCATAACGCCGGGCAGCTCGCGCGCAATTGCACTTTCAGCCACAGCAAAGGCCAAAACGGTCCGCCATGACAACGAACAAAAAAAGCCCATTCGGCAGCAGGTGCCCAGACATTGGGTCTTTGTAAACTGCGTAAACGGGCGAAGAACGGGCGTTTTTTATTCAGTACGGATAAGGCCGGATCATGCAATGGACAGAAGCCATGAAAAGCGCTGGCCAGCCACAGGCTAAATCCGGCGCGTGCGAGTCGCAGGCCATAGTCGTAATCCGCCATGCTATGGGTATAACGCTCGGACAAAATACCAATAGCCTCAACCGCAGCGGCCGGAATTAAACATAAATTGCCATTAATAAAATCGCAGCGTTGCGGCGCTGACTGCGGCTGCAACACAGGGCCAAATTGCAGTGGAAACCAAGGCGACAGGCTACGCCGACCGCCATAACTGGCCACCAATTGCTCGGTCGCTACACTAGGTTGTGCCGCAGCCATAGTGCCAACCAAAGCGCCCACTTGATGCCCGGCTGCCAGCAGTTGCTGATAGTCAGCCAATAGCCGTGCCAGCGCATCTGGCATTAGTTGCACATCGTCATTGAGCCACAGATACAGCTCGGCTGGATCGCCCAAAGCCTGTTGCCAGGCCTGACGCATGCCACCGGCCCAATATAAATCAGCATGACCGGCAATCCGTTGTACCGCAGGAAATTCAGCCGCTACTGCATCAGCAGTCCCGTCAGTCCCAGCATCTAACAGATAAACCGCAAGCGTATAACCGGCCATATCCACTTGCGTCAGCAAAGTCCGTAAACAAGCCAACGTCTGCTGTCGCCGGTTAAAACAAGTGATAAGCACTGCGACCCTTGTCATATTGTCATCCTAGCTGTCACTTTTCTTCATCCATTCCATCTGTCGGACTGCCCATCTGCTTCGCAGCCGGTCGCACTTCGTGGTAAGTCCCGACCTACCTAATTCACAACCCAACCTACTGATTAACAAGTATTAACCGTAGGTCGGACTCGACCAGGCAACGCCTGGGCAGTCCGACTCACTAAATTCACAATCCAGCAGCAAGTGTAGCCATCAAGCCGATTGTACTGGCGTCACGCGGCGCACTGCCAGGGCTAATAACCTTGCCATCCAAAGCTCACTGAGGATCACCGCCATTAAACTCCAGACCGGCGACCAACAGGCTAAAAATAATACCACCAGCACCACAGATAATAGCGCGGGCCAGAGGGCCGTCTGTGCTAACGCTGCAAATTGGTCCTGCACCTGCAACTGCACAGTGGCGCTGCTCCGCCAGGTGCGTAAAAAACTAAGCGCTGCCCACAGCACCACCGCCAGAAAAAACTGCTCGGCTGGCATGGCTTTATCCACTAACCAGGCTTCCAATTGACTGGCACCCAGCCCTAACAACAACAGCACCAGCACGCAATTGGCGGCCCATAACCATAAACTATCAACGCGGTATCGCTTCACTAAGGGCGGTAAACACTGCCCGGCTTGCCAGGCTTGTAATAACTGGCCTCGTGCCAGTTGCGCGAAATTACTGAGTAATAACGCACAAGGCCGAAACAACATCGCAGCAGCAGCAATAGGAGCAAAAGCGGCAGGCCCAGCCACTAACGTAATCAGATAGCTGTGTGCATTCGCCGCCATTTCGCCGCTACAAACACCAACCAGTGCAGGTTTGCCCTGTTGTGCATACCCCTGCCGCCATTGTGACCAATCCAACTGCCACCACAGCTGCCAATGCGGCCGCCAAAAACCGACGCCAGCGCAGGCCAGACTGACGGCGGCCGCCAGCGCATTGAGCTGCGCCAGCTGTTGCAAACTAATCTGCTGCAGTGCCCACAATAATGCGGTGCCGCTCAGTGCCACCAGACTAAAACTGGCATCCAGCCGGATTAAAGCACGACTATCGGCACTATTTTGCAGCAGACTACGGCCAAACCAGCGCCATAATTGCAATGCGGATGCCAACGCCAACCAAAAAGCCGTGCCCGCAGCAATGTGATAGCCAAGCGCCAGCAGATAAATAACTGCAGCAGCCACCAGCACAAATAACAGCTGCAACAGGATAAAACTACCGATCCCAACAACGCCCTGCCCGGCTTTTGGATTTTGCCTGCTAAGTAATGGCGCGCTGAATAAAGCTGAACTTACCCCCAGCAATAAGCCTTGCACCACCTGCAAAAAAGCAAAAAAACCATAATCCGCCAGCGGGGCATACAATAATAACGCCAATTGCATCAACAGTGCACAGAGCGCTGCGGTACCGCTGCCAGCCAAAACCGCCAGCATCCGAAATGAAGTTAGTTGCATACTGTGGCTGACCTATGCGCAAGCGCCTGCTGATAAATCGCCAGCAATTGCTGGTAATTCTGCTCTGGCAGATAGTGCTGCTGTGCGCTTTGCCAGCCAGCTTGCGCCAGTTGCTGCCGCAAACTGCTGTCCTGTAACAAATAGCTGGCTTGTGCTGCCAAATCCTTGGGATCTGCCGGGCTAAAGTGCCAGCCATTTTGGCCATGCTGCACTAAATCAGCCAATGCGCCATGCCCTGCCACCAGCACCGGCAAGCGCTGCCAAAAAGCTTCCAGCACCACCAGACCAAAACTTTCCAGACATAAGGACGGCACCAGCAACAAGGCGGCTTGTTGCATCAATATCTGGACCTGGCTGGCCGATTGCTGTCCGAGAGGCCGGATCCACGGATTTAGCGCCGCCGCTTGTTGCACTTCGGCCTGCAAGGGCCCGCTGCCGACCAAGTACAAAGGGCTCTGCCGCTGCCGCCAGGCTTGCAGTAACAACAACAAACCTTTTTCCGCCGCCAGTCGGCCAACATAAAGGCAGGCTCCAGCCGCTAGTGGCGGCTGCGTTGATGCAACCGTTTCGCTCAACTCAGCAGGTGGCAGAATAAAATTGGCTTTGAGCGCCATTTTCTCTGCCGGCCAACCGGCCTGCCGATAAATTTGACGCTGCGATTCTGACAAAGCAATAAACACATCCACCTGTTGCTGCCAAGTCCCAAAGCGGCGATGGAACACCACCATCAGGTACAACAACAAAGTACCGATATAAGATTGCCGATATATTTTTTGCCGCACAGTCCAAAATGGGCTGTGGCGGATACTGCGGGTATTCACCTGCCTGCCATCAAATAAGGTTGCGGAGGGGCAAATAGCACGGAAATTATGCAGGCTATGCACCACAGGTACACCCGCTTTTTTAGCAGCATAAAAAATGGCGGGCGATAATAACGGGAAATAGTTATGTACATGCACCAGATCCGGCTGCTGCTCGGCCAAAAAGGCGCGAAACCGCCGGTACTGCCGTAGGGAAAAAATGCAATCAAGCACCAATACCAGGCGCTGCCAGAACGAAGTCAGGCTGTCATTGTGCACCACATAGTGCAGCACTTGATGACCATGGCTTTGCAGCAAAGCGGTTTCAGCCGCGACCACCCGATCTTCTCCCCCTGCCTGTTGGTAATAATTGTGCACTATCACAACTTTCAACGCACCGTCCTGCCTTTACTTTGCTTTCAAGCAGTTATGATGGCTGAGGCAAGGCATCGCTGTCTATGATTTCCAAGCGTTTTTTCTATCGCAGCGCTCTTGCGACCCCGACGAGGCCCGCAGTGGCCGTTGTCATCTGATATTCATCTGGCTGACAGCGCAAAATCATCGGACTGACCCACGGCTTTCCCGGCAGTTCTCTTATTGTGGGCACCTTGTTACAGAACAACTCAGGAGTCATCCAATGTCATCTACTATATTTCGGCCAACCCTGTTCGCCAGCGTTTTTTTCATCAGTTGCAGTCTGCCAGCACTGGCTACGACCAGCGCAACTGCAACCGCAACGTCGCAGCAAATCACCGCAGCCGAAGTCACGGCTGCACAACAAGCTTGGGGCCAGGCGCTGATCCAAATCAGTACCGACTACAGCAAAGGCGGCTTACCGCAAGCAACCAAAACGGCCAAAGCGGTACTGGATCAGGCATATGCCTATCAAGATGGTCCCGTATTATTTAAACCGACGCTAGCCTCTGGAGCACAAACATTCCGCACCAGCTACGAGGGCGCATTGTCATATTTTGTCGGTGGTAATCCAGCATTTAGTCAAGATCAGGGCTTTGCGCTCAAAGGCTGGCAAGACTACAGTTTTAGCAACGCTGCAGTTCATCTGAATGGTGATATGGCGTTGACCATGGGTCATGTGATGTTAACGGACAAGTATGGTAAAGTAACCACGGTCGATAAAACCTGGGGCTTTAAAAAAGGTCAGGATGGCCAGATCCGCATCGTGCTGCATCACTCATCGTTACCTTACGCAGCGAAATAATCGTTATCAACAGTGCTGGTGTCACTGGCTGTTCGGGGTGAACAATTGTTCAGAACTAAACTTTATCTGGCTTTTTTTGCTTTGGTACTGATTACCCTGCTGCAAGCGACACTGGCCAGTTGGGCTGGGCAAACGGCTAGCAACCAGGTTGAACGCGGCCGGATTGCGAATCAACTCCTCACTGACTTTATTGCGCTGGGCGCAGATAAACAGCGCCTGAAGGTTTGGCTGGCACAAGCGCTTCTGACCAAAGAAGCGCCATTGACACAACGTGATAACTACCTGCAACGGATGCAACAAAGTTTAACCAGCATCAACAACCTGCTGCAGCAGGATCAAGCGCTTGCCAGTAGCCGTGACGATTTTACGGTGATTGCGTTGCAGATGAAAAATCTGGCGATCTTAGAAACCAACGTCGATGCCCTCAAACGCAGTCTGCATGCTAAATCCAGTCAAAAACAGCAACCACGCTCTGAAGCTGAGATCTGGCGATTATTGATCCAAACCTTTGATAACCTCGAAGGCCTGGACTTAAAACAGCTTATCGCCGGCTCCATTGAGATCCAGAAACAGCGTTCAACCGCCGCCGAACAAGCGGCCACTGCAGCACTGGCACAAGCCAAGCTGTTGCTGATCAGTTGTGTGGTGCTGGGTTGTCTTTGTGCCGTGATCTTTGCGCTGTTATTGGCCAAAGCCAGTTACCGCCCCTTGCAATCGCTGTTACAAGGCACTGCCGCCATCAGCCGCGGTGAACTCAGTTACCGGTTGTCGGAGCAAGGTGATGCTGAGTTTGCTTTGTTATCCCGCAGTTTTAACCAAATGGCGACAGCGCTGGAGCGGGCGCACCAGGCTGAACAAGCCCATTCGCAGCAAACAGAACTGGTGGTGCAAGAGCGTACCGCCCAGTTACAACAAGCACTGGCCGAGTTACAACAAGCCGAAGCATCGCAAAAACGTTTTCTGGCTGACGTGAGTCATGAATTAAGAACACCTGCCACCGCAATCCGGGGTGAAGCCGAAATTATGCTGCGCGGTCCAGACAAAAGCAGCAGTGAATATAAAGAAAGTTTGCTCAGGATCGTGGATACCAGTGTTCAACTGTCAGGCCGAATTGATGAGCTATTGATGCTGGTGCGTGGCGATAACGAAATACAGATCCGCTTTAAGCAGTATCAACTGTCACAGCTCTGGTCAGACTGGACAGCATTAGCAAACCGGTTGCAACAAAGCAGTGCTGTTGATATCCGCTGGCCGCAATTATTACCCGCTCAGCGTCAGTTGTTGTTGTATCTTGACGCTGAACGCAGCTTGCAGGCCTTACAAATTGTGCTGGATAATGCGATTCGTTACGGCAACGGTCTGGCCATCGAGGTTGGCTTGGAACTTCAATCTGAGCAATTACAATTACAGATCAGGGATCAGGGCATTGGTATTCCGGCGCCGGAGCAACATCAGTTATTCAGCCGTTTTTTCCGCGCCAGTAATGCCAGAGCAGAACGGGCTGATGGTCTTGGTATAGGGCTGGCACTTTGCCGCAGCATGATGCAAGCACAACATGGTGACATTCAGTTGCAAAGTCCATGGCCACCAGCTGCTACAGGCGGAACCCTCGTGATCCTGAGCTGGCCACTGGCCTGCACCGATGACTAATTTAGTTAAACCGGAGCAATTTTGTATCAGATCCTGATTGTCGAAGATGATAAAAAAGTCGCGGATTTTCTATCGCGCGGACTGAAAGCCGAAGGTTATTTCACCACAGTGATTGCCGACGGCGGGCAAGTGTTAGCTGCCTTGTCGAGTCTGCAACCAGATTTATTGATCCTCGATCGCATGTTGCCGCAACTGGATGGACTGATGATTTGTCAGCTGATCCGTGCCCAACAAAACCCAGTGCGGATCTTAATGTTGTCAGCACTGGCAGATACTAAAGAGCGGGTGCAGGGCTTAAAAAGTGGCGCCGATGACTATCTGACTAAACCTTTTGCCTTTGAAGAGTTATTGGCACGGATTGAAAATTTACTGAAGAGGCCTGCACTGCAGAGCACAGCCCGCACGCTGAGCTTTGCCGATTTAACGCTGGATCTGGAACTGATGCAGGCCCGCCGCGGCGGTAAACTACTACAACTGACGGCCACAGAGTTACGTTTACTGGAATTGTTGTTGGCCAGCCCGAATAAAGTGCATAGCCGCGAGCGAATTCTAAGCAATGTCTGGGACATGAATCAGGATCCACTGACCAATGTGGTCGACGTGTATGTTAAAAGGCTCAGACAAAAAGTAGATAGCGGTTATCCAATCAAATACATCCGTACCCTCCGCGGTATCGGTTATTTTCTCAGTGCCGATCCGGCACAAGACGCACAATAACCCACCAACAGATTCAAATCCGTCGGACTGCCGCTGCGCGTCGAGTCCGACCTACAAAATATTTGATAAATCAGTAGGTTAAATTAAACAATCGGTAAGTCGGACTCGACACGGCAAAGCCGTGGCAGTCCGACAAGCCGCTCAGCTGTCTATCTGTTGCAGGTATATATTTTTAAGCTGGACTTGAAAACACGCTCAATTTGAACAAAATTTAAACATTATTTTGCAAATAAAAAACAAAAATGTTATATCGCAGAGACCAAACGGCGGGTGGTTGTTATTTTTTTACTCATGTGATCGCTGATCGGACAAAACCGATGTTAACCGAGCATATCGATCTGCTGCGGCAGGCATTTCAGCAAGTAAAACGTCGTTATCCTTTTAAATTACATGCCTTAGTTGTGATGCCGGACCATTTCCATTGTGTATTGGAGTTACCGGCGGGGGATTGTCGTTACCCTTTAAGATTTATGTTGATAAAAATGTTGTTTACCAGGGCCTTGTTAAAATCCAAACAAATTAATCGCGATTGCCCCAGCAAACAAATATGGCAGCATCGTTACTGGGAGCATCTGATACGTGATGATCAAGACTTTTTTAATCATCTGAATTACATCCATTGGAATCCGGTTAAACATCAGATTGTCAATTCAGTGCAAGAGTGGCCCTTTTCAACCTTCCATTATTATGTTGCTATCGGCTGGTATCCAGCTAACTGGGGGGGTAACGAGCAGTTGCACTATGAAAGCAGCCAAGATGCAGGTTATGGCGAATAACGTGCTTGTGATAAGTTAAGTCGGAGGATGTGATAACTGGCCAGCTATACGGTGTGGCATCGCATGTCGGACTGCCCTGACGCTATGCGTCATGTCGAGTCCGACCTACGGATAACATTTTAAATCAATAGCTTAACTGTAGTCTTGGTAGGTCGGACTCGACGCGCAGCGGCAGTCCGACATGCGGATAATTCATTTAAAATTAATAGCTTAAATGTTGTTTGGTAGGTCGGACTCGACGCGAAGCGGCAGTCCGACATCAGTCACTACAAGCTTTATTCATCGCACCATGTCGGACTGCCCTGACGCTATGCGTCATGTCGAGTCCGACCTACGGATAACA
>CAZGHW010000023.1:28367-32290 GCA_964525695.1 uncultured Rheinheimera sp. | reverse complement strand
CATGTCGGACTGCCCTGACGCTATGCGTCATGTCGAGTCCGACCTACGGATAACATTTTAAATCAATAACTTAAATGCAGTCCGACATCAGTCACCACAAGCTTTACCGCATCAAGGTTGTGATACTTTTCATTTGATCATCTGAAAACTCTTCTTTTTCTGCTGCTTTCAACAGCTCGCTTTTCATACTACTGATCATGCGTTGTAAATCCGAGATTTCGCTTTGTAAGGCTTTTAATTTCTCTTCTTTTTGCTTGCCTTGTAAGCTTGGATCCTGCTGTGCTTTTGCCAGCTCTTCTTGCTTCTGTTTGAGCCGCTCTTGATTGCGTCGGATCATTTTTAATGTTTGTTTGACGTGAGATGGCAACTCACTGTCTTCAATATCTTTATCTTTGTTTTCTTGCTCTAGCTTTTTCCGGCCGAGAGCAGAAATATCAACCCGCACGCCGCGCTCTTGCTTGTCCTGAGCCGTCTCTGCAGTTGAAGCTGTGGTTGATTCTGCAGTAGATGTTGTGCTTGATACCTGGCTGTTAGCACTTGCGGCAGTCGTCAGACTGGCAACGTTAGGTAACACAGGTTTTAAAAACTGTAATGGATTCAATGGTCAGGCTCCTTGCAATGAATTCTGTTCCGAAAACAAACTATTATCGGCCAGCAACTGCAGCACTTGAACCTTTTTTCGTCATCAACATTCACATCAATGTCATATTATTTTACAGCGGATGTAAATCACTGATATAGCGCATATTAAAACCATTATAAATCAGAGCATTACATAAACTTCAGCATGTGGCATCAATTTTGCTTAAAGCGGCAAAACGTCACTATTTAAGGAACTCACCATGACGAATAAAGCGCTTTCAAAGAAAAAACTGCAGACCGCATTGCTGGCAGGCAGTCTGTTATTGTCTATCAACGCGCAAGCTGGCTTGATGGTCAATGAACAAGATGATTATGGCGATTTTGATAAAACCAGCCCAGTGTTACTGACATTGGAAGAAGGTACGAACACTGTCCGTGGTGTCGCCATCAATTTTGATGGCCGTGGCGTGGATTATGATTCTTTTATGTTTGAAATCCTGCAAGGCTTTACCCTGAAAAGCAT
This sequence comes from uncultured Rheinheimera sp., assembly GCA_964525695.1. Classification (GTDB taxonomy): domain Bacteria; phylum Pseudomonadota; class Gammaproteobacteria; order Enterobacterales; family Alteromonadaceae; genus Pararheinheimera. Next base: position 31,185 of record CAZGHW010000023.1, on the reverse strand, counting down.
TCTGTTCAGTGCTTTTACCGAAGCGCCAACTGATTCGACCATGTCAGCCAGTTATCAACTGGTGAAAGCATCCAAAGCTGGTTTGGCGGAAGATGTGATCAGTGAGAGCAACGCAAACTTGCTGAGCTGGAGTAAACAACAGTTATTTACCGATATCGCCGATCTCGGCGCTGGCATTTACGGTTTTCATACCAGTGAATACCAGAAAAACTTTGAAGGTCGCCGCTGGAATTACAGTCTGCAGTTTGAAGTAGCAGCAACGAGCACCCCTGCGCCAGTTAGCGCGCCGGGGCCACTGGCGCTGATGTTTGGTTTTGCGGCTTTACTGCTGAAGCGTCGTCGTAAAGTCTAAGAAATGTGCCAGCGACTGTTGCAGCAACGGCCGTTGCGCGGCAGTCGCTGCCAATATGTCAAAGTACACCACAGGTCCGCGCTTTGCTGCCGGTTGGGCACAAAGTTCAGCTTGTAATGCAATACACTGCGTCACCTGGTCGGTTTGCAGCAGCAACCGGCCAAAATTATCAAACACCAACCAATGTTGATAACCTTGCTGCTGTAAGCGCAGCAAAGTTTGCTGATAACCCTCTTGCTGCGCCGGGTTGTCGCACTGGTATTCAAAAAACAGCAGCGGTTGCTCTTTAGCAATCAACGAAGTTGCCGAATCCAGCACATCGTAATCAAAACCATCGACGTCTATTTTTAGTAGCGATACCGGCACTGTTGGTAGCTGGCTCAGTATGTGATCCAAAGGTGCAGATTGTAATTCAGCAGCAGCCTGCGGCCGCGCCTTGCGGGTGCCGGCACCACCAGTTAACACCGCCTGCTGGACCTGCAAGCCCACCAGCGCCTGCCAGGTGCGCAAATCTGCCGCCGGACATTGCTGCTGCAACAGTGCCAAATTGGCGGTTAAATAGCGGCTAAACAGTGGATCCGGTTCAATCGCAACAATATCAAGCACGGCATTGCCGCTTAATAGCGCCGCCACACTATCGCCACAGTTGGCGCCCACATCAATCACCCGGCTGCCAGCAGGCAGCACCTTTGCCAGGAGCGGCAGAAATTGATCATAACAAGGATACTGCGCCTGATAACGCGGCAAGGCATGCTCAGGCGGTAACGCCAGTACAAAAGGCCCAATAGCGTACTGGTAATCTTGCTTTGTGAGCCGAAGCCAGTAGGCGCGCGCCTGTAACCGGCATTTTAATAATAAAGAGCGCACAGACAACATGTGATAGTACCTACTCAAAGAAATTGGCGCGCCAAACTAGCTGGCAACAGTGCGGATCAGGCGCAAACGTCCTGCCAGCAGGCAGTGAACATCAGCTCTAGACAAGTCCGTCGCCAGCAGGTGCCGCCTTTTTCGATCGAAATTTGCGCGGTTGTTTACTGACAATATTCACCAGTTGTAAAAATTTTGGACATTCGAAATGACTGGGTGCACGACAGGCAGCGACATGGCGCAAACCATCACACATTGCTTGCAACTGGGCAATTTTTTGCTGTAATTCATCGGCTTTTTTTAATAACAAAGTACGGTCAATCTGCGGCCCATCCAACGTGAACATAGCCGCAATCTCAGCCAGCGAAAAGCCAGCATTTTGTGCCAATGTGATAAGCGCCAGCCGCTGCAACACTTCTGGCTTAAACAAACGCCGTAAGCCATGGCGGCCATAAGACTGCAGCAAGCCTTTTTCTTCGTAATAACGCAAAGTCGACGCCGGAATACCAGAGCGCTTACTGACTTCAACAATATCCATCAAAAAATCTCCGGAACCAGAGTAGTCGGTTGTTGTTTTGCTGGCAGCAACGACAACAAATAAATGCAAAAAATCGCCGTATTGGCCTTGACCTCAAGTCGACTTGAATTTGTATGCTAGGGCAAATACAACACAAAAGGAACGAAAATGGATAACAATTATTGGCGACAAAAATGGCTTGATGGCGACATAGGTTTTCATCAACACCAGGTCGAACCGGCGCTGGTTGCTAATTTCGCAGCATGCCAGTTACCTGCTAAGGCTCGGATTTTTTTGCCCTTATGTGGTAAAACGCTGGATATGCTGTGGCTGCAACAACAAGGCTTTCAAGTGGTGGGCGCTGAGCTGAGTGAGTTGGCCGTGGCGGAGTTTTTTCAGTCGCTTGGGGTTGTCCCTGCCATCATTGAATACCCCAATCATCGCTATTACCACAGCCAAGGGATCGGGATTTGGCTGGGCGATGTATTCGATCTCAACCGCACCCTGTTAGGTCAGGTCGACGCCGTGTATGACAGAGCTGCGCTGGTCGCATTGCCCGCCGCAATACGGACACGTTATGCGCAGCACATCAGTAGCATCACAGCGCAGGCACCGCAATTGCTGCTCAGTTTTGTCTATGAGCAACAGCAATATGCCGGGCCACCTTTTTCAGTGTCAGCAGACGAAATTGAGCAACTTTATGCCGCACACTACCAGCCAAAGTTGTTAGCGCAGTACAGCGGTGCACGTTTAAAAAACCAAACACCAGCCACCACCATGTGTTGGTTATTGCACCCGAAAGCCCGCACCACAGACTAAAACGCAACCGATCTGCAGCAAATCAAGGTCGGACTGCCCTGCAGCAAATCCGTAGGTTGGACTCGACGCGAAGCGGCAGTCCAACATAACGCACACAATTTCATATAAATCAGTCGGTTAGCTTGATAAATCCGTAGGTCGGACTCGACGCGAAGCGGCAGTCCAACATGACATACACAATTTCATATAAATCAGTCGGTTAGCTTGGTAAATCCGTAGGTCGGACTCGACCTGGCGTAACACGCCAGGGCAGTCCGACAAAT
>CAZGHW010000023.1:10563-28267 GCA_964525695.1 uncultured Rheinheimera sp. | reverse complement strand
ACAATTTCATATAAATCAGTCGGTTAGCTTGATAAATCCGTAGGTCGGACTCGACCTGGCGTAACACGCCAGGGCAGTCCGACAAATGCGCTGGATAATTGCCGTCACCATGCCTGTCGGACTGCCCTGCAGCAAAGCTGCAGGTCGAGTCCGACCTACAAAAACGCTATTCAATCAATTATTTAAGAGAATTCGTAGGTTGGACTCGACGCGAAGCGGCAGTCCAACATAACACACAATTTCATATAAATCAGTCGGTTAGCTTGATAAATCCGTAGGTCGGACTCGACCTGGCGTAACACGCCAGGGCAGTCCGACAAATGCGCTGGATAATGGCCGTCACCATACCTGTCGGACTGCCCTGCAGCAAAGCTGCAGGTCGAGCCCGACCTACAAAACGCTATTCAATCAATTATTTAAGAAAATCCGTAGGTTGGACTCGACGCGAAGCGGCAGTCCAACATAACGCACAACACTCTTTACTCATGACTCCATGTCGGACTGCCGCAGCGCTAAGCGCTACGTCGAGTCCGACCTACAAATAACCTCATTTAATCAAAACCTTAAGGGAATACACTCCCCATCAACACTTAACCTTGGTCACGGGCTGTTTCTAAACAAATATCACCGGATTTCTCAGTTTTTACGTGACGATGATGGCCTTCAACACAGGAAAACTCAGCAATTTTCTTTTGCAGCAGTTGTTCCGCCGCCTGCCTGCTGCTGCCCCGATTGTCGGGCGGTAGTGCGACCAAATACTGGCCATGACTGGCATCAATCACACCTAACACCTCCTGCATCTCACAAGAGCGCCCTGAACACCAGGGATTCACAATCAGCACAGCGCGACCATCCGGCAGCTTGTCACAACGCATTCTGAGATAACCCATGCCTTGGCTGATTTTATGATTGACGGTAATGTTCTCATTGACAATAGTGAGCACAAAGTCACCTGAACGACGCAAATTCTGCTGTGGATAAGTGGTATTGATGATTCCTATGTCAGAGCCACCACAACTCATTTCAGCACCCGCAGTAAAAGCTGCGAACACTAAGGCCGACAACACACATTTTTTCCCAATTTTCATACACATCCTGTTGTACTGCTCGCGGGCCACGCTGATGGACCCGCTGAAAACTAAACCCGCCGCCGTAATGCCTTGATCAATAACCAAATCAACAGCGCAATACACCACCCCAACAGTGACATACCATAATCGCCCCAGTTCGATTCGCGATGCGGGGTGAACGACTGCACAAATTCATCGATGCCATAACAAAGCGGGAACACGGCAAAAAAAGCACACTGAAAACGCACTGAACGTTGATAAGCCCGGCTTAACACCCCAAGCGTCAGCGGCAACAAAGCCCCTACCCCAACATGCAATACATGATCACCACCGATAGCGCGTTGCCAGGGTTTGAGCAACTTAAAAGTGTCTGGGTTGGCATGTAACAACAGCAAAGAAATTACCGCCAACAACAGCAGCACCGCAACCACTTCTAACATCAACAATTTAATCGATTTGGTTTGCAAAATAGCCTTATTCCTCAATCACAGCAGCAATGTAAAGTTTAAATTACAATGCGAATTGTTTTCAGCAGCATTTTATACTTGCAGCTTGTCGCGCCCCAGCTAGGCTGTAAATGTCTATACAAGCCCAACGTCGATGGTTTTGCTGTCCACCCGTCGGGCTGATACAACAACAAGCAGCCAACAACTGCTATCCGTGGCTCCAGCCGGAGCCTGTCTTTAACAGAGGTGAACCATGTTGCCCGACACAGGCAAAGTAAATCGATATCACTTAGTTGTTAAACCGACAGCATCCGGCCTTGCCGTGATGCCAGTCTTAATCAACATCACCGGAGCGCGTTATGGAATCAAGCATGAATGTGGGCCGCCACAATAACCCTTATCATCAGGCTATCGCTGATGAAGAAACCAAAGCAGTAGTCGCAGCACAACTGCATTTACTGACAGAAGCAACTGCGGCAACAGAAGATCCGCAGAAACCTTTGGCAAAACAACCGTACGAGCATGGCACATGCACCGACAGCGAAATAGCCGATATGATTGATCAGTTAATTTGGTAACTAGTAATTGCGACTCAACAAAGCCGGAACTTTACTGAAGCGCCGGCTTTTTTTTTCAGCTTCTACTTGTGCAGCAACCAAGCAAAAACACTATGGCTCAACAAGTACCATGCCCACAGTCGACCGGGTTGCTGTTTCGCCCGATACAGCGGATCTGAGCTAGCATTTAGCCTGCATTGCATCATGCGTTGTTGGAATAACAAAGCATGGCTCATGGTGGATGATCAGCCAAGCCCTGCACCACCACTGACTGCAGAACGGCAAAACCAAACCAGCTTTATGGCTGGTAATAACCCAAAATCTTCAGTTCAGCTTGCGCAGCAACCAATGAAGTATTGCTGGCGCGCCGCTCAGTTTTACGACCAGCACTGTAGTTTGTTTCAGTGATCCGGATGGCGCCGTTACTGGCGGTACTATGGCAGCCCTCAACATAAGCAAGATGGCCAACTGGCACATAAAGCCCAGTGTTTGGATCTTTGATTTTGACGCCGTAATCCATGATTGCAATGCTGCCTGCTTGGCAATTATTGCTGTTCTTGATGGCCAGTTTATCTTGCAGTGTGAACAAGCCATAAGGCAAAGAAGCAACTTTACTGCGTGCATAGCTGACACACTCGCGACTGTCCGCCCCTAAATCAGTGGTTGTAATGGCCGCTTGCGCCAACGTGGCAGCTGAGCCCAACATCACAGCAACAAACATACTTAACATGTTTTGCATTTCCAATTCCTTTTCCAAAGTCTTATTGCAGATAGATAAAAGCCGCCAAAACGGCGGACAGCAGCAGACTAAGAAAAAAGAACTGTAAGCGGTTGATAATTTGCTGATAATTTATGAATTTTTCTGTGCAGAGAAGCTGAAATGTAGCGCAGTAGCCAAAGCTACTGCGCTATCATTCGGCAACACAGTGGGTCTATTGGCCAGTTGTAAGTTATGGCAACCTAAAGCGGATAAAACCTGAGGCCGGAACTTCACTTAAGCGCCGGCTTTTTTAAATTTCTCTTTGATCAGCAACCAGGCAAAGGCACTATTGGTCGACAAGTAACGCTTCCACATCCGGCCAGGCTCCTGCATCACCCGATACAGCCATTCTAAGCCAGCATTTTGCATCCAGACTGGAGCACGGTTCACTTTACCAGCCACCACATCAAAAGTACCACCAACCCCCATCACAAAATCGACGCCCAACTGGTCACGCCATTTATTGATAAAGTTTTCTTTCTTCGGTGAAGTTATCGCGACAAACAATAACCGCGCCCCAGATTGACGTATTAACTCGACCACAGCTTGCTCATCGTCCCAGAAGTAACCATGATGAGCACCCGCCAGTTTCAGACCTGGGTTTTGTTGCTGTACCACTTCCGCCGTTTTGCTAACAACTTCATCGGTTGCACCTAATAAAAACACCGGATAAGCATTACGATTAGCCATTGCCAGTAACTGGTGAAACAAGTCCACTCCGGCAACCCGCTCTGGCACCTGATGGCCGCAAAACCGCGCGCCCCACACCACGCCCATACCGTCGATATTGACAATGTCACACGCTTTGACCGACTCAGCCAGCACAGCATCGGTTTGCATATGCACCAATTTGGCCACATTCACCACCACATGTTGGGTAAATTGTTTCTGTTCGATATTTTGTTCAATACAAGCGACAGTCTCAGCCATAGTGCTACTGTGCATTTGGGTATTTAAAAAACGGATAGATTGCATACTGTTATTCATGTTGAGAAACTGTCACCCGGTTATAAAAAGCAAAAGAGTAATAAACCCAGGCTTGGGTCCAGCGGATATAGTTGATTTTATTATTAAAACCAGGCTGTTTTTGATAATAAAACTGCTGCTGTGAAGGAATATACATCTCTTGCAGCGACCACTGAATAACCTTCCCCGCCAAGGCTAAATCGTCAGCCTTACCGCCAACCCGCAGCAAGGTAAAGACAGCTTGTGCCACAGAGTGCATATCCAGCGGATACCTATTGTTGTGGTAATACTTGGCAGTACCATCCGCTTCAAATAACTCGGCTTTGTAATAAGCCAGACCGCGTTCAATCGCATCATCAAACTCAGGTGTTTGCAAAGACTGACGGATCAGGTGCAAAGCTTCAAGGTTATAACCGGTATGAAAACCGTCAATAAACTGATGATGATGGCGTGAGCCATAGACCCAACTGCCATCCTCGGCTTGTTCACGCACACTTTGCCAGGCGACTTGCAGCGCTAAATCAGCATAAGCCTGATTATTGGTTTGACTGGCCACTACAGCCAGCCAGGCTGCGCCCCATAAACTGGCATTGTGGACAAAAGCAGTTTCACCTGGAATATAAGCAAAAAACTGCCGGCCATCATGTTCGGTGTACAGGGTTTTAACGATAAAGTGCGCTGCATCAAAGGCGACATCACGATAATCTTGCCGCGCAGCCACTTTGCTGAGCGCCCACAATGCCTGCGCCACATAAATAGTGGTAATGACATTTGGCTTACCCTTTGGCACAAAAAAAGCCCGCGCATTCCAGTCAAAGTGATAACCCCAGCAAGCGTGCTGCCACTGCGCTTTATCACTTTGTTGGGTAAGCAACCAATCGGCCAGTTCCAGCGCTTGATTCAGATACTGCGGCTCTGCAGTGCGCTGGTAATCTTCCAGTAAACCCAGAATAAAGAGCGCGACGCCCTTTGGGTTCCGCCCTTTTGGTATTCCACATAAAGGGCGTAAGTTAATGGGTGACCTTTTATGCAGCTGGATCCAAGCTAAACCAACAACCCCTTTTTTTAGCGCTGGCGCCAATTTAAAGAGACTGCTATTGAGGCCATCAAAAGGATCGTAACCGGCAAAATTATTTTTCTTAACTTCTGAATAGATAAGATTGGTCAATATACTTATTTTATTCATAGGAAACTGTCATCCATTCTTCCGAGAATTCTAGTTGCAACCGATGATGACTTGCAGTTTTCATGAACAAAATTATGATTGAAAATAGCACATTTTTCTAAATCATTTGGACTACTAACTGCTAAATCGAGCGCATCTGCAAAGTCCTCCGGATTAAGGCTTTCAACTAGAACGCCCATATCAGTTGTGAAATAATCTGGTATACCACCAACTGGTCTGCTAATTATGTATTGTCCGTGAGCCATTGCTTCAAATATGCAAATTGGCATACCTTCGGAGTAACTTGGAAGTATAAAAATATCGGAGGTTTCTAAAATTTTTTTCTTGACGTCACCTTCAACAAAACCACAAAAATTTACACGTTTGATATCCATATCATTAACAAAGCGTTTTGCGTTACTTAAATCTGGTCCATCACCAGCGATTATTAATGAACTATCAGGGTGCTTATTCAAATGCATTTTAAATGCAGTCAAAGTTTCAAAAATTCCCTTTTCTTTTACAACACGTGCAAGGAAAAGAATATTTTTCCCAGGAAAATTATTTTTAAGTGGTAATGCAAGAGGCAAAAAATAATCATTAACAGTAGTGTATTCTAAAAAAATTTTTTCCTCATCAACACCCCACTCTTTTATTTTATCTCTAAACGAATTGCTTAATACAAATATTGCTGTAGCGTTGTTAAACACCTGAGTTATTTGTAATCTTTTATCATCAAATTGATCTAACCTATTAGAAAAGGACCAATCCCAGCCATGTATGAAAATTGTGAATGGAATGTTTTTTTTAATACAAATGTTAGCGTAATAAAGATCACGCCTCATTGATTTTTCGCCTAAGGAAGGATTCAACAAAACATGATTAATATTTTTTAATTTATACTTAAAAAGCAAAAAATTAAGTAGATAAACAATTTTTCTACGGAATAAAAAAAATACTCCACCTGTACGAACAGTTAAATTTGACTTAACTGCTGACTGCAAATCGTACACGTGAACATTACTTGGCAAATTATCTATAAAATTAATTACAAATTGACTAACGCCACCATGTCTAAGATATTTAGTTAATATTGGCATCATTAATTTCATAAAAACTCCCTTTCATAAACATCATCAAAAGTTATAAATTGCCTTTTTCTTTTTAAAAATTCGAGTATTTTAGGAAGTGGACTAAAGATCGAGTAGTCCTTCGGATGACCAATTAAAACTGCATACTCATAGCCTTGTAAGTTAATCATTTTTTCAAATTTTCTAACTTGAAAATCACTTGATAAACACACATCAAAATTACTATTTTTTAACGCGTTTGGTTTCAACGGCTTATTCGGCAACAATTCCTCACGATAGTTTATAGCCTTATAATTTCTATTGACCAATGTATTCAATAACCTAGCTAAACTTAATCTTTCAAAAAAATTAGATTGCAATGTAATGAGTGGAATTTCCAAACATTGTCGCTGGTTATGTAATTTATCATCACCATCTAAAATGTTATCATTACAAAACCATTTACTTCTTTTCGTGTCAGTGGTAGTGTAATCAAATCTTGAGAGTGTGCTATTTTCATAAAAACCATGGCATACGGATGAATCTATTCTAATGCCATTATTTACAAGGGCTTCAATTGAATTGATATCAGTGCCTAAATTATATCCACCCGCTCTGAAAGAATGGCATTTATAAGATGGCTTTATTTTTCTAACTCGCGCCTCTAACTTATTGATAGCATCTAATATTAATTCTGATTTGGAAGGGATTTTCTGTTCTTTCATGGTTGGTAGACTTGAAAACCGCCAAAATCTAAAATCTAAAGACCATTCACCATCAATATATTCTGCATTTAACCATTGAGGATGTAAATGAAGCTGAATGTCATGGCCTGCAATAACAATTTCTTCCAACTGAATCTCTAAAGCAGTAGCAGCTTTATGTTCGTAGCTATTTTGAGGGAATTTTTTCTTTAAACCAACAATAGCCTCAATTTCTAATACTTCTACAAAAAATGTAGCTTTGATATCACTATTTCTGAGCACATTTAGTATCGATTTTGTCGGTTCAATCAAATGTTTAAAAACACACCCTTTACCACTACCGAAAAGCTCATAGTCAAATGACAAAATATTAAACATCATTTTTAAAAACCTTCGTAATTTTAGATTTTTTAAAAATATACCTACATCTAAATATTTGAACCACCTTAAATCCAAAATTCTCGAATGTGCGAATAGATGGTAAATTATTAATATTCGTAGATGTATATGGCACTAGATTATTATCAATGCAAAATTTTAAAGCACAACTAATAAGTGCTTTGTTTATACCACGTCCACGTTTATTTATATGAACAAAAATCGGGCCAATCCAAGCTGCTCTTTTTTCTTTAAGATCTAAATCTCCAAGACCATCAACATGGTAGTTAACTGTGTGAATAACTACATATCCCTCGATTGAACCATTTGATTCAAAAAAAAATATACGAGAGCCATTATTTTCCCAATTTTTAAATTTTAAAGTAGGTAGGTTTAAAATATAATTATCATCAATTTCAGCTAAGACTATTTCTCGGATATTATTTAGATCATGAATATAATTATAGGAAAGATCGCCTTTCAACATCAAAGTGTAAGTGGTACGATAAAAATAAGAATATATTTTATTAAATAAGTTAGTTAAAGAATTTTTAAAACCATCACTTTGAATTTTTTTAAACAGCATTATTTTTTCCAAGTAAAAAACTGAGATACAAATGGCTTTAAATCTTTTAAAGAAAAAATATCATAACAACTAACAAATGGAACCAATGAGATCCCTTTTAGTAGTGCAATAATACCCTTGTTCAAACGACCACGGAGAAATCTTAATATATTAATCCAAGAAGTTTTATTATTTAAAATAATTGGTTTCACTGATGAATCTATTAATAATTTATCTAAATTACTATATTTTCCTAGTAATGCACTAGACCAACCACAAGGCCTGGGATTAACTTCTAATATGTAAAAGCTAGTAAAACTGCTGTCCAATTTAAATTCAACTTCACAAAATCCGTTGTAACTTGTACCTGATATCAGTTTTTTCGCAGCATAAATTAACGCATCCGATAAAGGCCCATCATATTCTACTAAATATGATGTTATACCCTGCGGATATTGCTCTAATTGTTGTGCAAGCATGCCTGCAATTAGAGAGCCTTTCGAATAGAGACCAAGAAATGAGATATTTGATCCAACAGAAGATTCAATGTATTTTTGAACAATTATTCTATTGTAAAATTCGACTGGGATAGTACATTTGAATTTTTCAAATTCAGTCTTAGAAGAAAAAACAGCAGTTTTAAATTTTTCAAGTTCACCAGTTGTATTTTCAACATTCCATTTAGCAATCATTTTTTGTTCATTAAATAATTCTGGTGTAAATTCATTTAACAGCCAAGAATCAATAATTGGCAATTTTAGCTCTTTGCAGAGCTCATATGTTTTGCTTTTATTTGTAAAGTATTCTAGACCAAATTTATCATTAGGAAAAACATTTTTATTTTTAAAAAAATCTGGATTCTCTTCAATTAAGGACTGAATGTCTCTTCCACTACAAATAAACAGTTTATTCTTCTCAGAAGTCTCGATTAGAAATTTTATATATGATGCATAATCATTTACTAAAATTTTATTGCCAACCTTAGAATAATAAGCACATTTTTTTTCTGACGAAACAAAATAAACATCTTTAAAAGATTTATCTACAAGCCTTAACACAAAATAAGACTGAGGTGATATCCCAGATACAAATACTTTATCTTTTTCCATTATTCCAAAAATTCCATTCTGATCAATATAAAAAATATTTTTTATTTGATGAATTCCAAACTCGCAAACTTTGTAAGTTGAAACTTTATAAAGTTGTGTATGAAGTAAAGAATAATAATTACTAGACCTCTTTCATAGCTTTGCTCCATAAAAAAATAAATTGGAGCTATCGACAGAAAAAATATAAATGTCCCTTTAATATTTGCAATTAAAAGCTCTCTTGATTTACCCTCAACTGCAAGTACGTTTGAATATGGGAGTGCTAGTTGTGAAATTTGAATGCTTAGTAGTAAAAAATAAAATAATATTGCATCATTGCTGCCATAAAACCAAGATAAAGGCGCACAAAAAATTGCTAATATAATAAAGTACACATTTAAAACCTTACAATAAGGTTTTACTATTTTCCACAAAGAACCATGGTTTCTGAGTTTAGGTATATTTGAAGCTGCCATTGCTTTTGGTACTAACAACAACATTTTACTAAGAGCAACGACTTGAGCCATTACAACTGAGTAATCATCACCAATCTCAGGTATTAGTAACAATGGAAGTATCGCTGCTAAAGACGTGGAAAATCCATTTGAAATGCAATACTGTATAAATACAGAAATCAGCCTTTTTCCTCTGATTTTGGATTTTTCTTCAACTTCATAATTTTTAACACAATGTAATATCCAAGCTGGAACTAACATACAAAACATTGAAAATGCAAGAATGTATTCATTGTATGAACTGAACAAAAAGAAAACTGCTAATAACAAAATAACTGAAATGCAACCTGCAACGAAAATTTCAGTAAAACATTCATCATTGAAAAAATCTTTCCTAATGAATTCATATATAGATACAAATATTGAAGCAAATGCAATATTTATAATTAATTGTGTATTGGTGTGATTTGAAAAGAAAAACAAGCTGGTCAAAAGTAAGATAAGTGTGGAAGATAAAACAATAGTATACTTTTGCTTATCAGTTAATATTTCTGTCCTAGAAGACATCATAGCTGCAATGGGTATTCCAGAAAATGTTAAAAAAAGTAATACCCAAAAAAAACCCTCGGAAAATAATTTTGCCACAGCTTCGCTTGAAAAATTTGTTATTAGCATAACGGCAAAAAATTTATATCCACCAGGGAATGCAACAGCGATGAATTTTACCAATCTATTATTTAATTGCATTTTGTCGTTCATCGTTATCTATCATCCCTAAAATAATCGCAAAAATACATAAATACATAGCAACAGGTCTTACAAAAAAACCATTACTAAACAAGCCTGTTAAAGCTATTGAATATAAAATGAATCTTGCACGGGATTTCACAGTTAATGAATAAATTTTGATATGTAGAACAATGAAGAACATAAAATATACTATACCGCCCTCAACTAAGACTGTTATAAAATCACTATGTGCACCTCTAGCATCCCACCAAAAATCAGTTTCTATCAAATCACTTCCTGCACCATTACCAAACAACCACTGAAATAAATTATTTTCAGATAGTTGAAAATATTTTTCAACGTACATGCTCAACCTTCCAGATGAGTATGCACTATATAAATCGAAATCAAAAAAGTAATTATACCAAATAGGAATTATTGAGAGCAAAGTTATGACGGCAGTTATCTTGAAATATTTTTGATATTTATTAATATTTTCTGCTAGCATTAAAAAAACAATTGCAACTATAGATAATGTTGCAGTTCGAATGCCCCAACCAAATGCTATAAAATAAAAACAAACACAGAAAATTATGACTAATTTCAGCTGATCTATTCTACCTCTAAGGTACATACAAAAATACATGTAAAAAAGAGCGGAAACAACATAAGTAGTAGTATGCAGGTTATTAAAGTAAGCAGGCCACCACAAACCTTCATTATCGCCGAAATATCTATTTGACGACATTGGAAGGAAAACAAATCCATACAGCAACAGTATCAACACAATAAATGATAAATAATGAATTACCTTAATTAATTCACTTTCACGTGTTTTAAAATATCCATAGTAATGAATCAGTGCCATTATAGGGACAAAGTATTTCATCGATGTTTTTATCGCAGAAAAAAAATCTTCATTAGAAAAATAACTAGCGAAAGTGAAAGTAACTGTTGAGAATGCAAAAAAAACTAAGATTGAGTAAAATTTACTTGATATTTTTTTTATAAATAAAAGACTTAGCAGTAAAATCATACCATCAAAAAAGTAAGAGAGTGAGCTAGGCTCAACAACATCATAAAAGTCTTCACTCTCAATGCTTTTTGATAGGACAAATTTGACAACAATGCAAAAAATTGACAGGTATACACTGATTTTATATAGATTCACCATCAGAGTGTTATTTCCTACATTTTAATTTTTTACTTACAATCATGTAATTCTTACTCATCAAACAATCCCACGTGTATCAATCATAACTTTGCTTAAAAACAATGATTTATCACAAGATTTAAACTGTTTATGGTCCACCAGCACCACCACCACATTGGCTTGTTCCAGCGCTTGTTCCAGCGTCGCCAGTTCAACGCCGGCGGTGGCTAATTTGGCTGGCAGCTCTTGAATATTCGGTTCTACCGCTAAAATCCGGCCTACGCCCTGCTCTGCCAGGTGTTTAACAATATCCAGTGCCGGGCTTTCGCGTAAATCGTCGATATCGGCTTTAAAGGCTAAGCCTAAGCAGGCAATCACTGGTTTTTTAAATTGATCAGCCGCAGCAACAATTTTCTCAATCACAAAGTGTGGTTTATGGTCATTCACTAACCGGGCCTGATGGATAAGCTTGGCTTCATTCGGCGCTGAATTGACAATAAACCAAGGGTCAACTGCGATACAGTGGCCGCCAACACCTGGGCCTGGGCTTAAAATATTCACCCGTGGATGGCGGTTAGCCAGCTTAATCAGCTCCCAGACATTAATTTTCAGCTTGTCACAAATCATCGACAGTTCATTGGCAAAGGCAATGTTGACATCGCGGAAGCTGTTTTCGGTCAGTTTGGCCATTTCGGCGGTGCGGGCATTGGTCACCACACATTCACCCCGGACAAAAGTCTGGTACAGCGCTACCGCTTTAGCCGAACAAGCGGCTGACATACCGCCAATCACCCGATCATTCGCCACTAACTCAGTCAGTACATGGCCTGGTAAAACACGCTCCGGGCAATGCGCTACGTTTACATCGGCAGCATCACCGGCTTGTTGTGGGAAGGTTAAATCTGGACGCGCTGCGGCCAGCCAAGCGGCTAACTGTTCGGTAGCGCCAACTGGCGAGGTACTTTCTAAAATCACCAGATTGCCTTTGGTCAGTACAGGCGCAATAGCAGCCGCTGCTTTTTCAATATAAGACAAGTCTGGCTCGTGGTCTTCCCCTTTAAAGGGGGTTGGCACCGCAATTAAAAAAGCTTCAGCCGCTTCTGGGGTGGTGGTGGCGCGTAATTTGCCCATAGTGACTACGCTGCGCACCACAATATCTAAATCCGGCTCCACAATATGAATATTGCCTTGATTGATGGTATCGACCGCTTTTTGGTTCACGTCCACGCCAATCACTTCAATACCACGTGAGGCAAATACTGCTGCTGTTGGTAAACCGATATAACCTAAGCCAATCACTGAAATACGTTTAAAATCCATGCTTTTTGTTTCCGCTTTCGAAAAAATAAAGTTATTTTGCTGCTGTTTGCTGGTAAGCCCGATACCAGTCGACAAATAATTGCATGCCTTGCGTTAAGCTGGTCGCCGGTTTGAATTGAACCGCTTGTTGTAACTGGCTTACTTCGGCATAAGTTTGTAGTACATCACCGGCTTGCATCGGTAAGTAGTTTTTGCTCGCTTGCAAACCAGCCGCCTGCTCAATGGCACTAATAAAATCTTCCAGCTTTTCCGGCTGGTTATTGCCAATATTAAACAAGCTGTAATAAGGATTGGTGACAAGCTGGGTTGGATAACCAGGGCTGCCAGGCACTTTATCCTGAATGCGGATCACGCCTTCGACGATATCGTCGATATAGGTAAAGTCGCGTTGCAACTGGCCGTGGTTATATACATCAATCGGCTGACCGGCCAATATGGCTTTGGTAAATTTCCACGGCGCCATATCAGGTCTGCCCCAAGGGCCATAGACGGTAAAAAAGCGCAGGCCAGTGGTCGGTAACTGATATAAATGGCTATAGGTATGGGCCATCAATTCATTGGCTTTTTTGGTGGCGGCATACAGCGAAATCGGTGTATCAACCGGATCTGCTTCACTAAATGGCACTTTTTGCTGGTTGCCATACACCGAGCTGGAACTGGCGTACACCAAATGTTCGACTTGGTGATGGCGACAACCTTCTAAAATGGTCATCATGCCTACCAGGTTAGAATCGACATAAGCCATTGGATTATCGATGGAATATCGCACACCAGCCTGGGCTGCTAAATGAATAACACGCTGAAATTTTTCAGTGGCGAATAATTCGGCTATGGCAACGCGGTCGCTGATATCCAGTTTGATAAAGCGAAATAACGGCTGCTGCGCAGCAGTTAATGTGTCGTGGATGCGTTGTAACCGGGCTTGTTTTAACGCCGGATCATAGTAGTCATTCAGGTTATCAATCCCAACCACCTGATGGCCTTGCTGGCATAATACTTCAGCAACTTTACTACCGATAAAACCGGCGACGCCCGTTACTAAAAATTTCATGATGTACTCCATCGGAGGTTAAACAGTAGAGTTTTAGCTGCCGCATTCTTATATTGTCGGACTGCCGCTTTGCGTCGAGTCCGACCTACTTATTTTGTAGTCCATTGACCTACTTATTTTGCTTAATCACTGCCAAATAAGTCGCGGGTGTAAATTTTCGCCTTTACATCATTCAGTTCTGGCACCAATCTATTGGTGACTATCACATCACTGATGGCTTTAAACTCGGCAAAGTCTTTAATCACCCGCGAGTTAAAAAAGGTCTCTTCTTCCAACACCGGCTCATACACCACCACTTCCACGCCTTTGGCTTTAATCCGTTTCATAATGCCCTGAATACTGGAGGCGCGGAAATTATCGGAACCGGCTTTCATAATCAGCCGGTAAATACCCACCACTTTCGGTTGGCGATTTAAGATGGCAAAGGCGATATGGTCTTTACGGGTGGTGTTGGAAGCCACAATGGCTTGGATCAGGTTGTTTGGCACATCATCAAAGTTGCGTAATAACTGCTTGGTGTCTTTTGGTAAGCAATAACCACCATAACCAAAGGATGGGTTGTTGTAATGGTTGCCAATGCGAGGGTCTAGCCCTACCCCTTCAATAATTTGCCGGCTATTTAAACCATGGGTTTCGGCGTAGGTGTCTAGTTCGTTAAAAAACGATACCCGCATGGCCAAATAGGTATTGGAAAATAACTTCACCGCTTCAGCTTCGGTGCTGTCCACAAACAAAGTGGCCACGTCTTGTTTGACCGCGCCTTGCGCTAATAAACCGGCAAAAACCCGGGCGCGTTCCGACTGCTCACCAACAATAATACGGGATGGGTACAGGTTATCGTATAAGGCTTTGCCTTCGCGTAAAAACTCTGGCGAAAACATTAAGTTATTGCAGCATAGTTTTTGCTTAATTTTTTTGGTGTAACCCACTGGCACTGTTGATTTAATCACCATCACTGCGGTTGGGTTTATGGCCATCACATCCTGGATCACCGCTTCCACCGAACGGGTGTCAAACTTGTTGGTTTCGGCGTCGTAGTCGGTTGGGGTAGCAATCACCACAAAGTCGGCGCCCTGGTAGGCGTCGTGTTTGTCGGTCGTAGCACGAAAATTCAGTGTTTTATGCTGCAGATAATGTTCAATTTCAGTGTCGACAATGGGAGAAATTTTTTGATTAAGCTTATCCACTTTGGCTTGAATAATATCCAGCGCCACCACTTCATTGTGCTGAGCCAATAAAATGGCATTCGAGAGGCCTACATAACCTGTTCCGGCAATTGCAATTTTCATTTTTTGTTTACCTTTTCACACAATGCACGAGCTGGGCTCGGGATTTACTTTGATGACTATCCATCGCAACTTTTAGACTGCCTCAGCATTTCGCCTGGTTGGGCGTGATACCTTGTGGTGAGTCCATCGTCTACTTACTTTTTCGCGACTTTAGCTTTGGCTGGTTATGGCTGCAAAGCGCTGTGGCAGTTTAACAAGCGCTGTGGCTGAACCTTGCCAGCAGACATGTTGGACTGCCGCTTTGCGTCGAGTCCAACCTACTTTTTAGTAGCGATTAACCAGTTTTTTAGTGGCGTTAAACCAATTTCTTCGTAGCGTTTAACCAATTTTTAGTGGCTTTTAACCAGTTTCTTCGTAGCGTTAAACCAATTTTTAGTGGCGTTTAACCAATTTCTTCGTGGCGTTTAACCAGTTTTTTAGTGGCTTTTAACCAATTTCTTAGTAGCGTTTAACCCATTTTTTTAGTGGTGTTTAACCAGTTTCTTAGTAGTGTTTAACCAGTTTTTTAGTGGCTATTAACCTACTTAGTTGTTTTTCAGGGTCCACAGGTTTTACCATGGCTACCGCAGACCCTGTGACACAGGGCCTAACGGCTAAAACTCTGACCGCCACGAAGTGCGTGGCAGTCAGTGAGATCAAGGTTTTGGTTTTGCTAGTTTCTGGGACTACTTCAAAGGCAGAATAATGAATTATTCCGCGAGAAGTTGTTGTAATTTTTGTTTAAATTCAGCGCCGAAATTGCTACGCAGTGCATATTCTGCATTGGCTATTGCGTACCCTAGCTTGTTACCACAGTCATGTGACTTGCCTTTGATATGGTAAGCTTCCAAAGTTTCCAGCAAGCGTAGCTGATGCAAACCGTCTGTCAGCTGAATTTCATCGCCGGCACCTGGTGGGGTAAATTCCAGTAAGTCCCAAATGGTGGGTGACAATACATAACGGCCGGTAATGGCAAAATTACTTGGCGCTTCATCCAGATCTGGTTTTTCCACCATATCGGCAATCACGGCATTCTCGCCCTGCTGTAGAACTGCACCATTGATATCGACCACACCGTATTGATTAACCAACTGCTCAGGCACTGGCTCAACCATAATTTGGCTATGGCCAGTTTCACTGTATCTTTTGATCATGGCCGCCAGATTGTCTTTTTTCAGATTCGACTGGTACTGATCGACAATTACATCGGGTAATAACACCGCAAAAGGATGGTTACGCACCACAGGGCGGGCGCATAAAATGGCATGGCCTAAGCCTAGTGCCTGCGGTTGGCGCACTGAAATCACGGTAACGTGTTTTGGCGTAATATTACGAACTTCTTCCAGCAATTGGCGTTTGACCCGTTTTTCCAGTGCAGCTTCTAATTCAAAACTGGTGTCAAAGTGGTTTTCAATGCTGTTTTTGGAAGAATGCGTGACCAGGACAATTTCCGTAATACCTGCGGCAACTGCTTCTTGTACTACGTATTGGATCAATGGTTTATCCACGATCGGCAGCATTTCTTTTGGCATGGCCTTGGTTGCCGGCAACATTCGGGTTCCTAAACCTGCAACTGGAATAACGGCTCTGGTGACTTTAAAATCATCGTCAGTGCGACGACCAAATTGAGATTGCTGAATTGGCGACTTGACCATCTACTCTGTCCTGTTCCACTGTGGAGAATTAATACCCATGGAACCGCATGTCAGCATTGTGAAGCACTGCAGTTCCTTCTACAGAAAAATATGTTGCCATCTGGCAAAAAACAGCTTGGCACTGGCTGCGCGCTGTAGATCCCACCCTTGGAATGAAGGCGCATTTATACCGTTTTTTCGGTTTTGATGCAAATTACATTTTTATGGCGAACGTCATTTAGCCGCCATCTGCAGCGCAGTTGTGATTGAAAAAAAGCGGCTAAATCAATGATTCACAGTGTTATTATTTGATGTGGCCGGAACGGCTATGCTAACCTCACTGTTTGACACTGCTGGTGGTTATTGTTGATGTGCTGGCAGGCTGCATCCTTGCTTGCTGTGGAGTTTTGCCATTTTAAAACACAGTTGTTGGTCGGTGTTGGTGTTGTTCTCAATGGCGCTGTGCGCTAACTATGCCGATACCACTTTTACTGCCGCTTTTTTCGCTGACGTTGAACAACGCTACGGCGCGGCTGCTACTGCTCGTTTTACCGCATGGCGTGATTTGATCAAAAAAGGCAGTACTGCCAGCGATTGGGAACGGGTGCATCAAGCCAATCAATTTTTTAATCGTAAGGTGGCCTACAAATCCGATGCCGAGCACTGGGGCAAAGTGGATTATTGGGCCACCCCGGTAGAATCGCTGGGGACAGGCGCTGGCGATTGCGAAGACTATGCCATTGCCAAATATTTTACCCTGCGCGCTATGGGTGTGGCTGATGAAAAGCTGCGGTTGATGTACGTGCGGGCTTTGTCGGTGAATGAGCCGCATATGGTGCTGGTGTATTTTGAAAATCCACAGGATTATCCGTTGGTGCTGGACAATATGGATCCACAGATCAAACCTGCCAACGAGCGCACCGATTTGCGGCCAGTATACAGCTTTAACGCCAGTGGCTTATGGTTAGCCAAAGCCAACGGCCTGGGCCGCCGGGTGAAAGACAGCAGCGGCATCGCCAGTTGGACCGAAGTGATGAATAAAATTGAGCAAGGGTTGTAGTCTCATATTGATGCTCGCGGTAGGTCGGATTGACCAAATCTATTGATATACGTGAATGTTGGCTGTACACCGGAACAAAACGTAGGTCGGACTCGACACGATGCGAAGCATCGGGGCAGTCCGACAAGTGCGATGATCACGGTTTCATTGATATGTGGATGTTGGCAGTACACCTGAACATAGTGGTAGGTCGGACTCGACACGATGCGAAGCATCGGGGCAGTCCGACAAGTGCGATGATCACGGTTTCATTGATATGTGGATG
>CAZGHW010000023.1:6517-10463 GCA_964525695.1 uncultured Rheinheimera sp. | reverse complement strand
AGGTCGGACTCGACACGATGCGAAGCATCGGGGCAGTCCGACAAGTGCGATGATCGCGGATCCATTGATATGCGGATGTTGGCAGTGCGCCGGAACAAAATGGTAGGTCGGACTCGACACGATGCGCAGCATCGGGGCAGTCCGACAAGTGCGATGATCACGGTTTCATTGATATGTGGATGTATCACGCGTCCAACCGACAAATGGTATTTAGTTAACAAAGTGTCCTGTCACGGATAAAGGCCGAAACGATGAGCACAGAAAAACAATTACAACAACGCCCTTTTAAAGGTGGTATCGCGTTAAGTACGCAGTTGAGTGTGCTGCTGTTGCTGCTGGCGATCATTACTTTTGTCGCCACAGTGCTGGTCAGTGCTAACCATATGCGTAGTTATCTGGATACCCAGTTATCACGTACAGCGCTCGACACCGCCAATAGCCTGGGTTTGTCGATGTCGCCCCATCTCGCTGAGCAGGATACTGTAATGGCGGATACCATGGTGTCCGCCATCTTCGACTCTGGCTATTATCTGCAGATTAAATTCACCGCCGCCGATGGCAAAGTGGTGTTTGACCGCAACAACCCAGTGCAAGTGCAAGGCGTACCAAACTGGTTTATTCGCTGGTTTGCCCTCAATCCACCGGTGATGACCTCGGAAGTGAATGACGGCTGGCGCATTGCCGGCGTGTTGGCGGTGCAAGCGCATCCGGGGCATGCTTACAGCAGTTTATGGAATCACGTTAAAGCGGTTTTTTGGGCCAGTTTGTTTATCTGCCTTGGCGCCTTGGCAGCAGTGCATCTGTTGTTACTTGCGGTATTAAATCCGCTGAAAGATATTGAACGCCAGGCATCACAACTGGCGGAAAAACGCTTTGAACTGCTGGATTATCTGCCGTTGACCAAAGAGTTACGGGCCGTGGTTTATGCACTGAATCACATGGTGGGTAATGTAAAACGTAGTTTTACTGAACTGACCGAGCGGGCTGAGCAACTGAATCAGCAAGCTTATCTGGATCCGCTCACGGCCTTACCGAACCGGCGGGCCCTGAACCAGTCGTATGCCAGCCTGCAAGCAGAGCCGGATGAAGATGGCAATGCTTTGTATTTGGGGCTGGTCGCCCTGCCCTCGTTAAAAGAGTTAAACGACGCAGCAGGCTATGCCAGTGGCGATGCTTATGTCGAAAAAGCCGGTACCTTATTACAGGCGCAATTAAAGTCCTTGCAATGGTCGCAACTGTTTCGCATTAGCGGCTCGGAATTTGCCATTCTGGCCAGACTTGGCGCCACCACTGCGGTTGAGTTTGACGCCCAGTTGCGGCAGTCTTTTGAAATTGCCAATAGTGATGCCTACCCACATGGCTTTGCCAGCCTGGTGTTACTGCCGGTGCAAGCCGGTGCCGATTTAAGTAGTAGCTTAAGCCGGCTCGATGCGATGCAGGCAAAACAACAGGCTGCCGTGATGCCAATTTTGGATTTCCAGCAGGAACATCATCAAAGCTTGCATTCGCGTTCGGAGTGGCAACAAATTCTGCACCGTTTCACCCGCTCGGTCATTGCCGACACAGCGGCCAGCGACTACAGCACTGAGTTGTTGCTGTCCGATGAAATGGAGAAAATGTTTGATCTGGTGCTGCAGCCGGTGTATCAGCAGCAACAAATTTTGTATGTCGAAACCTTTATCAAGTTTAACGCTGATGGCAAACAGTTGGCTTCTTCTGACGTTTTTGCCATGGCGGAGCGGCTTGGGGTGTCGCTGTTGCTGGATAAAGCGCTGGTGACTTACATTTTGTGTAAACTGAAACAGCACAAAAAGCAGGCTTTTGCCATTAACCTCAGTAAAAGTGCCTTTCACGACAAACATTTTGTCCGTTGGCTAACCAATACCCTGCGCGCCAATCAACAGCAATTGCCTTCGTTAGTGTTTGAAGTAAACGAACAAGCTACGCTTGGCGCTATCAGCTCGGCGGCAGAGTTTTTTAATGCAGTGAAACAGGCAGGTGCGCAGGTTGCCATTGAACGCTTTGGTGCCAGCTTCAGTTCTTTTCGCTATCTGCAGGGGCTGAACATCGACTTTATTAAAATTGACGGCAGTTATATCCGTGCTTTACAACAGCCGGATACCCGCTTTTTTGTCCAGACCATGACGCATATCTGTCACGGAATTGGGATAAAAGTGATAGCGCCTCAGATTGAAAGCGCTGATATTGTGAAAATATGTCATGAAATTCATATCGACGCGGTACAAGGGCGTGGTTTGCATGCTCCGGTCGCGTTCGAAAAAGTTTCACAAAATAATGACTGTATTTTCGACATAATTCAGGTAGAATCCTAAAATCTTTGTTGTAATCATTTGTTGTGCGAGGAATGCATATGAAATTAGTAAAAATCGCTTTGGTAGCTGCTGCTTTACAGCTGACAGTTCCGGCAGTGTCTGCGCAGGAAGCATCGACTGACGTTGCCACGATGTTTGCAACAGCGCAAGGCAAAGGCCAGTCAATCACTGACTTCGTAGCCGAAATGACAGACATCAAAACCTGTAGCCCGGTATTAGCTGAACAAGTTGTTGAGTTTGCACTTGATTTCGCTAAAAACGATCCAGCTCTGGTTGAAGACATTTTAAAAGCGACTGCAACTAGCTGTGTGGATAACGACACTGTGACTGCATACGCAGTTGCCTCAGGTATTGACCCGACTTTAGTTGCGAACACACTGAATACCGCCACTGCTGCCGGTGGCGCGCCAGGTGCTGGTGCTCCTGGTGCTGGTGCCGCAACTGCTGCTATCGCTCCTGCTCCGGCTCCAGCTGGTAATGGTATCGGTGGTGGTACTGGTGCAGGTGTACCGGAAGCCGCTTCAGGTAACTAAGTTTTAAACTTAGTGCGAAAAAAGCCTCCAGTTGGAGGTTTTTTTTTGCATGTATTTATTCGCCTGAACCAGGCCACTGCTTTGCTGGCTGACGCGTCAGCTACCGAATTGTGTTGCGCACAACAGCGCCATTATTTTGCTCAAGGAGTATCGATGTCAAAAAAAGTATATTGTCTGGCTCAATTTCTACCCAAAGCCGGTAAAGAAGCTGAATTATTTCAAGCCTTACAAAGCTTAGAGGCGAACACTTTGCGTGAAGATGGTTGCTTGCAATATCGGGTGACCCGGCAAATCAGCAGCCCATTTGCACCAGGGAACAGCTTTCCATTGTTGTTTAATGAAATTTGGGCCGACTTAGCTGCTTTTGAAGCGCATTGCCAGCGGCCGCAAATTCAACAATTTTTTGCCCGTTATTGCACCGCCGAAGATGGTCTGGCAGCAGATTGGAATGTCTGTATTTATACCGATGAACCAGTAGACTTTGACGCCCCAGTCCGATCATCATAAATTCAATATAAATCAATTAATTGATGTTGGCGCATGTGTTGCCCTTAGCACGAAATGCAATGCACCGCGCCGTGGCAAATCCATCATATTTTTATATAAATCAATATTTTGCAATTAATGATCCGTAGGTCGGACTCGACCAGGCAAAGCCTGGGCAGTCCGACATGGCGTGATGTATAAAGATTGCTGTAAACTCTGTCGGACTGCCACAGCGCTACGCGCCGCGTCGAGTCCGACCTACAAATCCATTATAAATCAAATATTTGGCATAATAATCCATATAAATCAAACATTTGAAATTAAAATCCATTATAAATCAAATATTTGGCATAAAAATCCATATAAATCAAACATTTAAAATGAAAAATACATTATAAATCAATGACTTGACATTAAAGCCCGTAGGTCGGACTCGACCAGGCAAGGCCTGGGCAGTCCGACATGGCGCGATGTATAAAGATTGCTTTAACCCTTGTCGGACTGCCACAGCGCTACGCGCTGTGTCGAGTCCGACCTACAAATCCATTATAAATCAAATATTTGGCATAAAAATCCATATAAATCAAACATTTA
>CAZGHW010000023.1:0-6417 GCA_964525695.1 uncultured Rheinheimera sp. | reverse complement strand
CATTATAAATCAATGACTTGACATTAAAGCCCGTAGGTCGGACTCGACCAGGCAAAGCCTGGGCAGTCCGACATCCGTGGTAGCAAGGTTAATAAAACCAACCTATCCATTGTTGATACAGAGGGATACCAATCAACACATTGACCGGGAAAGTGATGCCAAGCGCTGCCAGCATCGCCAGCCCAATATCAGCACCTGGTACGGCCACCCGGATGGCAGCTGGCGCTGCAATATAGGACGCACTGGCGCACAGCCCGGCCAACACTAACGCACTGCCTTCTGGCAATTGCAGTAATAACGCTGTGGCAATACCGGCCCAAGCCAGGATAAAAGGTGCCACCACCGCAAAAATCATCAAACGCCAGTGTTGCCATGGCATCGGCGAGCAAGCGCGGGCGGTACAAAGCCCCATTTCTAACAAAAACATCGCTAACATGGTTTTAAAGCCGCCCAACAGTACCGGCGCTATTGGGGCCATCCCTTCGGGTCCATAACAATAACCAATCAGCACACCACCACCCAGTAGCAGCACACCACGGCTGGTCAAGGATTCCCGCAAAATACCGCCAGCACTGCCCTGCCCGGTCAGACGCCGGTGTAACCATAACATCACCACAATGGCGGGTAATTCCAATAACACCAAATACAAGGTGGTTTCAGCATTGAGTGGCAAGCCGGCTTTTTCCACCAAAGCCAATACTACAGCAAAGGTACCGGCACTGACCGAGCCATAATGCGCAGCGACGCTGACGGAATCGTCCAGTTTTAACTTCACCACTTTTTGCAGCACGACAAAACAGAGCAGTGGCAACACAAAACCCAAACCGACTATCGGCAGCAGCTGCACTAGCATGCGCTGCTCAAACTGGCCATGTAACGCCAAACCACCTTTTAACCCCAGTACTAACATTAACAAAATCGACAAGGTGTCATAAATCGACTGTGGCACTTTTAAGTCTGACTTCAACAAACCCGCCGCCAGTCCCAGCATAAAAAACGCAATCACGATATCTGGCATCATTCACCCTCTTCAGTAAGCCTACAGCACCACTTAGCTGCTGGCTGGCGATTGTCGGCGGAAAAAGGTATATTGGATAATTAATTATTAACCACATAGGTATAGATATTTATCTATGAACATTCGCCATCTTAGCTTCCGGCTGCTGCAGGTGTACCTGCATGTGGTGCAAACCGGTTCGGTGTCAGCCGCAGCCCGCGCCTTACATCTGACGCAACCAACAGTGTCGCTGCAATTAAAAAAACTGACCGAAACAGTCGGTGAACCTTTATTGGAACACCGCGATCAACAAATGGTGCCGACGCATGTCGGGCGCGCTTTATATCAGGCCGCTGCCGACGTCTTAGGCCGGTTTGATGATTTTTCGCTGTATTTAGAAGAAGCACGCAGCGGCCAGGTTGGGCAACTCAGCATCGCGATTGTCACCACTGCCAAATATGTGATGCCTCGGATCCTCGGCGGTTTTTACCGTTTGTTCCCCAAAGTGAATGTCACGCTGAACATTGGTAACAGAGCCCACATTCTGTCACGCTTTGAACAGCAACTGGATGATTTATATCTTTTTAGTCATCCACCAAGCGGCCAAACCACCCAAGCGGTGCGCATTTTAAAAAATCCGTTGCAGCTGATTGCGCCTGCCGATCACTGGGCAGTACAACAACCAGATTTAACCTTGGCACAATTGAAAAATCAGCGGTTTTTAATTCGTGAACCCGGCTCCGCCACCCGACTGATGTTTGAATCCTGGCTCAGCAGCCAGGGCATGGATTTGGCCAATACCATGCAAATTGAAAGTAACGAAGCTATCCGGCTCAGCGTGGTATCAGGCTTGGGTTTGTCAGTCATTTCGGCACACACCCTGCATCAGCAACAGGAAGGTATTGCGGTGTTGCCGGTGGCCGGTTTTCCGCTGGAAAGTCACTGGTATCTGGTGCGGCGCAAAGACCGACGCCTGCCGCATGCCGCCAGGCAACTGGTGCAGTATATGGCAGATCATCTGCAGGATTGTGTGGAAGCACAGTGGATGCTGCCGGATATCAGCAAGCTAAGTCAGCAGTTTTAGCAGCTCTTCCGTCTGGTCATTGGGGCCGCAATCTTGACGACAGGCCACAACTTCAGCAGTCATGCACTGTTCCTTTTTTGGCATATTATTTGCTAAATTTTTACAACAACCGCCGTTAAAGGAGCAGCAGCAATGAACATATCAGCCTTTAAACCAACCTATTCCAGCCCAGTGACCTCTGGCAAATTACAGGATTTTGGTCAACGCCAGCAGCAACAAATTATTGAACAAAATGAAGCAGCGAAAGTCACCATCACTGGGCCAATTCTCTTGCCAAATCCCGACGATGATTCCGCTGCTTACGAGTTGTTGAAAAGACTGCGCAATCCAACGCTTGAAAAACTGACAGGGTTGAAAAAATTAATGCAAGGTACTTTAGACCAACGCCTTGGCCTGGACCGCCCGACGCTGGAACAATTGGAAGAAAAAATTGCAGAGTTACAAGAAATTGATCCCAGAACTGATGCCCAGCAATTATTACTGGAAAATTTATTAAAAGAACGGGCAGAACTTATTGCGAAAACTGCTCGTGAACTTGACGAAAAAGAACAAAGTACCAAGGCGGAAAAAGCGGAAAAAGGGGTCGGATCTAATTAAACATTAAAGTGCTCCGACCCGTTTTAGGTCTTTATAACCTCAGATAAATGCCTGCTCAGCGCAATAAGCTGCCTTTCGCCCTGCTTACAGGCAAAATAGTATTTTTTGCTTGTAAGCAGGAGTCAATATGGCTGATTTTCGCAGTGATACCGTCACCCAACCCACAGCTGGCATGCGACTGGCGATGCAACATGCCCAACTGGGTGATGACGTGTTTGGGGATGATCCTGCCGTCAATAGCCTGCAACATTTTGCCGCCAGTCAGCTTGGTTTTGAACAAGCGTTATTTGCCCCCAGTGGCACCATGACCAATTTAATAGCCCTGATGGCCCATTGCCAACGCGGGGATGAAGCTATAGTCGGCCAGCAGTGGCATACCTATAAATGGGAAGCCGGTGGTATGGCGGTGTTAGGCTCCATTCAGCCACAACCTTTACCACACCAGCCGGATGGCTCAATTGCGCTGCATGATATTGCCGCCGCCATTAAACCGGATGATTTTCATTTTGCCCGCTCTAAGTTGGTGGTGATTGAAAATACCACCGGTGGTCAGGTGCTGAGTGCCGACTATATGCGCCAGGTGGCAACTTTATGCCATGAGCGCAAGCTAGCCTGCCATATTGACGGCGCGCGCATTTTTAATGCGGCAGTCGCGCTGGCGGGTCCAGCGGCTGATCCATGGCCAGTGGCACGGCAGTTAGTGCAAGGTTATGATTCCATTTCTGTGTGTTTATCCAAAGGCTTAGGTGCGCCAGTCGGTTCCTTATTGCTCGGCAGCAGTGACTTTATTGCCAAAGCCCGGCGTATTCGCAAGATGCTCGGTGGTGGCATGCGCCAGGCTGGGATGCTGGCGGCTGCCGGAGAATATGCGTTACGTCATCAGGTGGTCAGACTGGCCGAAGATCATCAGCATGCAGCGCAGCTAGCGGCAGGCTTAACTGAAGTGGTCAACAAGCTGCAACTGCAAGCTGATTTTCAGTTAAGTCCGGTCCAAACCAATATTCTATTTGCCGAATTGACACCTGATTTGGCGACTTTTTACCAGCAGCAATTAGCAGAACAAGGTATTCTGTGCACCGCTGGCAGTTATGTGTCGGCAACAGGTGCGCGCAGCCGGCTCCGCTTTGTGACCCATCTTGGCATCAGCACTGCTGATATCGCGCACCTACTGCAACAATCGGCGGCTATTCTGGCACGCTGGCGCTAAATCAGAGCAGGGTTTTTACTGCAATCTTATTGTGAAAAGGTACTTATGCTGGGCTTTTTTGAACGACTGACCAACCCATTCCCGGCGGCTGAGCCCACTCAACCGCCCCAAGGTTTATATGCTTTTTGCCGCCATTACAGCAAAGGGATGGAATGGCCATTGCTGTTGATGGCGCTGTTGACGGCACTAATCGCTATCCTGGAAGTGTCTTTATTTGGCTTTATGGGTCAGTTAGTCGATTGGCTGATTGAAAAAGATCCGGCAACTTTATGGCAGACTGAGGGCCACACTTTGTTGTTGATGGGTTTTCTGACAGCCATTGGGATCCCACTGCTGATTTTGCTACACGCCGCTATTATCCATCAAACCATTTTGGGTAATTTCCCGATGGCGATCCGGTGGTCGGCGCATCGGTATTTACTGAAACAAAGTATTGGTTTTTATCAAAATGAATTTGCCGGTCGGATTGCAACTAAGGTGATGCAAACTGCGCTGGCCGTGCGGGAGACTGCAACCAAACTGCTGGATGTGATGGTCTATGTGCTAGTGTATTTCGGCGCTATGGTGTTTTTAGTCGCCGATGCCGATTTCAGGCTGGTGGCACCGTTGCTGGTTTGGTTAGTGCTGTATATCTGTCTGCAATGCTATTTTGTACCGCGGTTAAAAGATGTGGCGAGCCGGCAAGCTGATGCCCGTTCTGAAATGACAGGCCGGATTGTCGACAGTTACACCAATATCAACACTATTAAATTATTCTCCCACACCAGTCGTGAAGCCAGTTACGCCCGCGACAGTATGAATGTGTTCCTGACTCCGGTGTATCAGCAAATGCGACTGGTCACCTGGCTGACTTTTTCGGTACAGGCGCTGAACTATCTCCTGGTGTTTGCCATTGGCGCTATGTCGATCTGGCTGTGGACTGAGCAGGCGGTCAGCATTGGTTCTATTGCCATTGCCGTCAGTCTGGCACTGCGGTTAAACGGTATGTCGCAATGGATCATGTGGGAAGTCAGTAGTTTATTTGAAAATATCGGTACTGTGGTGGATGGCATGGCGACCTTATCCCAACCACAGCAAGTGCAGGATGTGCCTAATGCCAAACCATTACAGGTCAGTGGCGGCGCTATTGAGTTTCGCGACCTGGTGTTTAACTACGGCAAAACCAAGACTGAAGGTGGCAAAGCTCCGGTGCTGGCCGGCTTAAACTTGCAGATTAAACCGGGCGAAAAAGTGGGTCTGGTCGGTCGCTCCGGTGCCGGTAAATCCACTTTGGTCAACTTATTACTGCGGTTTTACGATCTGGAGCAAGGCAAAATTTTGCTTGATGGCCAGGATATCAGTCAGGTCCAACAGGAATCGTTACGAGCTCAAATTGCTATGGTGACGCAAGATACCTCGTTATTACATCGTTCAGTGCGGGAGAACGTGTTGTACGGTAAACCTGATGCCACTGAAGAGGAATTGCAGGCTGCGATTGCCGCTGCTGAAGCCGATGTTTTTATTGCAGAGCTGACGGATCCGAAAGGTCAGACCGGATTGGATGCGCAGGTTGGCGAGCGTGGTGTCAAGTTATCCGGTGGGCAACGTCAGCGCATCGCGATTGCGCGGGTATTGCTGAAAAACGCGCCAGTGTTGATCCTGGATGAAGCCACTTCTGCCCTCGATTCTGAAGTAGAAGCGGCGATCCAACACAGTCTGAACAAGTTGATGGCGGGTAAAACCGTGATCGCCATTGCGCATCGCTTATCCACTATCGCCGCAATGGACCGGTTGATCGTGTTGGATCAGGGGCAAATTGTCGAGCAAGGCAGTCATCAGGAATTGATTGCCGCCGGTGGCATTTATGCCCAGTTATGGGCGCATCAAACCGGTGGTTTTATCGGGCTGGATTAGCATCATGCGATATGAAGCGGTGCTGTACTAAATCGGCTATTTTCCGATCAGCCATGTGAGACGCCAAGCGTCGCACTACCGCAACGCTTACCTCAGCCGTAGGTCTGACTACCACGACGCTTAGCTCACCCGTAGGTCTGACTCGACCCGGCAGAAGCCGGGGCAGTCAGACAATCCATGGATAATTTTTCCACAAGCCGTGTTGGACACCAAGTGTTGGACGCCAAGCGTTGGGTACTAAGTGTTGGACTGCCGCTGCGCGTCGAGTCCAACCTACCCACTATTGTGCTGTGACGTTTACCTCAGCCGTAGGTCTGACTCGACCCGGCGAAAAGCCGGGGCAGTCAGACAATCCATGGATAATTTTTCCACAAGCCGTGTTGGACGCCAAGCGTTGGGGACTAAGTGTTGGACTGCCGCTGCGCGTCGAGTCCAACCTACCCGTTTTGTGCAGTGACGCTTACCTCAGCCGTAGGTCTGACTCGACCCGGCGAAAAGCCGGGGCAGTCAGACAATCCATGGATAATTTTTCCACAAGCCGTGTTGGACACCAAGTGTTGGACGCCAAGCGTTGGGTACTAAGTGTTGGACTGCCGCTGCGCGTCGAGTCCAACCTACCCACTATTGTGCTGTGACGTT
>CAZGHW010000022.1:0-75634 GCA_964525695.1 uncultured Rheinheimera sp. | reverse complement strand
GACTATGGAATAGACTGATTTCTTTGATAAATTCCTTGATTGATGCCGCAGTGGCATCAGCGCGGACCGCGGCAGAAGCTGTATACAGACCAGTAAATTTATCGCCGTCAAAACCAGCGCGCGCGCCATAGGTGTAACCTTTATCTTCGCGCAGATTTAAGTTAATCCGACTGTTGAAGTTACCCCCTAAGGCATAATTCATCAGGCCAGCACGGAAGTATTCGCCGCTGATATCTTCGGTCAAACTGCGTTTACCGATCCGGATCTCTGATTGTGGTGCATCAGGTTTATCGACCAAATAAATAGTGCCTGCTTTGGCTATCGCTGCAGGTAACTGCACCTTCAGTGCCGGGGCCTGACCTTGCCACTGCTGTAATTTACCCTGTAGCTGGGCGGTTAACTCAGCGGCGGCTAAATCCGACACCACAATCAGCTGACTACCTTGCGGTTTCAGTTGCTGTTGATAATAAGCTTGTAACTGTGCTACCGATAACTGACTGACCGATTGCAAAGTACCAGCTGGATTGTAACCGCTGATATGCTCACCAAACATCAGTTTACTGTAGGCTTGTTGTGCCAGATAACCGGCATTTTTCTGCGCGTTTTGTAGGCCTTGCAGCGTTTGCTGTTGCAGACGCTGGAAATCGCTGTCAGTAAAAGCTGGATTGAGCAGCTTTTCTTCCAGCAGAGCCAGTGTCGCCGGTAAATTTTTCGTCAGGGAAGCGACATACACTTCCAGATACTGCTCACCACCACTGAAATAAATCTGGCTGCCCAGTTTTTCCAGCGCCATGCTCATCGCTTCGGTGGAATAATTTTTGGTACTTTCATTTAGCATGGCTGCCAATAGGCTGGTGATCCCTGCTTGAGCCGGAGTTTCATAATAAAGCCCCGCTGGAATTTTCAGCAGTAATGACGTCGTCGGGGTTTCGGTCGATTGGGCGCCAAGCACTGCAATACCATTAGGCATGCTGGTGCGCCAGGTGGCTGGTAATTCAACCGCCGGATTTGCGCTTGGTTGCGGTTTCTGACTGCGGTCAAAATTATCCTCAGCACGGCGTGGGGTTAAATCTTCGGCTTTCGTGGTCGAAGGTCCGCCAAAATCATGGGTTACCGGGCTAAAATTATCAGCGCGGGCAATCAGTTGTTTTTGGCCTTTAGGCACCACACTCATCAGCACCGCATGTTTGCCTTTGAGGTAAGTTTGATAGACGCGATTAACATCTGCTTTGGTGACCGCATTGTAACGGGCGATATCAGCCGCAATCAGATCAGGCTGGCCAAAAAAGGTTTCGTTATAAGCTAACTGACTGACTTTGCCCTGCACGCTTTGCAAACCAAAAATGCTGTCTGCTTCAATTTTGGCTTTGACTTTGAGCAGATCATCATCAGTCACGCCGCGTTGTTCAAATTCCTGCAAGCTGGCGCGGATTACTTGTTCAATATCGGCCAAATTTTTACCAGCAGCCGGGTGTGGCAGCGCAAGTAGCGAAAAACTACAGGCCAGTTCAGCGCAGTTGTGGCTAACTTGGGCTTGTACTGCCAGCTGGTTTTTCACCAGATTTTTGTACAGTAATGAGTTGTTACCGCCACCGAGAATTTCGGCCAAAATATCCAGTGCGGCTTCATCCTGATGTCTGGCATAAACCGAAGGGTAGGTCATGTACAATAACGGCAGATGTACGTTATCTTCCATTGAAATGTATCGATCTTCGGTTAATGTCAGTAATTGTTTAGGCGCTGCTTCCACCGCAGGACCGGCCGGAATAGTGCCAAAATATTTTTGCACCAAGGGCAAAATCTGTTCGGCTTTGACATCACCGCCAATGGTTAATGTTGCATTGTTCGGACCGTACCAGCGCAGGAAAAAGGCTTTGACATCATTGACGTTGGCACGGTTTAAATCATCCATCCAACCGATCACCGGCCAGGAATAGGGATGCATATCCGGATACAGAGCTTGCGATACACGTTCATATAAGCGGCCATAAGGTTGGTTATCAACGCGTTGACCCCGTTCGTTTTTCACGGTCTCGCGCTGCACTTCAAATTTTTTCTCAGTGACGGCATCCAATAAAAATCCCATCCGATCGGCTTCTAACCACAGCACTTTTTCCAGTTGATTAACTGGTACGGTCTGAAAATAATTGGTCCGATCTGAGTTGGTGGTACCGTTTAAGTTGCCGCCAGCTTCGGTGATGATTTTAAAATGTTCTTCATCGGCCACATGCTCGGAGCCCTGGAACATCATATGTTCAAAAAAGTGAGCAAAACCTGATTTACCCGCTTCTTCCCGGGCAGAGCCGACGTGATAGGTGACATCAACATGTACCAACGGATCTGAACTGTCTTCATGCACCAGCACAGTTAAGCCATTAGCAAATTTATACTTTTTATAAGGAATGCTCACTGCAGCTTTGGTTTGGCTTTGATCACTAATTAATTGCACGCCGGCCGGTAAGTCAGAATGAGTCCCTACAACGGCTTGTTGCTGGCAAGCGGCTAGGCTGGTTGCCATCGCAACAGCGACGGCAATACGATGAAATTTACCCATGTTTGATCCGATGTAATAACTGTAAAAGCCGCATTTAACCACGACTGCGAGCAGGACCGCAGTGGCTTAATGTAACAAAATGCAACATTTTGGCTTGATTTGACAGATTTCAGGCCGGTTTATTGGGCTGAACGAAGTAAGGTCACTGCGACGCCAGCCGGATGGACCGCCGAGCGGCTACAAAGCAGCGCCGGTGTTCGCCGGCGCTGTGGCTGAGGGTTTAATAGGTATAGGACAAGGTGACGCCACTGAATGCGGTATATCCCTGAATACTAAAATGCCAACTACCCGCTTGCGGATTATTAATCACACATTGCTCGTTGTTGCCATTGAGATAGGGCCGGCAAGTGTATTGGCTGGTGGTTGGCTGGGCGCCTTGCCGCACATATAAATCAGCATCGCCACTGCCGCCAGCGATTTTAAAGGTGATACTGCTCACACCGGCCGGAATGGTGACAGTGCGGTGTAACCATTGACCGGCGCTGCCAGCCTGGTTCGGAAAGCTGGCGCTGCCACCTGGTGGGG
Organism: uncultured Rheinheimera sp.; assembly: GCA_964525695.1. Classification (GTDB taxonomy): domain Bacteria; phylum Pseudomonadota; class Gammaproteobacteria; order Enterobacterales; family Alteromonadaceae; genus Pararheinheimera. Next base: position 72,555 of record CAZGHW010000022.1, on the reverse strand, counting down.
TGGTGCCGCCGCCACAGCCATTGGCCGTTAACGAATCATGCGCCGCTTTGGCCTGGACGATACCAAAACCAAAGGACGTATCTCGCCCGGCAGTGCCACGGTCCTGCGCTGTATTGTTCAGCGCGGTACGGATTTGTGCGGCGCTACATTGCGGATGGTTGCTCCAAACCAGCGCGGCGACACCAGCCACATGCGGTGAGGCCATGGAGGTTCCGCTGATGCTGTTATAACCACCATTGTTCCAGGTGGAGTTGACCGCAACGCCCGGACCAGCCAGTTCGACCTGCGCATTGCGCTGTGAGAAACTGGCCAGATTGCGACTGGAATCCACCGCCGCCACTGACACCACGGCATTATAAGAGGCTGGATAGGACAAACTGGTGTTGCCAGCATTGCCCGCCGCAGCAATCAGTAACATGCCGCCATTATAAAAATTGGTCATGGCGGTATTTTCTGTTTGGTTGGAACTACTGCCGCCCAGGCTCATATTCACCACTTTGGCGCCAGCATCTTTACAAGACTGGATCCCCTGAATCAAATTCGAGGCGTTGGTCCAGTTACCGGAGTTATTGAAAATTTTCACAATATGGACACCGGCTTGGCCCGATGGCAATACCCCGACCACACCATCATTGTTGCCAAGGGCGACCATGGTACCGGCGACATGCGTGCCATGCCCATTGCCGTCACTATTCCAGGTACCATGCCCGGAAAAAGCATAGCCTGTGACGCCACTATTGGGCAGATCAGCATGACTGAGGGTATAACCTGTATCAATGACACAGACTTTGGTGTTACCGGCATTGGCATCACTGACCAGGTTGGCTTGTACCATGGTTATACCGTAAGGCGTGGTTTGCGCTAATATACCCGGTACATCCATCAGATAACGTTTATGATCTTCTTCAATATATTCCACCGCCGGATCTGCGGTCATCGCCTGCAGTTGGCGTGGCGTCAGTTCAGCCACGCTGGCGTTGACTGAATTTAAATGCATCAACGGCTCGGCATTGTGTTTACGCAGCACAGATTCGGCTTGTTGCAACGAAAACACGCCGACAGCATTGTTGCTTTGCTGGCTATCATCCGCCAGTTGCAGCTGCTGATTCTTATATTTGATAATATAACGCACTGTGCTGTCGTCACTGAGATCAACAAAAACTGGGTTGTTTGAGGTCGTGGCATCTGCGACGGCCACAGCAGTGGCGCTGAGGGCAAAAACTGCGGTTGCACTGAGTACAACGAGTTTATTTATAGTTTTCATAATGTTCCTTAGACTTTTCTTATATTCCATCTGGGTTGATTGCATCCTGCCGGGGCAAAATTAGTCGTTATCGTGTCAGCCACATGACATAGAGTTGATAAATTAATTATAATTTTTTGCATATTTATGTTTCAATTTTAGATATTTAGTTGTTTTTTAAGTTATTTTCTGCAGTTGTTGCTGAGTTAGTTCCATTTCGAACACGCCTGAGCGGTTTTTTTGCTGTACCTGTCGGTTACTGCGCGATGGGCTAATCCCAGGTGATGATTCCAGATGCTGAGCCAAAGTGGCAGCCTGGGCACTGTTGACGCAGCAGACTTGCCCAGAACCTAGTGCCAGTCATGAGGTCATTCGAGCCAGCGGCCGCCGTTGGGCCGACCCTGTCCACCCCATTTTGATGCAGCTGTCGCGGACACTTTAATTGTCCGCGGACAATTTTCTTTGCAGATAAATTCATTAATATCATTAAAAAACATATGCTTACGAATTTGTAGGGGGTGGCATTAAAACTGCTATCTGTAAGTGATAGTTCAGTTTTACAGGGCAGATAGCATGAAAATTCAGGATACCAGTGCGCAGGACATCAGCCGCGACGTTTCTCCAGCACGTTTGAAGCGAAAATTTGTGCTGGCAACAGTGGGCATTAGCTTGATGTTAATGGCCAGTTATTGGGTGATGTTGCAAAACGGCCCGCAAGCATCTTTGGTGATCCCGCGGCAACAAGTGCAAATTGCCACCGTCAGCCGTGGCGATTTTGTTCGCGATTTAGCGGTGCAAGGCAAAGTGGTGGCTGCCAATGCGCCCACCTTATTTAGTCAACAAGCGGGGCAAATTCGTTTACTAAAACAACCAGGCGAAGCGGTCACTGTTGGCGATTTGCTGGCGGTCATCGACAGCCCAAGCCTGGAAAATGAAGTCAAACAGCAACAAGCTTTGCTGTTAAGTATGGCCTCAGAGGCTGAGCGAGCCAGCTTAGAAGCCCGTGAACAACAGCTGGATATGCAACAAGTTGAACAAAGTGCGCGCATTAATTTAATGGCAGCAAAACGTGAATTGGCACGGGCACAACAATCGTTGCAACTTGGCGTGTTGCGGCAATTGGATTTAGATATTGCCAACGACAAAATGATCCAGGCCGAGCTTGAATTTCGTCACGCCAAAAACAAAGTGGCGCTGGCACTGGATAAACTGAAATTTGAACAAAAATCAGGTCAACAAGCACTAGAGCGCCAGCAACTGGTGGTGGCAGAACTGCAACGTAAACTGGCAGCATTGCAAATCACTGCCCCAGTCACAGGGCAGGTGGGCAATTGGTTAGTCGAGCAACAAAACCATGTGTTGGCAGGGCAAGGTTTACTGACTGTCATCGATTTAAGTCAGTACGAGGCTGAACTCAGTGTACCGGAAAATTATGCCGCTGAACTCTCGTCAGGTCTGCCAGTCGAGGTCAGCCTGAATGGCCAGTTGTTGCAAGGGACGCTGAGTCACGTCGCCCCTGAGGTGAAAGAGGGGCAGGTCAGTGCCAGAGTGCGATTTAACTCGCAGGATGCAGCCAGTTTACGGCAAAACCAGCGTTTGTCCGGCCGGATTATTTTTGAAGAAAAAACCGATGTGCTCAGAGTCGCACGTGGGGAATTTATCAGCTCAGGCGGCGGCCGTCAGACTTATAGGTTGCTTGATAACATCGCCAGTAAAACCCCAATCGAGCTCGGAGCCTTATCTGTGCAGTGGGTTGAGATCCGTGCTGGCCTGAAAGAAGGTGATCAGGTGGTGATTTCAAACCTGAGTGAATTTAAAGATCAGCCGCAAGTGCGGTTGAATTAACAGCGCTGTGGCGGCTGCGAGCAATGGCAGAGCCGGCACTGAACAATTTCGCACAGTGGCCTCGTGCGTGCACAAACAACTCAAAGGAATAAAAACCATGATCCAATTAAAAAATTTAAGCAAAATTTTCCGCACCGAATTAATTGAAACTCATGCCTTGCGCCAGATTGAGCTGCAAGTGAAAGAAGGCGAGTTTGTGGCCTTAACCGGGCCTTCCGGCTCCGGCAAATCGACCTTACTGAATGTATTGGGCACACTGGAAGCCTTTGATGAGGGGGATTATTTGCTGGACGGTCAGTCGGTGAAAGGTTTACCAGACAGTGCCTTATCAAAATTGCGTAATGAAAAAATTGGTTTTATCTTTCAAGGCTTTAACCTGATTAAAGATTACAGCCTGCAAGATAATATTGAATTGCCACTGCGTTATCGCGGCTTTGCTGCCAGTGAGCGCAAACGCCGGGCTGAGCAGGCACTGGAATTGGTCGGACTGGCGGCCCGACGCGATTATCACCCGTCGCAGCTCTCTGGCGGTCAGCAGCAACGGGTGGCTATTGCCCGCGCTATTGCGGGTGAGCCGCGCATTTTACTGGCGGATGAACCGACCGGTAATCTGGACTCGCTGATGGCGCGCCAGGTGATGGAGTTGCTGGAACAAATTAACCGCCAGGGCTGCACCATTTTGATGGTGACGCACGACCCGGACCAGGCGCGTCGCGCCAGTCGCCAGGTGCAAATTGTCGATGGTCAGCTCAGCGACGCAGCTTTGTACGACCCGCTTGCGATCAAAACGGCTTAAGGAGCATCTGATGGAACAGTTTTTATATTATCTGAAAGTCAGTGTCACCAGTATTAAACGGGCGCCTTTACCTTATGCGCTGACCATTCTGATTTTGAGCCTGGGCATTGGGGTGTTTTTTGCCAATGCGACTTTTTATTACCAACTGAATTCAGATCCGTTACCGCATAAAAGCGATAAATTGTTTTTTCCGATGACACTGTTGGTGCCGTGGGAATGCACCGATTGTAAACCGCCACGGGTGCTGAGCTACCACAATGTTGAAAAGCTCAGTCAAACTGATATTCCAACTGCCAAAGCGGCCATGTATAGCTCGGATGGTTATATTCGGCTCAATAGTCAGCAGAGTCCAACGCCGGTCAGTATCCGCATCACCCAAAGAGACTTTTTCCGGATGTTTGAAGTGCCAATGTTGCATGGCAATATTTGGGCAGATGATCAAGCCAGGCTTGAAGTTATTTTAACCAAAGCTACGGCGGAAAAAATGTTTGGCCGCTCAGATGTGGTCGGCGAAAAAATGTTGCTGGATGATCGTTTGTTTAGCGTCATTGGCGTGTTAGACGATTGGCGCATGTTGCCACGATTATACGATGCCAATAACGGTAATCATGTTAATGATGGTGATCAGCTCTATTTGCCGTTAGAAACCGGCTACGATCTGAATTATCTCTCCAATTCACAATCGCAAACTTTTGACGATACTGATCATCGCCAGCTGGCCAGCCAAGGTCGCAGTGGCGCACTGCATCAGTTGCAATTTTGGGTGCAGTTAGATACTGAAGTGCAGCAGCAAGCCTATCGTCAGTTTATGGATAACCTTGTCGCAGATGAGAAAAAAGCTGGCCGGCATCTAAGTACGCCCAATAATCAACTGGTGCCGATGCGGGAGATTGTGCGTTATTTTGGTGGCGAATCCTCAGATATCAAGGCATTTGCTTTAGTGACGTTGTTGTTTTTAGGCGTCTGTTTACTCAATGCCAGCCATCTTTCACTCAATCGTTATCTGAGTAATCAATATGAATTCAGCTTAAGGCGGGCCTTAGGTGCCAGCCGCAGCCAATTACAATTTCAGCTCTGGGTCGATGTGTTGCTGATGGCTTTGTTGTGTTGCCTCTGCGGTTTAATTATTGCAACTGGTGGCATCGCGCTGCTGAATCATTTGTGGCCAAGTAATCAGTTGTTTAGTCAATGGGATCTGAATTTGCTGTTGTTTTTAGCCGGATTGACCTTAGGCGCCAGTTATTTAGTGACGCTCTATCCATCGCTACGCGCATCATTTGGTGGTTTAAATCAGCAGCTTAAGGAATAAAAAATGATTTCATTTCATTTACTTATCAAATCATTATTCAGACGTAAAGTGGTGACCTTGTTATTGCTGGTACAACTTGCGATGACATTAGCACTTTTGCTCAATAGTATGCTGTTGGCTGATCAAACCCGGCAACAATTACAAGCGCCGACCGGATTAGCGCTGACAGAAGTGCTCAGAGTGCAGTTAAAACCGACGTCACCACAACTAAGAACCTATCCATTATTGGGCGATTTACTTGAGCGCCAAATGCAAGCGATCCGAACCCTGCCTGGTGTTGAAGCTGTCGCCTATGCCAACCAAGGGCCAGCGCAACAGGGCGGCAATAATGGCAATTTATTTGACCCAGCTGCAGAAGAACGAACCAATATTCCGGCCATCCCGTTTTATATGGTGTCACCGGATTTTTTTAAAGTGTTGGGTTTAACAGTACAAGCAGGTGTTTTACCGCAACAAGTGATGCCGGTGGATGGGCCAACGGCGCCTGGGCTGGTGTTAACACGTAGTTTGGCAGAGAAAATTTTTCCAGGCCGCAGTGCCGCCGGTCTTGTCACCAACAGAGCCGTGGTCGCAGCGGTGGTGGATGATTTTTATGGTCAGCGCCGTGCCGATCACCCGATGTTTAATGCCATCCAAGTGGCGCCGCTTTATAGTGTGGATTGGGGCTACGCTTTGCTGATCAAGACTGCAGTTGGCAGTACTGAGCAAGTACGGCAACAATTGCCTGCGATATTGCAGCAGGTCGATAGTAATATTGAAGTGTTTTATACCAGAACCCTGGATGAAGAATATCATCGTCTTTATCGCAATGAATTTGGTCTGGCGACCTTATTATCTTTGTTAAGCGGCTTGATGCTATTAGTGACTATGGTGTCTAGTTATAGTCATGCCCATTTTCATGCGTTAAAACAGCAGCAGGAAATTGGGATTAAACGGGCCTTGGGCGCCAGTAAAAACACAATTTTACTTGAATTATTTTGTGAAAACTGGCTCACCACGTTACTGGGGACAGCTTTGGGGCTTGTGGCAGCGCTGGCACTTAACCAGTTGTTGGCGCAGGTGATTTCGATACCGCCGCTCACTTTCTGGTTTCCGCTGCTTGCTAGCATGGTGTTACTACTTTGTGTCACTTTAGCAACATGGTATCCTGCCCGGATGGCGACCCGAGTCGCTCCGGCAACTGCAACCAAAACAATGTGATTTATGGCTACGATTTTAATTATTGATGATAATCAGGCGATTACAGCGGCTTTACAGACGCTGTTTCGTCTGCAGCACTATGAGGTGCTGATTGCGGCTGAACCGGCGCAAGTGTTTGAATTGTTGTCACAACATCAGGTTGATTTGCTGCTGCAGGATATGAATTTTGCCAAAGGTGAAATGGATGGTGCCGCTGGCAAAGCGTTATTTTACCAGCTCAGGCAAAGCTACCCGGATATTCCGGTGATCCTGATGACTGCCTGGACTTCGCTGGATATGGTGGTGGAACTGGTCAAAGCCGGGGCGCTGGATTATATCGCCAAACCCTGGGATGACGAGCGCTTACTGTTGACGGTGAAAAATGCTTTGCAGCTTAAAAAATTGCAGAGTGAGCAACAGCATGCCGCGCAAAAAAGGCGTGAGCAACTGCGGCAGTTTGAAGGCAAAGATTTGTGTGGTTTGGTATTTGCAAGTACGGCGATGGAGCAATTATTGCAAATGGCATTACAGTTGGCGCCTTCAACTGCTTCTGTGCTGATTACCGGTAGTAATGGTACCGGTAAAGAAGGTATTGCCGAAGTGTTGCACGCCAATTCCAAGCGAAAACACAAGGCGCTGGTCAAAGTAAACATGGGGGCACTGCCAGCTGAGCTGATTGAAGCGGAATTATTTGGCGCTGAAGCGGGGGCTTACAGTGGCCTGCATAAAAGCCGGCTCGGCCGTTTTGAACTGGCAGAAGGCGGCACGATTTTTCTGGATGAAATTGCTAATTTGCCATTGGCTGGCCAAATGAAGTTACTCAGGGTCCTGCAAACCGGTGAGTTTGAGCGGCTGGGATCGTCTTACACCCGGCATGTGGACGTTCGGGTGTTAAGTGCGACCAATACTGATTTACTTCCAGCCATCGCTCGCGGCCAGTTTCGGCAAGATTTATATTATAGGCTTAATGTGGTTGAACTGCATCTTGCGGATTTAGCACAGCGACCTGATGATATTTTACCGCTGGCAAAAACCTTTTTGCAGGGACAAAAACCACTCAGTACTGCCGCTGCCCAAGTGTTATTGCAATACAGTTGGCCTGGAAACGTGCGGGAATTACAGAATGTCTGCCAGCGGGCTGCTTTGTTGTCTGCTGGCAGCGCGATCCAGCCTGCTGATTTGGGTTTACCCATCGCAGCAGCCACGATTAGCAAAAGAGCACTGGATGATGTTGGACGCGCTGAGATCGAACAAGCACTGGCCTGTGCTGATGGTGTGATTGCCCGTGCAGCCAAAGCTTTAGGCCTCAGTCGGCAAGCGTTATATCGGCGGATGGAGTTTTATGGGATTGCTGTGCCTTAATGGCCGTTTGTCGTTGCAACTAAAACTAAAGTTTTTGTTTGCGTTGATGCTACTGGCAATGGCGCTGCTTTGCTGGCACTTTGCCTCCACTGCTTTAACGCTGGCACTTTTCGCTCTGTTACTGGTGTTTGCTTTGCTGGCACAGATCATGTTACGGCAATGGCAGCAAGAAGTGGCAGCACTCAATCTACATGCAGAAAATCTTCAGGATGAAGCCTTTAATAGCAGAGCCAATCGACAATGCATCACCGAACTGGCGCCGCTGGCAGCAAAGCTGGATGCGATGTCGGCCCGGTTGCGGCAGCAGCGTGCCAGTTTATATCAACGTGAGTTATTGCTCGATACGGTATTGCAAACTAGCCCGGCCGGTTTGGTGCTGACGGATCAGCAGGGTAGAGTGCTGCTAAGTAATCCGGCGTCACGGCAATTATGTGCTGCGGGTCAGCGGCTGGAAGGCATGTTATTTAGCACTGTGCTGGAAACGCAGCCAGCACTGGCGGCGGCTATTCGTCAGTTACAACTACAGCAACAAGGGGCTTTGGTGCATCTGGGTGAGCCTGCGGCAGTTTGGCACTTGTCCTGCAACCGATTTTATTTAAATCAGCGCGAACATTGGTTGTATCAGCTCAAACCAATGACAGCTGAAATTCAGCGCGAAGAGCTCAATGCCTGGAAAAAATTATTAAGGGTGATTGGGCACGAGCTGAACAATAGCCTGGCACCGATGTCTTCTTTGGCCTATTCCGGCCGGCAATTGGCACAACAAGCGGGCCAGCCTGAACTCGCACAGTTATGCCAAAGTATGTCGTTACGCTGCCTTGAATTAAATCAGTTTTTAGCCGGTTATCTGGAGTTTGCCAAATTACCAGCGCCAAAACTGCAACAGGTGCTGTGGGCCCGACTGTTAAATCAATTGCAGGACCATTACGAATTTGAACTGGTGGGGCCGTTACCGGCCTTACCCTGGTATCTGGATCAAGCACAGTTAACGCAGTTGTTGTTCAACTTACTAAAAAATGCCAATGAGGCTGGTGCCACTGCCACTGGTACCAGGTTGCGGTTCCAGGAGACTGCCATGGCGTTAACCTTGGAATTGCAGGATGATGGCTGTGGTTTATCGGCGAACGAGTTAGCGCATGCGCTGGTGCCATTTTTCACCACCAAGCCACAGGGCTCAGGGATTGGCTTGACCCTCTGTCGTGATATAGTACAAGCCCATGGCGGAACACTTGAGTTATTGCCGCAACAGGTCGGCTTGCTGGTCAGGATCCGATTTTTGGCCAATCAGTCAGCGCCGCAGGTGCAGACCCAAAGGTAGAGATATTGAATTTAAAGGGTACAACCAACCTTAGCTGTAACGATGTGCGCGGTTGCTTGCTGCAACGGGGGCTATTGCTAGTGCTGCTGTGGTCAGTGCCATCGATCGCTGCTCAATCATGTCTGTTGCGCTTTGCACTGGATACACCTTTTCCACCGCATATCATTCTGGATGATCCAGAGCCCCATGGCTTAAATGTTCGGATGCTGCAAGCGCTTGCCAATGAAGTGGGTTGCGAACTGCAGATCGTCAAATCACCTTGGGCTCGGGCACTGAAGTTGATGCAACAAGGTCAGATTGATGTGATTAGCCAGTTGTCTTATCACGCAGAGCGCGGCAAAGATTTGTATTTTATTGGTCCTCATCATCAGGAGCGGATGTGGTTGATTTCCGACCCGACTACACAACCGGCACTGCAACAACTGGCTGATTTACGGAGCTGGCCTACATCATGGCTACTGGCGATGCTCAATGGCGGTTATTTTGGTGAGCAATTTCGACAGTTGCAAACCGATGTTAATTTTAAACGCCATTTGCTGCCTATTTTATCCAATCAAGACAAGCTGGCTTTACTCACTTCGGGTCGGGTACAAGCGGTGTTGGAAGAAGAACTTGCCTGGCACTGGCGGGTACGGCAGCGACCTAGTCCCTATCAACCTATGTTGTTAGTGCATGATAATCCAGTGTATTTTGGCTTCAGTCGCCACAGTGTCAGCCCACAACTGGCAGCGCGTTTAGCGACAGCCTGGCAGCGGCTTTATCAGCAAGGGCAGTTGCAACAAATTCGTTTACTTTATTTGCCGGCGCCATCACCAGACAGCAAAGTGGTAACACAGTTAAAAGCAGCGATAGCAGAGCTCCCTGCGCCCAAACCTTACCTTTGAGTAGAAGCGTTTTGCTCTGATTGGCAAGGGGACGCTGAGGAAACATCATCAGATGGGCGGATAGCCTTCAATGTGGAATAGGAGTTTTTTATGCAGGTTGTAATGCAAAGTCTGACCATCGATACCGCAACTGGGCCTATGTTGTGTCAGCTCTACCGACCGAATACCAGTGGTTTGAAGTTTAGTGCTATTTTATTTTATTCAGAAATTTTCCAAATTACCGCACCTATTGCCAGAGCTGCTGCGATGCTGGCTGGCCAGGGATTTTTGGTGTTAGTGCCGGAAATTTTCCATGAGTTGAATGCCGCCGGTACCGTGCTGGCTTACGATGATGCTGGCAAGGATAAAGGCAATCAGGATAAGTGGCAAAAACCTTTGTTGCAGCATGACAGTGATACGCAGGCGATGCTGGATTATTTGCAGACCCGCGCTGATTATAATGGCAAAACCGGCAGTTATGGCGTCTGCATCGGCGGACATCTGGCATTTCGGGCGGCGCTGAATCCGGCCATCAGCGCCGCTTGTTGTTTGTATGCTACCGATTTACATTCAGATACCTTGCCAGCAACCGGCTCGGTACAAACTTTGGCTGCAGCAGCGCAAATCAAGGCTGAACTCTGCCTGATTTGGGGCAAACAAGATCCGCATATTCCAACCCATGGCCGGTTGCAGATTTATCAAGCACTGACTGAGGCTGGCTGTGATTTTAGCTGGCATGAAGTGAACGCCGCCCATGCCTTTATGCGCGATGAAGGTGAGCGTTACGATCCTGAATTGGCGCTCTGGGTCTATCAGCAAGCGCGGCAATTATTCCAGCGTATGAGATAACATGCTGAAATAACACTGTCAGCGGCTATACTGTGCTTGGTCAGTGCAGGGATAGTCTCTGCTGTGGTCCGGTCGAGCGTTGGTTGTCATGACTGGTTGTCATGAAAAGTTCAGTCAACTGTCGTAAACTGTGCCGTGCCACGCTGTTGTCGATGATTTGGTGAACACATGTCTTTGTTTGAACATATTCTGCTTATTATTTTATTAATCAGTGTCAGTGCTTTTTTTTCGATGTCGGAAATAGCGCTGGCCGCTTCGCGAAAATTACGTTTGCGTCAGTTAGTCAGTGAAGGCGACAGTCGCGCCAGTCAGGTACTGAGCCTGCAGGAACATCCCGGTAGCTTTTTTACCATTATTCAGATTGGTCTCAATGCGGTGGCTATCCTGGGCGGTATTTTAGGCGAAGCCGCTTTTACGCCGACCTTTGTTGAGTTTTTACAACTGTTTTATCAAGGTCCGGCTTTGCAGTCGATTGGCTTTGGTTTGTCGGTATTTTTTGTCACTGCGCTGTTTATTCTGTTTGCCGATCTGATGCCAAAACGTTTGGCGATGCTGGCACCTGAGCAAGTGGCTGTTGCGGTGGTGCGCCCCATATTACTGCTGTTGGTGGTACTCAAACCTTTGGTATTGCTGTTTAACGGTATCGCTAATGGTGTGTTTAAAATTTTTAATGTACCGGTGCAACGTAAAGACCAAATCACACCTGAAGATATCATTTCGATGATGGACGAAGGGGCAGAAGCCGGTGTGCTGCAACAACAGGAGCACAAGCTGCTGGAAAACGTGTTTGATATGGACCAGCGCACTGTGACCTCGGCAATGACTGCGCGTGAGAGTCTGATTTATTTTCTGCTCAAAGAATCAGCTGACAGTATTAAAGCCAAAATTGCCGAGCATCCACATGCCAAATTTATTGTCTGTGATGAAGCGCTGGATCGGGTGGTGGGTTATGTCGATACCCGTGATATTTTGATGCAGGTGCTGCATCAGCAGTCGATTTCGTTATCCAAAGAAGGCATTCTTCGCACGCCGCTGATTATTCCGGACACCTTATCTTTATATGAAGCCTTGGCGCATTTTAAATCCAGTGGTGTCGATTTTGCTGTGATCCTGAATGAATATGCTTTGGTGGTTGGCATGATCACCCTCAAGGATGTGATGAGTATCGTGATGGGGGAGCTGGTCAATTCGGAAGAAGAGCAAATCGTCAAACGCGATGAGGACTCCTGGTTGGTCGAAGGGTTAACTCCGCTCGATGATGTGATGCGGGTGCTGGCGATTGACGAATTTCCGGACGATGAAAACTATGAAACCATAGCCGGATTTATGATGTATATGTTGCGAAAAATCCCCAAACGTACCGACTTTGTCTTGCATCAGGGTTACAAGTTTGAAGTGGTTGATATCGACAACTACAAAATTGACCAGTTGCTGGTGACCAAAGTCAAAGGTGGCGAATCATCATAGCCGCACTAAACTGGGCTGACTGTCAGCCCAGTTGCTGCCGCCAGCTGCCGTTAACTTTGGCTGACCACTTTGGCTGGTGCAGTTGGTTGGATGGGCAGGATAGTCACAGGCGTGGTTGGTGTTGGCTGTTGTGGTGTAGTCGCGACGGGTTGGCCCTGAAATTTTTTCATCACGGTGATCGCCTTGGCCCAGAACTCAATTGAGCTTTGATCTTTGCGCTTAAGTGCACTTCGCAAACCTGCTTTGGCTTTTTCGGTAAAATCCAGCACTGTGGTATCTGCTTTGGCTTGTTCAGCGTTGCTGTCTTGACCATTAAATAACATCACCCGAAACGCCGTTTGTTGATCTTTCGGAATTTTCCCGGCGGCCACCGCTTGGTTGAACCACTCTGATAACTGACCGCGGGTCATCTGCTGAAAGTCCAGTTTGGTTGGCTTTTTCGCCGGTTCAGTAGGCGTCGTTGGAGTTGTTGGTTTGGTTTGACCGCTGTTTGGTGTTTTATCGACCGGCGGCTGCTGACCGTTAGCTATGGTATTTTTTTTCTGTTCCATCAGCTGATATTGGCGGTTGAGCTGCTGGGTTCTGAGCTGGCTGAGAGTCTGAAATAAACTGGTGTCTGCTTTCATCACAATGTCCGTTTGAGCTTGGTTAATAGACTTGCTGTATCATGAAGATGTGTAGCAAAAACCGGGCCGAAATTTATATTGTGATCTGTCAAAAAGCTGGCATTAGTAAATGGCGGGTTGAAGTCGGTGTGCAGGCAGTGCCTCAGCTAAGCACTGCCAGATAAAAAACATTGGCGGATGGCTGGCACGGCTGGCCTGTCCGCTCAAATTGACTGCATAGTTCACTGATTGCCGTAATCATCGCTTCGTGCTGAGAGCGGCTTAGTGCTGATGACCACAATGATCGTCACATTCGTGCTCATCATCGGCAAATTCGTCATCCCCATCCTGCTGCTGCATCACGCCCCAGCCATCATTGTGGCCACCAAATTTTTTGGCAAATTTGTCCAGTTCGACTTCTTTGGCGCTAATGGCAGCATGTTCTGGCACCATCTGCAAGCTTACGATCAGTTCCCACTGTTCCAGATCGTTAAAATTTAATTCAACTTCAACAGGTTGATCTAACGCCGTCATCGCCTGTAATGCCATTTCGGCTTTGGCTTGGTTCGGGAAAACCAGGTAAAAATCCAGTGCCAGACTCTGGGTTAAATCCAGACCAGCGTCTTGCATGGCTTGCAGCATATCGCCGTTGCCATCATCAGGGAATTGACTCATCAGGTGCTCCGTTACACAAATTTTGCAAAGGCGTTAGTTTAGCAAGTTTTGACGGGCGATGGCACAGATTCTTCCGCCAGTTCAGGGCCCAGTTCGGCAACAAAAAGCTGTAATTTTGGGAAAAACTGTAAAAACAATACGTCAAGCTGCGGCAAGAGCGGCTCCATCTCGTGGATCACGCCGTCAAATTGATGATTAAATCGGATCCTTGCGGCAATCCGATCCAGTGCCCTGCAAAGCTGAGTGAAGTCCTGATACTGACCAAACCAATCCTGATGCACTAACAGTTGGACTGTGGCGGCCATCTTTGTTGGCATCAGTGGCAAATCTTGCAGCAGTTGCTGATATAAGGTGGTTTTATAATGGTAAAAGGGTTGTGTCTGGTACAAAGTCCAATGTTTGATTAACAAATGATCAAACAGCATATCAAGCGCAATACCGGCAAAACGGCGTCGTGCCGGGCTAAACAAGGCTTTAGCGCTTAATACTTCTGGGGCCTGATCGGTAAACTGATCGATAGCCCGATGTCGTTGTAATCCTGCCTTGATAGCTGGCGGCAGCTCAGACAACACCACACCATGGGCAAAATCACCCAGTAAGTTGCCGATCCGTGACGCGGTATTGGCTTCAGCCAGCACTAAATGCGCCAGATAGTTCATGGTTTGAACTGACAATCGAGCAGATAACGGCATTGATGCTGGCTGGCGTAGGCCTGCAGCTGTTGTCGCATCAGCGCTAAATGGGGGGAGCTGTCCGATAACAGATAAAACGTATCAATTTGTTGTAATTTACTGGCTGCTAGTTGTGGTGTTGCCGTCGGGTGATCTTGCAAATAATAGTTAAAAGGTCCCTGATAGGTCAGCAAATACTGACTGCGTTCGTGTAAAAAAAACTCAATGGCACTGATGCTGTCTGGTAAATCCTGCAGCTGATAGCCTTGTTGCAGCAGTTTTTGTCGCTCACCCTCATAATCAAAACCGCGGATCAGCGCCACAGACTGCTGGCCAGATATTTTGCTACTACGCGGTTGACTGTAGAGCATCAGTTGCAATGACCGGTAAGGCGGGGCAATAAAATGATGGCGCAACTTCACCTGACGGGTACTGCGGATATTGATGGTCAGATCGATTTCGCCGCTGTCGAGCAACAGGTACATGCGGGCAGGGGTCAGGCAGACGGGCTCGATCCGGACCTGCAGTGGCTGAAAGATTTGCCGGGTCAGTTCCAGCCCCTGACCGCCACAATGTTGTCCGTCTTTGGTCACGACAAAATCCGGCGGAAAGTTATGCAAGCCCATTTTTAACGTCACAGTCGCTGTGCCTTGTCCAGGGCTGCGGGCAGCTGTGGCAGCAGACAGCAATAAGCAACAGCAAAGTAAGTATCGCGCCCAGCTGTTCATCCCTCACTCCTCGCTGGTAAGATGCGGGGCTGTGCTGCGCCTGTCGCTGGTTGGCCTGCCAGCCACGCCTGCAGGATACCGGCCAACAGGATCAGACTAATACCGGCTAATTGCAAAGGCGTCAGTTGTTCTTGAAACAGCCACCAGCCAGCCAGGATCACTGCGGCAGGCTCCGCATAGGCTAAAGTGCCATAAACCCGGTTTGGCAGATGTGCCAGCGCCGCCAGCGCACAACCAATGGCCAGAAAGCCCGGAAATAATCCGGCCAGTCCAGCCCAAACCCAGTCAATGCCCTGAGGTAAACTACTGTTGGTCAACAACGGCAATACACAACAAGCGCCGAACAAAAGTTGGTAAAAAGTCCGTTGTCCTAAAGAAGTACCGGCTGTTGGCTGGCGATTACACAGCAAAAAAGCGCTGTAGGCCAATAACGACAACAGCGCCCAGCCATAGCCACGTAATTGTGTCGGATCGGCGCTGACGTCAAACTGAAATTGCTGCAACATGGCAAAGCCGAGTAGTGCCAGCATAATCAGCAAGCCGCTGGATAGATTCAGCCGTTCGGCAAAGTAAAAATGCGCCACCAGTGCGGTGCAGGGCGGCGCCAGATAGACCATCATAATGGCATTGGCCAGTGGGATGCTTTGGATCGCCTGCAAGAAGCCCAGCATAAAGCTGGCGAGTAACAGGCCATTTTGCAGCATCTGGCGATTGGGTCTGCGCCACAGTTGCCTGATTTGACCTGTACAAAGCAGCCAGATAAACACACACAAAGCGCCGATCCCCAGCCGGTAAAAAGTCAGCTCAGCGGCAGCCATCTGGCTATAGCGGGCAATGACGCCACTGCTTGCCATAAAAATAGCCGATAACAGCGCCAGTCCCAGATACAATTTCATCAGCGACCTCTGTACTTCACTAGCGCCGCAACAAGGCGGCAGTGCCAACCTGAATCTGCCAGCAATATTTAGTCTGCCACCGGCTGAACTCTGGCCGCATGGATCACGGCTTGGTTCAGCGGACCTGTTCGGCCGCCTTTACCGCCGGTATAAAGTTCAAAATGTTGAAGGTAACTCATATTAAAGCCATCTTTGAAGATAATTTGACAAGCTTTACCCGCCTTGGCTCGAAAATAACCGCGGCTGGAAAATCCGGCTTCAGTGGCTGTTTCCAGGTGTGGCATCACCAGGGTTAATTGTTGTGGCGGCAACCCCTCGCATTGTACTTCTGCTTGTTTGACCACGGCTGTGATGCCGGTATTGATCGGGCCATTATCAATATAATAATGCAGTTGCAGACTATATTTAGCGTCGATTTTCGGTGTCAATGTCAGTTGCAGTTGTTGTTCTGGTTGTCCCCAGTTTTTAAAGACCGGCAGTGTCAGATAGCTACTGACTTCATGATCGGCACTTTGCAGACCCACGCCAGCAACAAAGGTTTCTAAGCCGGTATCGGTACAGAGAGTTTTACCCGGTAATGAGGTTAAGCCAGTATCTTTGTAACTTTGCACCAGCGAATAACACTGAGCTTTGTCAGACTTTTTGCTTTCGACATAACCCTTACCGGATTTACTTTTTTGCAGTACACCGTTTTTGTACAGACTAAAGCGGCTGTCACGCACGCCATTGGCGTCAAATTTCAATTCCAACAAGCCTTGCGAATTTTGTTTCGCCTGCAGGAGAGGGGCTACAGGTGCAAACAACTGGCGCTGTTCGTGCTCTGAAAGTCTGGCCGGGTTTTCGACCCTGAGCTGCTTGATTGGCAGCGTTGTTTCAGTCACAGGCGTCAGTTCCAGTTCTAACTGGTTATGTGCCAGACTGAACTGATGGATATCCAACTGCAATAGGTAAGGCGCCGTCAGCTCAACTGCTACGCCATTTAGCAATGCTTTGGATAACCGATAACTTTGCGCCGTTTTGGCCTGTCCCTGTAATTGCACATGAATATCCAGCGTGCTGGCCCCTATGGGTAACTGCAGCAATTGCAATTGTTGGCCCAATTGCAAATCTTTGTGCAGTTGGGCTGGCAGGTAGGGATCCAGCACTAACTGATTGGCTTGCACTTGCACGCCAAACAGGCTGCCGGCAACAAAGTCGTGAAAACCGGCCACAGACCATAGCTGGCGGGTTGAATTCACCACAGGTCCGGACCAGGCACCGTCTTCAACATGAGCCCGCATGGTCAGCCATTCGAAATTTTCCATATTGGAATTGTGTAAAGCGGTGCCCTGAAACAGTGACATAGCTAGTTTGCTAAATAACGCGCCGTGTTGCTGGCTTTTGGCAGCCCTTAAGGCATAAGCAGTGACAAAAGGCCAGACGGCTCTGTTGTGATAAATGGGAGTCTGTTGCTGTGCTGGGAATAGGACTGGCGGGCCGGCAGGGGCCAGTGGGTAATTGGCTAAAATTTGCCGGGCCTGTTCTTTAGATGCCACCCCATGTTCGATCGCCAATGCTAGACCTAATAAATCAAATTGGGCAAAGGCTTGTGGATGTTGTTCCGAGCCAAGGTAGCTGGCATATAAACCTTGTTCTGGCAACCAGAAGACTTTGTTAATGGCGGTTTTCAGCGCCTCAGCCCAAAGCCGAAACTCAGTGGCAACGGCAGGCTCTAACTGATCCGCGGCAGCGGCAGCTTTTTGCAGGGCAACATAATGTAAGACGTTGGTCGACAAAGCAAAAGACTCGGCTAAAAACACGGTATCTTTGGCTGTCCAGGCCGGGTAACTTTGTTCGCGCCAGTCCAGAAATGAAGTTTCACCGCGGTATAGACCTAAATCGGAACTAAACAGATACTGCCGATCCTGTTGTAGCGTATTTTTGGCAATGCCATACCATTGTTGTAACCAGGCTTGCTGGGCAGCGGCCGATGAACTGCCATCTGCCGCTTTACTGCTGAGACCACTGGCGGCCAGCACCCAGACCACCCGATCAGAGCTGACCGGCCAACTGCCGCCCGAGCCGGTATCCTGTAAGGCAACTTCGGTCTGAGCCAAACCGCGGGCGATTAATTCTGGCCTGACTTTTGAGGTCTTAAACAATAATGAGTTGCGTGCGCGCTCTGGATCAAGATAACTCAAGCCTAAATCCAGACTGTAGGATAAATCACGGGTCCAGACATAATGCCACTTGGCGCCCGTTTCAAAACATGGACAAAGCACAGGTTGTTGATCGTTAAAGCCCCAATCGGTGATTTCATTCACACTGTTTTCGCTGATTTCTTGCTGCGTCAGGCTAAACAGGGCGTCCAACAATGGATTATCGCTGCGTAGTTGTAGCACTGTGGGGGCGTCAGTCCACTGACGTGTGGCAGGTAACGCGCTGGTTTGCAATTTAAACTCGCGTTGGCCGTCTGCTTGTTGCAGCACTTCAAGTTGGGTTTTGCCAAATTTACTGGTGTATTGCCGTTGTTGCAAGCTGGCCTCTTGGGCCGATACTAATGCTGGCGCCAGAGCGAGCAGCAGCAGATTCATAAACAGGGGAGGGCTGAGTTTCATAACAATCCTTGCAGTCAGATTGTGCTGAGTTTAACAGGGTCTGCTTTGTAGTTGTACTGAGCAAACCAGACAAAATCAAAAGAAAATAGCCGCTGCGACCCATCAGGCTCCAACCATCTGAGCTCGTGCCTGCGCAGCAAAATGCTGGCGGCCAACTGAGCAATAAAGGTTTGCACCATGTCGTGCCGATGCGAGTGTCCCAGCTGTACTGGTAGCGTTAGCTTTTGGCGGTTGTCAGCTCTGTGATGGACTGCATCAGCGCTGCCTGTCGTTCAGTTTCGGTAAGTAGGCCAAGTAGTGGAGTCCGACGGCGGTATTTACAGATCTGCAGCTCCCAACTTAATAATTCAGCACAAAATCGCTCTGGTTCATGCAGTAAATCTAATAAACAACTCCAGAATAAAAACGCACCATGCCGAATTTGACCTTGTTGTTGCCAATGATCTAGTCTTTGCCGAACTGCGTCCGCTAGTGCAGGTTGTTGGAGCAATTTGTTGGCCATCGCCTGATGCAGCAGCCAGATTTGTTGATCAATCCGTTGTTGGCTGCCCGCTGCTGCCGACTGACGACGGGCGGTTTTTGCTTGCGGTGACTGACTTGGCAGTGCTGGCATCAGACTGCGGCCATTGCGCTGTTGCTGACTCATGCTGGTATGCTCCTCGTTGATTGCACTGTACACTGCGCGGTTGATCGTTTTACCCTCTCAGGGCGTAATTGCAGCATTGTACTGATTTTGATAGCAAAAGGATCAACAGGTGTTAGGTCAGCATCGTGGTATTATTTTTGATTTAGACGGCACCCTAGTCGATTCCCAACTAGATTTTAGTCTGTTATGTCAGCAACTGGGCTGGCCTGGCGGAACCGCTATTTTGGAACACTTGACGACGCTTACGGATCCGGCTGAACGTGCCCGGGCTGAGCAGATCATCTGTGACTTTGAAATGCAAGGCGCCGCTAGCGCAGAGTGGATGCCGGGGGCAGAAGCATTGCTTTGGCATTTGCAGCAGCAACAAATTCCGACTGCAGTGTTAACCCGCAATATACGTGCTGCCAGTGAATTGTGCCGGCAACGTTTAGCTATCCCGGTCCCCTTGTGGCTGACGCGGGAAGATTGTCCGGCTAAACCTGATCCGGCAGGTTTGTGGCAGATTGCCAAACAATGGCAGTTGCCGGTAGCCGAATTATTGTTTGTCGGTGATTATTGGTTTGATCTGGAAACTGCCCGTCGTGCCGGTATGGCAAGTTGTTTGTATCTCAATGCTGACAATCAGCATTTTGCCGAAGATGCCACCTACTGCATCCAGCATTTTATTGAATTACATCAGCTTTATTAAGCTCAATTTGCATAAGTCCCTGTTGTAACCACAGACATTTTGCGGTTCTGTTGCTAAACTGACGGCGGACCGGGAAACCAGCCGTGGTGCCATCAGTCGTGGGAGAGCAAGGTGTCAGGTGTCAGTTGCTAAAATAAGTCCTCAACAGCTTAAGATAGGTTATTTTGTTCAGTTGCCATTGAACTGGATGAAGCATCCTTTTATCTCAAATAAATTCAAAATTGAAAACTATCAACAAATTGCCATTATTCAGACGTTGGAGCTGGATTTTGTCTATTTTTTTCCAGAAAAAAGTTCGATCAATCAGGACGCTGAAGCTGAGCCTGAGGCAGCGTTGTTGGCTGAGCAATCTGCTTTGCTGAAGAACGATATGATCCTGGAAAAAAATCTGCGTATTGAGCAGGCGAAAGAGCAACGGCGACAGCTACAAAAAACCGAAAAAGCCTTTGCTCAGTCGATGGTGCAAGTTCGCAATGTGATGGCAAAAATTGCTGGCAGGCCGTTACAGGCAATCGAAGAAGCCAGCGAATTGGTCAACCGGATTGCGGATAGTATTATTTCCGCCGATGCGTTGGTGCTGCATTTGATTGCTCAGGTCGGCAAAGAACAGGAAAACATTTATTACCACGTGCTCAACGTGTCGGTGTTATCGATGATGCTGGCAAAAAACCTGGGGCATAGTGATGAAGAAATCAAAATTGTAGGTCTGGGCGCTTTGTTTCATGACATTGGCAAACTGAAAATTCCCAGTCAGATCCTCCGTAAAACAGAACCGCTGAGCGCTCCTGAAGCCAATTTACTGAAGCTGCACACCCGCTATGGTGTCGAACTGTTAAAGTTGACCGAGACCTTTTCACCGCAGGCACTGGAGATTGTGCTGCAACATCATGAATTTCTGGATGGCAGCGGGTATCCGTCCGGTTTAACGGCTGATGCTATTGATCCACTGGCCCAGTTGGTGGCGGTGGTGAATGAGTTTGATAACCTGTGTCACCCGGTGGATCCTGCGAAGGCGCGCTCGCCACACCATGCAATGTCAGTGCTGTTTAAAACCATGAAAGGCAAACTTGGCAGTGCACAAATGTCGCAACTGATTAAAATGATGGGGGTTTATCCACCTGGCACTGTGGTGCAATTGTCCGATCAGCGGGTGGGTCTGGTAATGTCAGTCAATAGTTCACAACTGCTGTATCCGAATGTACTGATTTATGATCCACAAATTCCACGGCTAGAGGCTCCTATCATCGCGCTGGAAGAAGGTAAACTCGCCATCGAAAAAGTACTGAAGCCGACGGCATTGCCGGCTGAAATTTATGCCTATCTGAACCCACGAGCGCAAGTGAGCTATTTTGTGCAAGGGGATACCAAAACCAGTTAGCTTCTGGCTTGTGCTCAGTTGAGCATTCAATACTGCAGTTGGAACAATATTGTGGCCAAGTCGGGTTGCCAGCAAGCGTCAATACTGACTTTCGTTCCTTGAAATACGACGCCTTCGGCCAGCAACAACTGACGTTGGGTCAAGGCCTGCGCTGAACCGGCGGCAAAAGCCAAGCTGCGATCACTGCGTAAAACCCGGTGCCAGGGCAGTGCCACTGTATCTTGATACTGCTGTAACACTTTACCGACTAAACGCGCCCGGCCGGGTAAACCTGCCAGATCAGCAATCTGGCCATAGCTGGCCACTTTGCCAGCAGGGATCAGACGGACGGTTTGCCAAATTTGCTGCTGATAGACTGATGACATCGGATATTCACTTCGCGTTAAAATCCACTGGCGCAGCCAGGGCCAAATCAGGTTAAAATAACACTATTATGCTTTAGTGGTGCCCCAAAACGGATGAAAATAATAGAAAAACCTGAACCCCCAGCCAGTAACGAATGTTGTGGCTCTGGCAGTTGCTGCCCTTGTGTCTGGGATTATTACCGGCAACAACTGGCATTGTGGCAACAACAAGCTGTGGCAGCTGAAAGCATCCAAACGGCTGCTACGACAGAGGGCAGCTTCCTATCTGATAGCAAGATGTTATAGTATTGCGCTTGTACCTGAAGGCTTCGACAAAACTGGCCACAGTGGCACTGATGCTGATTCGGTGACCCTTAGCCAGCCCTGCGCAGTCTGACCTTATTATTCCAAGAACCTAACAATCCGGGATTATTATGAATTCTGCCGTGCCTGCACTGGCCAGCCAGCGACAATGGTTTGGTCATCCGCTTGGACTTTATGTCTGTTTTTTTACTGAGATGTGGGAGCGTTTTGCCTTTTATGGCCTCAAAGCGCTGTTGTTTTTATATCTAACCCAACATCATTTATTTACCGATAAAAATGGTTATTTATTGCTGGGCACTTATGCCGGTCTGGCTTATGCCTTGCCGGTGGTCGGTGGTTTACTGGCGGATAAATATTTAGGCATGCGTAAAGCCGTCACCTTCGGTGGTACTTTGATGGCCGTTGGCATGTTAGGGATGGCCTACAAAGGCACTCAGGCCACAGCAGAAGGCGGCGCTGATACCGTGGCACTACAAATTATGTACGCCTCGCTGGCACTGGTGGCGGTTGGGGTCGGTTTCTTAAAGCCGAATATTTCCACCATTGTTGGCCGCTTGTACAGCGAAAAAGATCCAAGGCGTGATTCAGCCTTTACGCTGTTTTATATGGGTATTAATTTAGGCGCTGTGTTCTCCAGTTTATTTGTCGGCTGGATTGGACTGGCCTATGGCTGGGAATATGGTTTTGGCTCGGCCGGTATTGGCCTGCTCTGTGGTCTGGCGGTATTTATTGCTGGCCGGCCTTATTTGCACGGTCAGGCTGAACCGGCTCAACCAGCGCTGTTACTGGAAAAAATTGCGGGTATTGGCCGGGAATGGTGGATTTATATCCTCTCACTGGTTGGGGTGCTGGTGGTGCAACAAATTCTGCAAACCAGCATTGATTTTGGTGTGTTGGGACAATGGTTAGGGCTGGCTGCCGGGGCGGAAATTACCGCCACCGAAGTGGTGGCCGTGGCGCTGACCTTATTACTGATGCTGTGGTGGGTGAAATTTATTTTCATTGAATGCGACAAAGTCGAGCGCGCCAGTATGGTGATGCTGATGGTGTTAACGGCCATTTCAGCAGTGTTTTGGGGCTTGTACGAACAAACCTATGGCAGTTGGCTGGCCTATTCGGATCGGGTGATGGATAGCCATACCTTTGATTTGGGCTTTGTAAGTTTTGCTTTTAATTCATCACAACTGACCTTTGTCGGTTCGATGTTTATTATTCTGTTGGCATTGCCATTCGCCTGGCTTTGGCCCTGGCTGGATCGCAAAGGGTTGAATCCATCGGCACCGGCCAAATTTGGCTTTGCCTTGTTATTTGCCGGTTTAGCCCACTTTATCTTGCAATACGCCGCGCTTAATCCACTGGAAAACGGTCTGGCGGGTTTCTGGTGGTTTATTCTGGCTTATTTTGTGTTGGTGGTCGGTGAAATGGCGTTGTCGCCGATTGGCTTGTCTGCCGTAACGGCGTTGTCAGTGCCCAGGGTGGTGAGTCTGATGATGGGCGTCTGGTTCCTGGCTTCAGCCTTTGGTGAAATGATTGCCGGTCGTTTTGGCGCTATGGCCTCGATGCCAGCGGGCACACCAGTGCCAGAAGCTTTGTCGATTTATGCTGAGGTATTTTCGACCCTGGGTTGGATTGGCGTGGGGGCGGCGGTGCTGATGTTTGTGCTGACACCTGTGCTGAACCGGCAAGTGCGCATGGCGCAAGTCAGCCAGGATACTGCAACAGCTGCGACACCGGTTTAAGTCTTTTTTACTGTTGATGGTAAAGCTGTGGTCGTTTTGGCCATGGCTTTGCCAGCGCTTTGCCAAATAAGCAACATCAACTATATCGCGCAGGCTGGTCGGTTGACCGCAAGCCATTGGGCAGTCTGCTCAACTCTCAGTACTCTGCAAAGTCACAGAACCCCTGACAACAACAATCAACACAGGTCACTCACAATTATGAACTATCGTTATTTAGCGCTGGCCCTGGCGGCAGCAGTCCAACTCCCGGCTCTTGCCGATGAAGGTCAGTGGCAACCTCACCAGTTGCCGGCGTTGCAAGCGCAGCTGGATGCCCGGGGAATTGAGATTTCTGGGCAGCAACTGGCTGATTTATCTCAGTATCCAATGAATGCTATTGTCAGCCTTGGCTACTGCTCGGCTTCATTTGTCTCGGCGAAAGGCCTGGTAGTGACCAACCATCATTGTGCCTATGGCGCTATCCAGCAAAATTCCAGCAAAGAACAAAACCTGATTGAACAAGGTTTTTTGGCGGGTAGTTTAGCAGCAGAATTACCAGCCGGGCCGCAGGAACGTTTGTATATCACTGAACAAGTGCTGGATGTAACTGCTGCTGTTTCAGGGCAACTGGCCGCCGACTTACCGGCGTTAGAACGTTACAACGCCATTGAAAATAATCGTAAAACCCTGATTAAAGACTGCGAAACTGATGCGAATTACCGCTGTAACGTGGTGAGTTTTCACCATGGCATGGAATATTATCTGATCAAACAGCTGATGCTGCAGGACGTGCGGCTGGTGTACGCACCGCCAGAGTCGGTCGGTAATTTTGGTGGCGATATCGATAACTATGAATATCCGCGCCACACCGGCGATTTTGCTTTTTTACGTGCTTATGTCGGCAAAGATGGTAAACCAGCGCCTTATGCGGTGGATAACGTGCCTTATCAGCCGAAAAGTTACCTGAAGGTCAATGCCAACGGCGTTCGTGCTGGCGATGGCATCTTACTGGCCGGTTATCCAGGCACGACCAGCCGTTACCGGCTGGCCGATGAAATTGCCTTTGCCACCAATTGGCAATATCCGGCGTCGATCAAGACCTTTGAGCAAATGATTGGCACTATCGAACGTTTGGGCGCTACTGACGCCGATGCCAAGGTCAAATATGCCTCGACGGTAAAAAGTCACCATAACCGGATGAAAAAGCTCAAAGGCTTGCTGGCAGGCTTTCAAGCCACCGACATTCATGGCATTAAGTTGCAACAGCAACAGCAACTGGTCAGTTGGATTGCGGCGGATAGCAAAAGAGCGAACTATCAGCAGGCACTGAGCCAATTACAAACAGTGATTGCGGCTGAACAAGCCTTTTTACAGCAAAGTTATCATCTGGATAACGCGCTGCGCAGTGATTTGTTCAAAACGGCTGCCGATCTGTACCGGTTGGCACTGGAGCAACAAAAGCCGGATGCTGAACGTGAAACAGGTTTTCAGCAGCGCGATATGGCGATGTTTGAAGGCCGGTTAAAACGACTGGATACCCGTTTCCGGGCTGATGTTGATCTGGCGGTTTGGACCGAACAATTAGCGGCTTATCTGCAAGCTCCTGCCGATAAGCGCTCGAAGGTTTTGGATGCAGCAATGCAGCTGGAGCCAACTATGGATGCCGCTGCACTGTCAGCAAAACTAGCCAGTTGGTATCAACAAAGTAGCTTAAGTACCAGCGCCGGTCGCTTGGCCTGGCTTGGCAAAAAACCGGCAGATTTTACCAACAGCACCGATCCATTCATCCGGCTGGCGGTTACCATGTCTGACAGCTTGCTGCAGCAAGAATCGCAGCAAAAAGAGTTGGCGGGACGTTATGCGCAGGTAAGACCTGCTTATATGCAAGCGATCATTGCTTATAATCAAACTCAGGGGAAACCTGTGTATCCGGATGCCAATGGCACCCTTCGGATCACCATTGGCCATGTCGATGGTTACCCAGCTGCCGATGGCGTGTATAAAACCCCATTTACCACAGTGCGCGGTATGTTAGCGAAGGAACAAGCACAGGCGCCATTCCAGGTGCCTGCTAAACTGCGGACTGCCTACCAGCAACAGCAGTATCAGGGTTTTTATCACGCGGATTTAGGCATGAAATTGCCAGACTCATTGCTGTGTAAGCTGGCAGATTGTGCCAAACCAGCTACAGTGCCGGTGAACTCAGTGCCACTGAATTTCTTATCTAGTGCCGATACCACCGGTGGTAACTCAGGTTCAGCTGTGATGAATGGCCGTGGTGAACTGGTAGGCTTAAACTTTGATTCTACTTTTGAATCCATCAGTAAAGACTGGTATTTCAACCCGGCCGTCACCCGCGCCATCCACGTCGATATTCGGTATATGCTGTGGCTGATGCAGTATGTGGATAAAGCCGATAACCTGCTCGCTGAAATGGATATTGTACGCGAATGATGGTTATACCAGCGGTGTCTGTCTGACACCGCTGGTATTGTTGTGCCTTGTTGAGCAAGCTTTGCCTAAGCTTTTTATTATTTTTTTGTGTTCCTTGCCATTTATTTCGTCCCTGCTCGAAGATTTTTGGGCACAGTCACTCTGCGATATTCCTCTGCATCCACTTCAGAGTAAACTTGGTCTGGCTGCTGTTTTAAGCGCTGGTTAACAGTCTTTTATTGACGCTGCCTTGCAGCTTACATCCAACGATCTATATTTTCTGAAGTTCAACCAAGTGAGGTCAGTAATGATTGATTTTTTTGGTAAAAATGCAGAAAAACAAGCGCTGGAACAATCCATCATTGCAGTAGTTTCTATTGATGAGAGCAACTGCGTTACTTTTTATAATGCGGCAGCTGAGCAGCTATGGGGCTATCGTCGTGAAGAAGTCATCGGGCAAAACGTGGCTATGTTGGTGCCAAAGGAGCTGCAGCAACGACACGATGGTTTTGTCAATCGGCATCGCTCGGAAGGTACCAACAGAATTGTCGGTACGTCCCGCGAGGTGCAGCTGCAAACCAAAGATGGCAGGCTGATCTGGGCGTTGCTGTCGTTATCTCAGGTTCTGGTAAAAGGTAAAAAACACTACACAGCCTTTATTCAGGATGTAACCGCTGAGCGTAACGGTCGAGAGATGATTGAACAAACGCTGTCACAAGCGCTTGACGCTGTCGTTGTGATCAACGAGCACAACGAAGTTACTTTCTACAATAAAGCAGCTGAGCGGTTGTGGGGCTATGCGCCGACTGAGGTGCTTGGTCAAAACGTCAAGATGCTGGTTCCCAAGGTAATCCAAAGTCAGCATGATGGTTATATTGATAAAAACCGCACCACTGGCCAAGATAAAATTGTTGGCACGAGCCGGGAAATAAAAATCGAGCGCAAAGATGGGCGCGTGTTGTGGGGACAACTATCGCTGAGTAAAGTCAGGCTTGGCGGGATAACCGTCTATACAGCTTTTGTGAAAGATGTCACCGCGGATGTGATCAAGCGGGAAGAAATGGCCATGTTGTCATTGGTTGCCAACAAAACGGATAATTCTGTGGTGATTACCGATGCCAGTGGTTTGACTGTGTATGTCAACCAAGGGTTCGAGCGTTTAACTGGCTATGATCTCAATTTTATGCGTGGTAAAAAGCCCGGTTCAGTGCTGCAGGGGCAAGATACAGATCCTGAGACTGTCAAGCGGATTGGCGAACATCTGCGGAGTAAAAAATCGTTTTACGATGAGATACTTAATTACAATAAAGACGGTGTGCCTTATTGGATTTCGTTATCTATTACCCCCATTTTCGCAGCGACTGGTGAGCTTGAGCATTACATATCAGTCCAGGCTAATGTCACTGCCGTCAAACAGATGGCATTAGATTTTACCCAAAAGCTTAATGCGATTAGTGGTGCGCTGTCGATTCTGGAATTTGATAGTAACGGTAAATTAACCCAAATCAACCAGACCTTCGCGCAAAAAATGCCAACCCAAGTGAGTCTGAATGAGCTCAATCACCTAATTTGGAATACTCTGACAGAGGGCGAAAAACAAGAATTCAACAAAGTTGGTTTTATAGGTAAAACTTTCGAATTTAATGATAAAAATAATAATGTATTAGCTTTAGATAGCAGGCTATGTGTGCTGAAAAACTTCCGGGGAGAAATCACGCAATACGTGATGTTTGGTATCGATATTTCTGAGCGCAGAGTGGCATTGAATGAAACACAAACCGCGATGGATGCGGTGTTAAACGCGAGCCAAACCATTAGTCAGATTATCTCAACCATTAACGGCATTTCTGAACAAACAAACCTGCTTGCTCTTAATGCGGCCATTGAAGCTGCCCGTGCCGGTGAGATGGGACGAGGTTTTGCTGTGGTAGCAGATGAAGTTCGATCGCTGGCGGCGCGCTCCCGTAGTTCCAGTAATGAAATTGATAATCTTGTAAAAGAAACTGTGCAGAAAATCAATGAATTAGCTGGTTTACTTGCAAAAATAGAGAGCTAAAATTGATATTTTTACCAGCACTAGCTGTACCGGCCAGGCAGAGCTAGTGCTATGTCAGAACTTCATTCAGACTTTGCCAAGTCTGAGTAGTTTCGTGTGCAATTGCAGCATAGGTCAGCTATAAAATCATACTGCTTTTTGGATTCAGCATACTGAGGATAGACAAAGCTTCCAAACTGGCAAAGGCTCTGGCTTCTTCGATGTCGGCCCGGGTCAAGGATAAGGGCTCTAATAAATGCAAATCCAATAACTCATGGAGTACAAAAACATCACTGGCTGAGTTTAACAGCGCCAGCCGGCTTGAAATATGCAATAACTGCACAATTCTGCTGTCCGGATGTAATTGCGGCTGATGTAACCATCGGATCGGCTCCAGCAAATTATTCGGTAGTTGCCATAAGCTTAATAAAGCTGCGGAGCATTCGTTATAACTAAAACCAAGCAACTGTTGTTGTTGTTGCCAAGGCAAGAGGTGGTGCTGGTATTGGTTGCAGTGTCTGGCGATTTCCGGATTAATTTCAGCCACCACCAACTCGCCGATATTGTGCAATAAGCCAGACAAATACAGCGGTTCACTTTGTTTAATTCCGATAATCTGGCCAAGATATTTACCAATCAAGGCCGCATGAATACTGCTTTCCCAAAATCGTTCCAAATCCACCACATCCGTGGGGGCTTTAGCAAAAGCATCGGCAGCACCGTAGGCCACGACCATATTATAAACCTGCGTTTCGCCCAGCAGTAACACCGCTTTACTGACAGAATCAATTTGATGCGGGAAATTGTACAAGGCGCTGTTTGCCAGTTTCAGCAGACGGGATGCCAGCGCAGGATCCAGTACGATCAATTCAGCAATTTCTTCCAGATTACTGATTTTATTATCGATCACTTGCTTGATTTTAAGGCAGGTATCCGGCAACACAAAAACATCACCGACTTGACGGGCATAATCCGCTGCTTTCACTATCGCTTCTCCTGAAAGACCTCAAGACCCCTATAGTGTCGCCGTAAACCAGCTTTTTACAAGCAACAGGTTATAATTTTTTCTCAAAAAAACAGCACAGTGCAAGCGTTTTTAGCCACAACAGCTTATTGGGTAGGGATCTGTTGCAGTCAAATCAGATTGAAGTCGGTATAATGAAAAGTTCCTTCGCGGCAGTATATTTGATAAATTTATGTAAATTGCTGCTTTTAAACGTTTTATTTGGTATTTTTTTACGATGTCTCATCTATACTCAGCCGTCATGAAGCGGATTATTTGTATCGGCAGGAGCTCTGTGCTTAAAAACACAGCCCTGTTGCGGGTACCGGCCTGTGGCTATGAGCAAAGAAGGGTGCTGTGAAGAAGTTACTGATGTTGGTTTTCATGATGTTGTGTAGCCACAATGTCTTTGCTGTCGAGTCCACAGCCACCCCAAGGGTAGCTGTGCATCCGGCTGTGCCTGTTGATCATCTAAGTCAGGCACAACTTCGCAGTATTTTCCTGAAACGGCAGGTGATTTGGCCGGATGGTGTAGCCATTAAAGTCTTTATTTTGCCGGTAAAATCGGCGACCCATCGTCAATTTAGCCAAAACCATTTACAAATGTTTCCATATCAGCTTGATCGGGCTTGGCAAAAACTAACGTTCTCCGGAATAGGCACACCACCGGCGGAAGTCAGTACGGCGGCTGAAATGTTAAAATTGCTCCAGATCACCCCTGGCGCCATTGGTTATTTACCTGCAGAAAACGAGACGACAGATGCAAAAATTATCCAGATCAAGCCTTAAGCCGTTTTTGGCTGTTGGTTATGCGTTGAGTCTTGGCTGGTTTTCCCAGGCACAAGCGGCTGAAGATTTGCATTGGCACGGCTTTGTGGCGCAGGGCATGATGCAGGCAAAAAATAGCAACTTCTTAAATAACACCGGCGAAGTCAGTGCTGAATTGACTGAATTTGGTCTGAATTCAGTGTGGCAAATTGACAATAGCTGGCGTTTAGCTGGCCAGGTGATGTATCTCGACGGCGGCAACAGATTCCAGCAAGGCTGGCGCATTGACTATCTGTTTTTGAACTGGACGGCGTTAAATACGCTGGATTGGCAGCTTGATCTGTATTTCGGTCGCTATAAAAACATGCATTGGCTGTATTCCAGCACCCGTGATGTTGCAATTACCAGGCCTTTGATTGTACTGCCGCAATCGGTTTATTTTGATGCATTTCGCGATATTGCGGTAGGTTCTGATGGCATTGCCTTGCAATCGACCAATACCACCAGTGTGGGTGAGTTTGAAATAAATTGGAGCATTGGCGCCACGCCGGTGCCGACTGAACAAAGCCAACGGGTGATCAGTACCATGATTACCGGCAAAACTGAGCAGGATTTTGTCCATCAGTTCAGTGTGTTTTTCCGGCCTGATAGCAGCAAACATCAATGGGGCATCAGTTTTCTTGATTCCGATTTTAATTACCGCCGCGCCCAAAGCGACATCTTTAACGATGGCGACTTTACCGTGCAACGCGTGATGTTGAACTGGCGTTATAGTGAAGAAAACTGGGAACTCTCCAGTGAAGCGGTGCAGGAGCGGGTGTCCGTCTACGGCTTTTATGCGCCGGGCATGCAAAGAATGCAATTCGCCCAGGGGGCTTATTTACTTGCCAGGTATAACCTGACGCCACAAAGCACAGTCTATTTAAGTCATGATCATTATTTTGCCAATAAAGATGACAGACGTGGAGCCACCCTCCCGCTACAGTCCGGTGGCTTAATTGCGCCTTTTTTTGGCTATCAGCGTGACTCAGCGCTGGCATTTAGTCATGACTTCCGGGCTGATCTGCGGCTGAAGCTGGAATATCACTGGATCACCGGCACCGCGCGATTGGGGCCAAATGTGGTGCCTGATGTAGTGGTGAATACCTCCCGCCATCATTCATTGTGGGCCTTTCAGCTGATGTATTGGTTCTGATATGCGGCCCTTTTTAAGCCTGCCGTGGAAAATACTGGCGTTAACGCTGGGGGCTTTATTGCTTATGACGGTGGTTCTGACCAGCTTTTCTCTGGTGAAGATGGACCAGGATTTTCGCCTGCAACAAAGCAAACAATTGCAGTTGCGTCAGCAGCAGTTTAATCATCTGAATTTGCTGCTGGAAAATCAGTTGCGTAGTTGGCTGGAGTCTTTTACCGATTTAGTTTTACTGAGAGAGCAGCTGGATTTTCAAAACTTTGCGACTCAGTTAGCGGCGCATTATGATGCCATCGCTCTGCATTTGAATGTGGAAAGTTTATGGCTGATTGATGACAAAAGCCGGCTGCTGTACGCCTCAACCCCGCAATTGCCGACCAACTTGCTGGCGGTCGCAGCTGAAGTGGTGCAGCAGCAAGTGCCGCAAACCGCGATTTATTGCGCCGACCAATGTATCAAACTGGTGTTGGTGCCAGTGCAAAATGCCCAGGCGCAGTTGGCCG
Source organism: uncultured Rheinheimera sp. (assembly GCA_964525695.1). Classification (GTDB taxonomy): domain Bacteria; phylum Pseudomonadota; class Gammaproteobacteria; order Enterobacterales; family Alteromonadaceae; genus Pararheinheimera. The sequence continues at coordinate 41,120 of CAZGHW010000022.1, read as the reverse complement.
TGGTGGCTATTGCTACTACTTTGGTCGACGTATTGTCCTCGCTCAAACAGGGCATAGGCTCAGAAGTCTCTATTGTCCGGCTTAGACAGCAAGATGCCATGTTGCAAAAAGTAGAGTTATTGTCCTTGTCTAATCCTGGCATGATGCGACCGGTATTTGCCGCTTTACCGGCACCCATCGCCATGGCCGATGTGCTGTCTGAAGGTATTGCCGTTCGGCTCGAGAGTCAGAATTATCTGATTAGTCTGTTGCCATTAGCGACCCAGGGCGGTGAACATTATCTGGCATTGGTGGACGATACCAGTAAGTTTGCCAAGGCCAAACGCGATTATCAATGGCAAATCATTAGTTTTGCGCTGATCAGTTTTTTACTGCTGGCGGTGCTGATTTACGTCAGCACACTGCGCCTTAGTCGTCGCTTGTTAACGCTGGCGCGGCATTTACCTTTATTGGCGCAGCGCCAGTTTGTGCAATTTCGGCAACGCAGTACCCATCCGCCGCTGATGTTTCAGGATGAAGTGGATGTGCTGACGCAGGCGGCACAACAACTTAGTATTGAACTGGAACAATTGCATCAGCAAATTGAACTCAATACCCAGGAGCTGGAAAACATTGCGATGTTTGACTTGCTGACCGGCTTGCCAAATCGCAATATGTTGCAGTTTCAGTTGAAAAAGTGTCTGGCGGCTTTGGAACGTCAGCGCGGCACTGTGGCTGTTTTGTTCCTGGATCTGGATGATTTTAAAAAAATTAACGACAGTAAAGGCCATGCTGCCGGTGATCAATTGTTGGTTGAAGCGGCGACCCGGCTGCGCGCATGTATCCGCAATTCTGATATTGCCTGCCGTTTTGGCGGCGATGAATTTGTGGTGGTGCTGTCGGAAGCCAGTGAGCCTGATTATCCACAACAAGTGGCAAGGCGGATTTTTGATGCTTTTAAACAGCCGATTAGCTTAGGCTCGCAGCTATTTTATATCTCCACCAGTATTGGTTTAACCAGCACAGATAACCCGCAGGCATCGCCGGATGAACTGATCCGCCAGGCCGATATGGCAATGTATGAAGCCAAAGATCAAGGTGGCAATAGTGCGCAGCTCTATGATCAACAAATGTATCAACGGTTGGCCAAACGCTTGGTGTTGGAAAGTGAAATCAAAGAAGCGATTGAATTAAAACAATTCAGTTTGAGTTTGCAGCCACAAATTGAACTCAGTACCGGCCGCTTGTCTGGTTTTGAAGCTTTATTACGCTGGCAGCATCCGGTGCGCGGCACTGTAACGCCGGATGAATTTATCGGTATTTTGGAAAACTCACCGCAAATGATTGAGTTGGGCTATTGGGTTTTCCAGCGTAGTTTTCAGCTGGCAAAACAACTGATAGGTCGTGGTTATCGTGATATTCGGATTGCGATTAACTTATCCGCTGAGCAATTCCTCGATCCGGTGTTACCAGATAAACTGGCGCAGTGGCTACAGGAACTGAAATTACCGGCGCATCATTTTGAGCTGGAATTAACCGAGCGCACCTTGGTGAAAAACATTGAAACTACGCTGGCAGCAATGAAACAGTTAAAAACCATGGGCTTTTCGTTTGCCATCGACGATTTTGGCACTGGTTATTCGTCGCTCAGTTATCTGAAGCAAATGCCGGTCGATATCATTAAAATTGATAAAAGTTTTGTCTTTGGCATGCTGGAAAATGATGCTGATTATCAGATTATTGTCTCCACCATCGCCATGGTGCAAAACCTGGAGTTGAAAGTGGTGGCCGAAGGGGTAGAAAACCGTGCACAGTTGCAACTGCTGAAAAAATTTCGTTGTGATTATGCTCAGGGCTATTTCTTTGCCAGACCGTTAAATGAAGTGCAGTTGGAAGAGTTTTTACGGCAAAAAGTGCCACATGGGTATTTGGAAATTAGTTAATCGCATTTCATCCGGCCACTCAGGCGCAAGGCTTGTCTTGGCGCAGCCCTGAGCGTCATACCTTGAGAGCTAGCCATGGTTCATCGTATCTAAAGCAGTGTTTAAGCGGTAAGTTGGACTGCAGCCTCGCTGGGGCAGTCCGACAAGCCTGATCACAGAGTGGCTCGCCAGACTGATCAGCTCAGCCTGGTTCAGCGTCAAACATCGGTGCAAACCAACGGATGACGTCGAGCTGGATTCATCCTTTGGTCGGCACCTGACACATAGGGTCTGCTTTCACCACATAAGGCTTTAACAGCGGAGCCATGCCTTTGAGCACTTGTAACGGCAGGGCAGAGGTAAAGCTAAAGTCATCGGCACCTTTACCAGGTACAAAAGCGGTTAAAGTGCCGAAGTAGTTATCGCCAAGGTAAAATACAAAGGTTGCCGTTCTGTTGTTGACGGTGGAAGCCATCACTTTACCGCGCACCACTTGGGTGGCAATACGGTTATCACCAGTACCGGTTTTACCACCAATTTTCAGCGCGCTGCCATCTGCTTTGACAAAGCTACCATTCAGTCGCCTGGCCGTACCGAGCTCCGCAACTTGACCTAACGCCTTTTTCAACGCCCGCGCGACTTCTGGCCGCATCACTCGCTCACCAGCGTTGGCATTGTATTGCAGTCTGGTTTCATAAGGGGTTCTTGCGGCAAAATGCAGACTATCAATGCGGATGGTCGGTAATTTGATGCCGTCATTCTGGATGATGCCCATCAGTTCCGCCAATGCAGCCGGTCTGTCGCCTGAACTGCCCAAGGCCGTGCCTAATGACGGCACTAAGTGATCAAAAGCATAACCCAGTTTGACCCAGCGCTGATGGATATCCAGGAACGCTTCGACTTCTAGCATAATGCGGATCCGGCTGTCGCGGGCACTACGGTTACTGGTTTTAAATAACCAACGATACACTTGCTGGCGTTGTTCGCTGCTGGCAGCCACCATATCGGCAAATTTGGCGTCTGGATTTTGGTTTAAATAACTCAGTAACCATAATTCCAGCGGGTGGACCTTGGCGATATAGCCCTGATCCGGCAAGCTAAATTTACCAGGCCCATATTTATTGTACAGTTCATTCAGCTTAGTCGCCGTGAGCTGTTCATCTGGTAATTTACTGGTTAAAAAAGCGCTAAAAACGGTAAAATCAGAGCCTGGTAATAAATATCGATGCGAGGCAGCCAGTCGATCCGGCGTTTGTTTCAAACCATCAAAAAATACTTCCAGCCGCTCTTCGGTCGGTTTTTGCTGATATTTACGCCAGAATTTGCGTAAAAATTCAGTGCCTTCTTTATCAATAAACTTGCGCAGGTATTCATCCCGTTTTGGATCTTTATCATTGCGCAACAATAATGAGCTGCTGCCCAGCGTCTGATAACTGCTGGAATAACTGACAATATCCCGCATCAGCCGGACAAATGGCAGGTTGTGTGATTGTTGCAGCGATTCTGCCACTGTTGGAATTTTGCTGTCTTCTTTTTTGTCGAAGTTGTTAAATACCGCCGAGCCACCGCCAGTAAAAAAACGCTCGGCAGGTGAGGCCGAATAGGTACGGTTCAGCGCCGCATCCAGCATCGAGGTCAGGCTGCGGTCTGTGGTATTCGCCATATAATTAGCAGCCCAACGCGTGATGTGATCCTGGGGTGCAATTTCCAGATTCAGCAGATTGACCGGTAATTCATCAACAAAGCTCTGATGCAGCTCGGCAACAATTTCCAGATAAGTGGCTAAGACCCGTAGTTTTGCCGTCGAACCCAGCTCCAGTTTACTGTGCTCATTCAGGTCAAAAGGCTGATCGGTACTGTCGGTTTGTACCCGGACTCTGTTGCCATCCGGCGTTTTTTCAAACAGCGTGAAGCTGTACAACACTTCGGCGGTGCCACTGGCTTTTAACAGCCGGTCACCTAAGAGGCCATATTGGGCAGCAGTTTCAGGCTTGGCCAGACTGCGCAGATAAGCACTGACTTTTTGTTGCACATCACCATGGATGGTACTGCGGGCGGTCAAATCAAGCCGGTCTAAATCATACATAGGTTGATTCAATAAGTTACCCAGCCGCAGCCGGGCAGCGTTGACCCCTTTCCGGGCATCTTGTTCTGCGCGCGATTTATTGGCTTTGGCAGTGCGGAAGGTCAGCGTTTGCGCCAGGGCTAAATCCCGCAGCGATGCATCAATAATGTTAGCGCGGGCCAGCAAACGGATATGACTGTTGATCAATTGTTCCAGATCAGCATGACCTTGCAGCAAGTAATAAGAAGGGCGGCGCTGGGCAATCATCAGAGCGACCACCTGGCGGAAATACTGTGCCCGCTCTGTGGCCGTCTCTGCGCTAGCTGGTTGACGTAATAACTGGTTAGCGCGGTCAAAATCAGAACCAAACCAGGCCCAGAGTGCATCGCCAATGCCATGCACTTCGCCATGGCCAGGCGCTGACGACAAAGGCACTGTGTTTAGATAATCCTGCACGATGCGGGTGCGCATCCCCATGGTATTCGCCCCTTGTTGGTAGACGCGAATAGTGCCGGAAATGATTTGAATAGCTTTATCCCGAAAACTTTGGGTCAAGCCCATCGGCGAATGGCGGAATTTTTCAATCTGGGTGGCCAAAGTGCTACCACCAGCGGACTGTCCGCCCATGCCAACAATTTTACCAGCTTGACTGAGCGCCGCCATCACAAAACGCGGCCAGTCCATCACCGGATTAGCCATGGCAGGCATTTGCAACAGATTGCGGTTTTCAATAAACAGCAGACTGTGCGCCACCATGGTTGGAATGTCACGTGGGTCGCGATAGACCCGCTGCGGATAATTAAAATCAAATAAGGTTTGGTTGCGACAATCGGCTAAAAACAGCCCGGATTGGACTTTTTCCCGGTAGGGTGGGAAAAACCCCTGGCTGGCATAATGTTGTAAGGCCCCAGAAAACTCAGCCTGGGCTGTGATATTAAAATTACGCTCTTGCAGTCGTTTCAGCAGTTCAGGTAATCGGCTGTAGCCATGGCGTTCGTCGAACGGCCCCGCTTGCGGATAGACCACCTGTTTGGCTGGGCCTTGTTGTAACTGATAAGTTAAAGTCGAGGCATACTGGCTGATTTTCGGCGCACTGTAATAGGAGGTATGTAATTCATAGCCAGCCAGCACCACTAAGGATAGCAATAATAACACCAGCAACCAAGGCACCAGCGAACGACGTCGGGTGACAGTTTCAGTTGGCGTAGCCACCGCAGGTGTGGGTTCGCGGTAGTTATCGAATTGCATGTTATCCAAAGGTGAAGGCGTAGGCAACGTAGTTTCCATTTCAAGCGGCGACAGCAGAAGGCAGCAATTTTACCTTGTTCGGGCCTGTTTTGCAGCTGTATTTTGGTAAAGGTCTGTATTGCGTGACCCAAGATTGCCATCGCAGTAACCGCCTGAGCTCAGACCTGCACTGCGATGGCTGCTGGCAAACAGCGATCAGTGGTGGTGATGGCCACCAATGCCATGGGCATGACCATGGGCAATTTCTTCGTCGCTGGCAGCACGAATAGCCAGTACTTTAAATTTAAAGGTTAGTGTTTTGCCAGCCAGTGGATGGTTGGTATCCACTTCGGCTTTAAACATGCCTACTTTGACAATAGTCACCTGGCGTGGGCCTTGTTCGGTTTCTACCACGGCCATCATGCCTGGCTGCCATTTTTTGGCACCGCGTAAATGTTTCACCTGCACACTTTGAATCGCATCTGAGCGGCGTTCACCGTAGGCATCCGCAGGTGCTAACGTCAGTTCAACCTCATCACCGGCAGCTTTACCAAGCAGCGCCACTTCAATGGCTGGCAGCATATTCTGGTGACCATGCAAATATAACAGCGGTTCGCCTTTGGCGGAGTCTTCAATCAGACCTGTGTCGTCACTCAGTTGATAGTGCAGTTGCACCACGCTGTTCTGTTCAATTTTCATCTTCAGTTCCTGCTTACATAAAAGCGCTATTATCCCGTTATCAACAGTAAAGTGCGACTATTTTCTACCAGCGGCTGCTATCTCCTTGTTGACAGCCGCTCGTTAGTGATGCCCTTGATGATAATGGCGGTGCTCTTCCCGCGCGCCATCTCGCGATTGGCCATAACCATAACTTTCCACGGTATGGTTACGATAGCGTGGCGCTTGATAGTGATCGACAAACTGCACCTGACGGCCACAAGCCTGATAGGCATGACAATGTTTTTTCCAGTTGCGGCGGTGTTTTTTCGGTGCATGAATAATAATCGGCTGCACATACACAGGCGCCGAGTAATAACGCACTTCAGTGGTCGGATGATGATAAACCCGCACCGGTTCATGGTAAATCACGGTACGGCCAGGTTCACTGATCTGGACTTGGCCATACAAACCAGGTACCACTTGGCCATGAAGACTCAGACTGACATCGGCAGCCTGGGCGGCAGCGCTAACGGCCAGGCAGAATGTGGCGGCGGTCAGCCAAAGAACGGATTGGGAACGGATGTTAAAGCTGGCATTTATGCGACGCATCATGCTATCTCCACTTGTGCCTCTGGATTGAGGACCTTTGTGTATCAGCATGGAGCAGTGGGGCTGAATTATCGCTGAATCAACAGCACTAACAGGACCACAAGCTAGGATCCAGCCGGTAATAATTGCGTAGTTGCTGATACAGCGCCGGATGTTGTTGTAAAAACGACTGCGGCTGCTCAAAAAATACTTCGGTAATCACGGCAAAAAATTCGGCCGGATTGGTGGCCGCATAAGGGTCAAATAATGATTGTTGTCCTTGTGCCAGTTGTTGCTGCAGTAAGGTAAACTCGCGGCTTAATACCTGGCTCCAGTCGCGGTAGGCTTGGGCGCTTGGTAGCCATGGCGCACCGTTCGCACCGCCATTTTCCTGGTCAAGTTGATGGGCAAATTCGTGTAACACCACATTATGGCCATCGTGCGGTAAGGCCGCGCCGTGCTGACTGTCCGGCCAGGATAAAATCACCTTCCCTTGTTGCCAGGATTCACCCAGCCTCAGTTGCAGCTGATTACTGACCACGCCGGCCTGATCCGCCTGCACTTGGGGCACCAGATAGGCGGCCGGATAGACCAAAATAGTCCGCAATGTTGGAAATAATGCACCGGGGCGGTTGAGCAGCAACAAACAAGCCTGAGCGGCGATATTGAGACGGATTTCATCGCTGATTTCCAGTCCTTCACAGCCAATAAATTGTTTCTCCGCCAAAAATAGTTGGATTAGCTTTTTTAATCTGAGCTGTAAATCGGCCGGTAGGCTGCGATACAGTGGCAATTGCTGGCGCAAAATTTTGCGCCAATCGGCGGGAAAAGCGGTGTCGGCAATCAAGCGCTGTCGTTGACGCTGGCGATACCAGGGCCAACAAATAGCGGTCAGCACCAGCGCGGTCAGCAAAAAAATGAGCCCTATATTCAAATCCATCGCCAGTCCTTCGTCATGCTACTGTTCAGGAAATGGAGGCGGCGTTGTTTTTTTCAAGCAACGGTCGTTGGCTTTGCAGCGCAAACGGGCAATTTTACTGAACCTTGTATACACTGTTGCAGACGAAAGAACAGGAACCGTTATGCATATTTTTCAATTACAACAACATCTTTCTATTGCTCAAACTATTCTCATGCAGTTGCGTGATCCGAAGATCCAACAAGACCGCTGGCGTTTTCGGCAAAATTTGCAGCGACTTGGCGCTCTGTTAGCTTATGAAGTGTCAAAACAATTGCCATATCAGCATTACCAACTGACGACTGAGCTTGGCACTGCCACAGTGGCTGATTTAGCACAGCAACCGGTGCTGGTTTGTGTGATGCGGGCTGCGCTGCCATTTTATCAAGGCTTTCTGGAGATGTTTGATGGTGCCGATAGTGGCTTTGTTGGCGCTTACCGGCAGGAAGGTGGTACAGACGCCGAAATGGATATTTTCTTAGGCTACAGCGCAGCGCCAGCTATTGCCGGCCGTGATTTGATCCTCATCGATCCGATGCTGGCAACTGGCGCTTCGCTGTTAAAAGTATGGCATGGGCTGAAATCTCAGGGCGCGCCACGTAGCTTGCATATTGCTGCTGCTATTGCTGCGCCTGAAGGTCTGGCACTCTTACAGCAACAGCTAGATTTTCCGGCTTCATTCTGGCTGGGGGCTTTGGATCAGCAACTAAACAGTCAGGCCTACATAGTGCCGGGACTAGGAGATGCCGGTGATCTATGTTTTGGTGCGAAAGTTTAAGCTGGCAACATTAAGGCCAATCGATGGCCATTAACATGCCGCCGACAGTTCAAAGCGACTCAGTCCAGTCAAGCTGGGCATTAAGTTGCAGTCGGCATAATTTGTTGCCGCTCACCATTTTTGTGGTTCTACTGGTACTGATCCTATCGTATTGGTTCCCGTACCGGGCTGAAATACTGCGTCAGCAACAACAGACTTTTCGTCAGCACGCGATGGCGCTGGCGCAGAGCCTGCAGCAACAGTTCGCCGACATTGAACAACTGGTGAACAGTGGCGCGGCTTTTGTCAGTGCCTCGACTGAGGTACAACATCTGGATTGGCAGCAATTTACCGAAGCTTTAGCCTTGGAGCAAAATTATCCCGCCATCCAGGCCTTCGGCATCGCAAAGCTGTTGTTGCCAGCAGAAGTCGCTGGATTTCAGCGTTGGATGCAGGCACAGGGTTTACGCGAATTTGCCATTTATCCAGCTGGCCAGCGTCACAGTTATGCCGTGGTCAGCCACATTCAACCTTTTACTGCCCTGAATCAGCCGGTGCTTGGTTATGATTTATTCAGTGATCCGATGCGCCGTCAAACCGCTTTGCGTGCAGCCAGCCTGGCGCAGGCTGCGTTAACCCCGGCGGTGGTGCTGGTGCAGGACCATAGCGGTAATGCTGAGGCAGGATTAATTTTGATGCAACCTGTCTATCGCAGCGGCCGAGCGCTGAAATCGGCTGAGCAAAAACTGGCAGCGCTGCAACATCTGGTCTATGTGGCCTTTCGGATCCGAGATTTCGTGGCGGTGTCAGAGTCTGTCGCGTCGCAGCAGCAACTGGAATTTCGCTGGTATGACGTGCAGCAAGGACCTGTCCGGGGTTTATTATTTCAATCTGCAGCTTTTGCGCAATCGAGTGTGCTGCAGCAACAACTGCCGCTTGAGCTCTACGGTCAGCCATTTTTGCTCGAGCTAAAGGCGCCAGCAGCTTATATTCAGCAGCACTTACCACAGCCAAATATCTGGGCTTTACTGGCTGCGCTTTCGTTCGCTATTTTACTGTTTATCAGCCTGACGCTGGTGAATTTACGTCGCTACCAAGCAGTGTTATTACAACGGCAATTAACCGGGCAGTTACAGCAACAGCATCAGCTATTAATTGACAATGCGCAACGACAAGCTCAGGTCTTAAAAATCAGTCAACTGGCTTGGTTTGAGTTTGATTTGAGCACGGGTGATGCTTTTTATTCCGATAGTTGCTGGCGCCTGCTGGGTTATCAACGTCCATTGGCCATCGCCCAACAGCAAGTGTTGATTGATGCGATGTCCGCAGCTGACGGCCTGTTATTTCAGCAGGATCTGCAATTGTTATTGGCCACTGAGTTAGATGAGTTTTGCCAGCATTATCAATTCAGCAATCGGCAGGGGCAGTCGCTGTTTGGTTTATTCCGGCTTTATGTCTGGCGGGATCATGCAGCTGAAGTGGTGACTGTCTATGGCACCATCAGTGATGAGACTGGGATCAAGCAACAACAAGCCGGTCTGCGCCAATCGAGTACTTTGTGTCGCGTTAATTTGTTGCTGGCGCACCGGTTACTGGCACCCTTGCCCTTGGGGGCTGAACCGCTGCAGACGCTTTGTTATCAGGCGCAATGGCAGCAGCTGCGGGAATTAATTTTGTTCTCAAGCCAATGGCAACAAAGCCTGCTGTCGTCATCAGCGCCACCGCATTGTGGGGATGATTGGCCCAGCATTGATGTAAGCCAGCAGTTGCAGTTGCTCTGGCCATTGATGTTGTCGCAACAGCAACTCAGTGCCGATCCACTAAGGTTGGCTCCTTCCTTAAATAACTGGCAACTGAGGGTTTGTCCGTTGGCGTTGCGGCAATGCCTAAGCCTGATGCTCAGCGCTGGCTTGGACTGGTGTGAACCCGCCTCCCCGTTGTGCTTACAACGGCAAGCACAGTTACCTGCTATCACGTTGGAATTACAATTTGACATTGCTGCCCACTGGCAAGCCAAGCTGCTGCAATGGCCGCAGCAAGCCGATGACTGGCGTCTGCTGTTGCAGGGGGTGGCGCTGCCCGCGCCTGAACAACCAGCAGAGGATGTCTGTTGGTTGCTGTGGAGTTGCCAGTTCTGGGCTGCACGGATGGATGCCAGCTTTCATCTGATCTGCACTCATCCCCAGTCAAGTACCGATAGCCAGCGGCTGCAGTGTACGATGCAGTTGAGATTTCCAGCCTAAGCCGTCGCTACCAGGCTGGCCCGTTGCCGCAGTGCCCGCTGCGCTCAGTGCTGGTTAGCGGAACTTCGACCACCAAGCTGCCAGTAACAGGATCACCAGGGGTAAGCTCAGTGCTTGTAACTGACTCAGTGGTAATTCAGGCCAGAGCATCAGTAACGACTTCCAGCATTTATCCAGCAACTGCACCGCGTAATAACAAATGGCCACAGTCGACAACCGCTCAACTGCACTTTGCAGTTGCAACTGTTGTCTGGCGCGTTGATCCATTGAAGCCAGCAAGGCGGAATTTTGCCGCTCCAGTTGCAGGTTGATGCGGGTGCGTAACAATTCGGTCGAACGACCGAGTCGGCTGGATAAGTTGGCCTGGCGCTGCAACACCGATTGTGCGGTACGAAAAGCAGGGGTCAGACGCCGTTCGGAGAAATCCTGCAATGACATAAAACCGGCCACCGGGCTCTCCCGCAATGCTTTGAGTCGATCCAGTGTCAGTTGGTAATAGGCTGCGCTGGCTTCCAGCCTGGCGCTGTTATTGGCAATTAAATGCTCAGTCTGGGCGGCCATTTGACTGATTTCATGCAGTAGATGCTCATCCGAGCCCTGTTTTTGTTCGATCCGGTGGGTAATATCGGATAGCTGTTGTTCTAATTGATGGAGATGGATAACGGCCTGACGACTTTGCGGGAACCCAAGTAAACTGAGTTTGCGATAATTACCCAAATCAAACAATTGTTGTACCAGCCTTGCCAGCGCGCTGGCGGATAAACCTGCATCTGATAACAGGATCCGGCCGCCACCTTCCGGGTGTTTGCGAAAATCAGTCCAAATTCGGGCTTGTTGCCCTGCCACCAGACTGGAAATACAGTGTTCAGTGGTGAAGCTGCGACTAAGTTCAGGCACATGTGTCACGGCTGGTTCAGTTTGCACTATCAGCAACTGAACCACGCGGAATAATTGTCCTGGCAATAAATCAAACCAGTCCGCTGCCGGTAAATACTGCTCTGGTGGCAGAAAATCTGCACTGGCACCGGGATAAATAAAACTAAAAGTGGAAAACTCGCTGTGTCTTTCCCAGCGCAGCATAAAAGTATCAAACTGCAGATTGAGATCGGTATCTCCTTCTTGCAAAACCACACCCAGCGCCGCTGCTCTTTGTTGCATCAGGCCAAATTCGGCCTGGCGTGAGCTTGCTGCCAGTGTCAGCATAAAATGACAGATGCGGCAGGGGGCCTGTAGCGCCGGGAAAAAGCGTTGTTGCAGTTCCTTTTCCAGCAGATCCCGTTGTGGGTGATTGCGTTGCCCTAGTTCAGCCATGCCTGTGCTCCTTCAACTGTGGTTTGATGGTGGCCGTCGTGGTGGTCACTGTAAGGCCAGCAGATGGCAATTCGACGACAGCCGGGGCGAAGTCCCTGCCTGTAGTGTCAGTGCGAGTCCACAGCAGGCTCCGCTAGACATCCAGCAACTGCTATACCAAGTCAGCATGAATTTAAAGCTATGATTTAATTTGTTTTTATTGGCAGGCTTCTGTCTGGGCGCCATGATTTGCCTGCAGACAAGGCGTACTTTCACCTTTTTAGTGCAGTCCGCTTGGGCAGACTTTTACCATGGGTGTCGCTGCTAAAATGTATTTTGTCTGATATTGTCAGCAGTATTGCTGCAGTTGTTGCGTGGCGGAGGTGTTGATGATCCCGGTCGAATGGATTTTAATCGGACTGAGTCCGGTATTTTTGCTTTGTATTGCAGTGGAGTGGTGGTTGAGCAGTCGCCGCGGAAAAGCCCTGTACCAGTGGCGTGACAGCTTAGCGAATGTTGGCTTGGCGTTGTTACATCAAGCAGGGGATGCGCTGGCACTGCTGTTATTAATGCCATTTTTTTACTGGTTGAGTCAGTATGCCTGGTTTCAGTTGCCGTTTGACTGGAGTAATTTGCTGTTATTATTTTTACTGCAGGATTTTTTGTATTATTGGTTCCATCGCGCTTCGCATCAAATTCGCTGGCTGTGGGCTTCCCATGTGGTGCATCACAGCTCGAGACTGATGAACTTCAGTACAGCATTTCGCCAGAGTCTGACCTATCCATTATCCGGCATGTGGCTGTTCTGGACGCCGCTGATTTTGCTTGGCTTTGATGTCCGATTGGTGTTAGCTGTAGTGGCGATTAATTTAGCATTTCAGTTTTTTGTGCATACCCAATATGGCAAACACTGGGGCTGGCTTGGCTGGGTGTTTAATACTCCGGCCTGGCACCGCGTGCATCATGCCTGCAACCCGGTTTATATCGATAAAAATTATGCCGGTGTGCTGGTGATTTGGGACCGGTTGTTTGGCACTTTTGAACCGGAACATCCGACAGTACCTTGTCGTTATGGCATCACTGATGCGTTTGAGTCGGTCAATCCTTTGATTATTACTTTTTATGAGTGGCGACATATGTATCAAGACTGGCGGCAAAGCCAAAGTTGGCAGCAGCGACTGCAGCAGTTATTCGGGGCACCCGCAGCATCTTTGTCGGCGCAACTTGGTAAGCAGCAGCGGAGCCAAGATGATTAATGTGGCGTTATTATCGGTGTTTATCCCGACTTTTTTCTTTGTCTCGATCACGCCCGGTTTATGCATGACCTTGTCGATGACTTTGGGGATCAGTGTTGGCGTGCGGCGCGCGCTTTGGATGATGTGGGGAGAACTGTGTGGGGTTGCCTTGGTGGCGACTGCTGCGGTGCTTGGGGTGGCGGCGATTCTACTCAGTATGCCAGCGCTGTTCGTGGTGTTTAAATGGCTGGGGGGGTTGTATTTGTGTTATGTCGGTTGGCAGATGTGGCAATCTATTGGCAAACTGGCGATCCCGACTGAAGCGCAAAACCAGCAAAGTTCGCGCCGTCAGCTGTGCTGGCAAGGTTTCATCACTGCCGTCTCAAATCCAAAGGGCTGGGCTTTTCATATGGCCTTGTTACCGCCTTTTATCGATCAGCGTTTGCCGTTCTGGCCGCAATTGTTGGTCTTGCTCAGCATTATTCTGTTATTGGAGTTCGCCTGCTTGTTGCTTTATGCCAGCAGCGGCAAAGCGCTGCGGCTGTTATTAGCGCAGCCGCAGCATGTCCGGCTGCTAAACCGGCTGGCCGGTAGCCTGATGCTGGGGGTTGGTATTTGGCTGATCTGGTCCTGAGCCACTGCATGGCTTGGGATAATATTTTTAGCGCGACGCTGTTGCTTTGCGGGTAGCTGCGGTACTCTTGGAGCCGGTTTTCTTATAACCGGTCTGTGCGCCCTGTGGTGTGGCGGATTGGTGTTGATGATATTGATAAAGGAGCACTTTCGATGGCAACTGTAACTTTAAAAGGCAATCCATTTCAAACTGTCGGTGAATTACCGGCTGTGGGGAGTCAGGCGCCGGCTTTTACCCTGACCGGTGCTGGCCTGGCCGATGTGAAGCTGGCAGATTTTGCTGGCAAACGACTGGTGCTGAATATTTTCCCAAGCGTAGATACGCCAACTTGTGCAACTTCTGTGCGTAAATTTAATCAGGTACTGAGCAGCCTGCACAATACCGTGGTGCTGAACGTTTCTGCTGATTTGCCTTTTGCCCAAGGCCGGTTCTGTGGCGCTGAGGGTTTAGAGCAAGTGCTGAATGGCAGTAGCTTCCGTTCAACTTTTGGTCAGGATTATGGCGTGGCTTTTGCCAATGGTCCGCTGAGTGCTTTGCTGTCACGTGCTGTGGTGGTGATTGATGAACAGGGTAAAGTGCTGTACACAGAGCAAGTCGCTGAAACTGCTGATGAACCAGGCTATGAAGCTGCAGTGGCCGCGTTAAGCTAAATTTCAGTCCAGTGCTGGTCTGCCGGACTGGCCAAAAACGGAAAAACCGCAGCCCAGTGATAGGGCTGCGGTTTTTTTATCGCGCTAGCGCTTGGCTAAAAGCCATTAGGTTTTCGGCGCGTTATTGCTTTGCGCGTCGTTAGGGGCGACCGTGGTGCTGCCCGGTCCAGGCCAAAAGCCAGCGAAACTCACTTGACGCCAAGCCCAGGGCAACCATTGCATCAGAGCCGAAGCCAGCCATAACGACCATAACAACATCGCGAGTTGATAACACCACAGCGGTAACGATAACACCCAGGCCTGACTCAATAGGGCCGGACTCTGATCCTGATACCAGTATAAAATTTCGGCACTGGAGCCATTACCAGTCAGGTAAACCTGCGGCGAAGACAGCAGGGCATAAGGAATGGATAATAACAGGCTAACCAGTGCCACCAGACTGAGCAGGATCAGCAGCAATTGGCTGAGTCTTGCCAGACGATAATCCGCCATCAGCGGCTGCCGGCCGCGCCAGCTCAACGCCGCCAGCCACAGACTCAATAACAGCGGTAACCAGAAACTGAGGGTACTTAAACCAGCAAACAGTAAACACCAGTGTCTTTTTTGCAATGGGCTTCGGATCAGTTTGGGCAACACCAGCGCTAAGGCCAGTAACAGCACTAACATGCCCCAAAACAAAATAGCTGGTCCGATCGCAGGACCTCCCAGTGCTAATAACCAGCGATCGGCCGGTAATTGCAACTGTAGATAGAGATTACCAGCACTGGTTGGCAGCGTCAGTGCCGGTGTTTGCCGCCATAACTCTGACTGTTGCTGTTGTTCAAACGTCAGTTGCAGTTGTTGTAAACCCGCTTTGAGCGTCAGCGTCAGGGTGCCGGCCTGATCTGCACTTTGCAAGGCCAGGTTACTGTCATCCAGTTGCAAATGCTTCAGGCTGGCACCAGGCGGTAATTGCAGACGAAAGGGCTGCGCTTGTCCTGAGTCGATGCTGAGCTTGACGCTGGTGCTGGCAAAGCCCTGATACTGTTGCTGGGTTAATGCAACCGACCTGATGGTCAGATTATCCGCCGGGACACTTGCAGGTTCAGTGATAGCCAAAGTCAGTTGTTCACCGGGCCAGGGGTGGAATTGCAGGGGGAAATGGCCTTCGGGCTGTTCAATCACCGGAACCCCGGTCGTTTGCAGATGATATTTACTACTATGGGCAATGCGCCAGATCTCGACATAAGGTTGCTGTAAAGCCGCCTTAAATTGGAACTGACTGGTTTTTGGCAAGGCAGAACTCCAGCTTAATTCGGCTTGTCCGGCCTCCAGTTGCAGTTGCAGTTGACCTTGCTGCTGTGGCAGAGCGCTCAGCGGTTGTTCGCCCGGCAGCAGGGGAAGCGTCAAGGTCAGATTTTTATCCAGCTTGCCCTGACGTTCAAATCTGCTATGCAGTCGCCATTGCAACCCCAGCTCCAGGGTGCGAAACAACACGGCACTGCCTGCCAGATTGGAGGGAAGCAAACTAGGGTTCTGTGCCTTGGCGCTGTGGGCATCCAGTCGGTGAAAGCTCAGACTGCGGCGTTGTTGTTGTAACTGACTTTCATCACTGCTTTGCGTCATGGCTTCTGCTTGCCAACCGCTGAGTTGTTGACTGAGCTGATGCCAGGGTTGCGGCAGTTGGATGGTCAATTGCTGTTGCTCGCTCAAATTTAACGTCAGTTGCAACCAGAACCGGCCTTTGGGTAACAACAACACGGCTTGCTCGTCCTGCAGCCACAATGCTGCCGCTTGCTGGTCAATACTGGCCTGACTGACCAGCGCTACTGGCACTGGCAGTGGCCAACTATGTGGCAGTTGGCTATGGAGTTGCAGCCTGATTTGCGCTTGATTGTCGACCAGACTGAGTTGTAACTGCTCAATACTACTGCAATTGGGCAAACATTCAGGTTTGCTTAACAAGCGTTGCTCCAATTCCGTTAATAACTCGGCTGGCGGAAATTCATTGCTATAAGCGGGTGAGGGAGCCGGTAATAGTAAGCTAGAACACAGGAGCATTACAGCGCTGACAATTCTGGCTCCAACAGCTGGCTCGGTTGATGGTTGCTGCCGTTGTTGCCGGAACTGCAACCAGGAAGTGGCAAAGCTTGCCTGCAGTAACTGCCAACTCAACCACCCGAGCAGCAGCAGGCTGACCAGATTACCAAGCCGGTTGAGCCAGGCGGGGACCAGATAGAGGGTGGTTTCGCTGCCAACGCGGACCGGACTGTACCAGTCCAGTGTCACCGTTTGCCAGGACCATTCAGGTTGAGCGGGGCCAGTTTGAATTTTGGCTTGGGGATCGACCAGTTGGACCGATAAAAATGCCTGCTCCTGCTGTTGGGCTGCGGACATGCTATCTGCGCGACTGGCTTTTTGTTGCTGTTTCGCTGCCTGATAAGCGGCTTCGGCACTGGCAGCGGCTTCGGCTAGGCTGGCATCACTGCTGACAGTGGTGGGGTCTGCTGCACCTTGCATCATGGCATGTGGTGCAGGCTCAACTCTGGACTGGTCGGCGTGCATCGTCATCCAGGGTTGTGCCAACTGTGGATAAATGGCTTGTCGCAGCTGCGACACGGCAAAACCGCCAAGGACCAGTAACAGCAGTCCAGCATTGAGTAGTTGTAATTTTTGTAATCCAGCCGCCCATTTGCCGCTGGCAATACGCTGTAAAGCCAGCAGTAGCAACAGACTTAACCAGAGCCATTGTGGTGCATCTGGTCGATGATAGCTCAGCACCAGGCTGACAAAAGCCAATAAGCCAACTGGCCATCTGAGCAGTTTGACACAACTGGCACTGACGAGCATGACAAAAAAGATGTCCCATAGGTCCCAGCGTTGTAGCCAGCTCCCTGAGAGCGCATCGACGCGGCTGGCCGTTAATAAACTCCAGCCGGGTGGCAATACCAGTTGCCAACTCACCTTCGCAAAATCGTGTTGCCAGCCACTACTGGGTAACGTCACCGCTAAACCTTGCCACAGCAAAGGGAAGCTGGTCAATGCTTGTAGGTTAAAAGATGACTGGCGGATTTCTACGCCACTCGGTTGGTTTGGCAGTTGGGTGATTAATTGTGGGCTCCCGTTAATATCGATGCGGCCCGGTGTATAACCGGGGCTGGCATCCAGCCGGCTGTACTGGCCGGTTTGTGCATCAATTTGGTCTTGGATGGTCAATTGCTGCCCACTAAAATTCAACCAGAGTTTTTTCTTCAGATCCATGGTGCCCGGCTGGCTGGTGCCGGCGCGTTGTTGTTCGGTCAATCGCAACTGGTCGCCAGCCTGTAATAACAGCAGTGGATAGTGCTGCCAATCCGAGGGAACTGAGGTTTGGCTCGGATCCAGTTGACTGCCACCAGACAGCTGAACAGTCCTAAATTGCGGCCGGGCGGCAAAAGCCCAAATTTCTGCTGTCGGCCAGGGCGCGGCGCGGCTTGGGATCTCAATGCTCGTTTGGGGGAGCAGTGTCTGGCTGTACAGCCTGACTTGGGTCTGCCCAGCCTGTAATTGTAATGTCAGGCTGCCATCGGCACCGAGCAACGCAGGAAGCTCGCTGTCCAGTCCGATGGCCGTAAATCCTGCGGGCAGAACCGCGGGTAATACCAGTTGTCGGGCCTGGCCACCGACCTCAAGGTGTAACAGAGTGGTGAGCTGGCCCGGAATGTCATCGGTAAAGAGTTGTTGTACCTGAATTTGTATGCTGTCGGCTGTAGCAGCCTTGTCATCAGGTTTTGCCAGTTGTAAACGTTGTTGCCGGACCTCCAACTGCGCGGGTTGCAGTTTGCTGTCATGATGTCGCAGGCTGAGCACGCCATATTGTGGCGGTAAACTAAGTTCAGCAGGTAGTGCTGGCCATTGCCAGTGGCCGCTGATTTGCCAGCGGCCAGCCGGCAGTTGTAACTGTGGTTGACCTGCTTGATCGCGGATCAGCGCTGTGAGCGGTGTCGTCTGCGGCTGACTGATGCGGGCGAAATGCTGCTCAAGTGGCAGCGGTTCAATCTGGACTTGTTGGGGCCAATGCCGGATATCCCCAGGTAACGCCAACCAACCAGCGCTGAACATTAACACCTCGGTTTGAAATTGTCCGCCTTGAGCACTGACGGCAATTTTGGTACTGACCGGCCAGGCACATTGGCGCGCTTCACCTTGCTGATGCCAGGGACAGGTTGCCGTCGGATGGCGTTGTTGCACCCAAGGTAACCAGGGGTGGAGTGCACTCGGCAGATTGGCGCTTAGGTTTGGTTCCGTTGCCATCCCTTGTTGCCATGGCAGCATGCCACAGCAAAAAAGCAGCAACAGTAGTGGTCGCGTGAGAGGGGAAAGCGTCTGCCAAAATAGCCAGGAGAATGGCTGCCGGTAGGTCATGATCAATCCTTTTATAACATTGTCGGGAGAAGCAGTCAGCGCGATGGATGTTAAGCCGGCTAACTGAGCCGGCGCTGAATCAGTCGTATGGCAAAACTGAGTGTACTGTTTCCGGCTCTGACTGCAACCAAAACTCCCGAAGATAAAACTGATTGTGGCCAGCAGTTACTTTATTTCAGAGTACAACTGTTACTTTATTTTAGTTACACTTGTGCGCTGAATATCTGTCATATGTTAACTTTTTTCCAAAATCCCTTGTTTTTTGCCTGCTTTAAACTGTTTATTTTTTGTTTTTAGGCTGGATCCACCTCTTAAAATAGAGTACAAATGTGCGCTGAATTTAAGGGGGTGGTTATGAGTGATTTAAAAACAGCGCAATTTATGCGGGCAACCACGCACCAAAAGCCGACTAGCGGCGTGCGTTCCTGGTTTGCTTGGTTCAGGCCGTTGTGGCAGCAACTGTGTCGTATTTTGTTGGTACAGCCCTCGCTGCAGAGTTATCTGGAACCCTTGTTCAGGTTATGGCAACCGGGTTATCGGGCGGGTTGGTATCGGGTGCAGTGGGTGAGTGCAGAGCGTCAGGGCCAGTTTCTGTTGTTCAGGTGCAAGCCGTCGCGGCGTTGGACGGGTTTTCTGCCGGGGCAACATTTGACGCTGATGGTTGAAATCAATGGCAGGGCGGTCAGCCGGACTTTTAGTATCAGTTCATCGCTGCAACAATTTCAGCAAGATGGCAGCATTAGTTTGTGTCTGCAGATCCAAACGGCCGGACAACTCACACCTTATCTGGCTGGCGAAATAGCAAACCTACCGCCAGGTTATATCTCGGCTGCGAGCGGAGATTTTGTGTTGCAGCAGCAACAGCAACCGCTGTTAATGTTGGCCGCAGGCAGTGGTATCACCCCGATCTACGCCATGCTCAGCTCAATCAGCCGGTTAACTCAGCCGCTGACACTGATTTACAGCTCACGCGATGCAGATCCGGTGCTGGCAACTGAGTTAAAGCAACTGCAGGAACAATGGCCGCTGTTGCAGTTGATCTTCATCCATAGCAAAACTTCAGGCCGACTCAGTCCTGAGATGCTCGTTGGTTGGGTACCAGATGTGGCCAAGCGGCGTTGTTATCTTTGTGGACCTACAGGTTTTAGCCAGCAATGGCAGCATTGGCTGCAACAGCAGGGCGTGCCAGCACAGGCTATTTTGCAAGAATCTTTTGGTCTGCAACTCACAGCGAGCGGCAAGGCACAACCCCTGGACATTCAAACGCAAGCTGGCAGGGTCAACACGCTGAGTCAGGGCAACTTGTTGCAAAGCCTGGAGCAAGCCGGGCTGAATCCCCGCTATGGTTGCAGGCGTGGCATTTGTCTGCAGTGCTTGTGTCAGAAACAACAAGGACAGGTCCGCAACGTCCTCACAGGCGCATTATCTGGGAACGGCGCTGAAATGATCCAACTTTGTTTAACCGAAGCCGTGACAGCACTGCAGCTTGACTTAACCAGCCAAGGCTGAGGCCATAGCGTTGGCATTGCAGTCACTGGTTGATGACAGTACAAAAGAGAATTTGATGAGAACATTATCACAATTTTTATCAGCCGAGCAGGCTGACCAATTAGCAGCAGAGTTAGATCAGCTTGCTGCGAAGACCCGCGCCAGTTTGGGTGAAACAGATGCGCGTTATTTGCAACGATTATTAGCAGTACAGCGCCTGGCGGCCATCAGTGGCCGTTTGTTGCTGCTGGCTGGCTTTTGGTCGGCCTGGTGGTGGGCGCTTGGCGTGCTGTTGCTGGCGCTGGCGAAAATCCTTGATAATATGGAAATTGGCCATAACGTATTGCATGGTCAATATGACTGGCTAAATCATCCGTATCTGAATTCCCGCACTTTTGAATGGGATATCGCTTGTGATGCCAAATCCTGGCAGCGGACGCACAATTTTGAACATCACACTTATACCAATATTATTGGTAAAGACCGCGATTTTGGTTATGGCCTGCTGCGGCTGAGTGATGATTTTCGCTGGCGGCTGCGCAATCTGTGGCAGTTTGTCACTTACCTGCTGCTGAGCACGTTGTTTCAATGGGGTGTTTCTTATCACGAGTTGGCGGCACAGCGGGTTTTTGCGGGCCGGAAAAAAGCTGATCGGCATAGTCAGATCAGTGATGCTGCGCTCAAAAGAGCCTTTTTCAGTAAAGGCGCCCGTCAGTTGCTGAAAGATTATCTGCTGTTCCCATTGCTTGCTGGTCCGTTATTTTTACAGGTCTTGTTTGGCAATTTACTAGCCAATCTGATCCGCAACTGGTGGACTTCGACAGTTATTTTTTGTGGTCATTTTACTGCTGAAGTCTATACCTTCAGTGCCGAAGCATGTGAAGGTGAAAGTCGTGGCCACTGGTATTTACGCCAGATGCTGGGGTCATCGAATTTTACCGGCCCGCGCTGGTTTCATATTTTGACCGGTCATTTGAGCTGTCAGATTGAGCACCATTTGTTTCCGGATTTGCCAGCAAGTCGTTACCTGGAACTGGCTCCAAAGGTACAAGCGATAGCGCAGCGTTACCAAATTCCATACCATAGTGGTAGTTTTATGCGCCAATATGGCACTGTACTGGCGAGAATTTTGCGCTATTCACTCCCTGCTTCAGCCAGGCAGACTCCCGCTGATGCCGCAGGTTGATTGTTGCCAAGTTTTGAGAGTTAGATTGTTTATAATGTTCTGATATTGATAAATTTTTCTGAACAAGCTCTGGTTCTGCGTCACAATTGTCGCTAGTATCGGAGCAGCAAAAAATCAGCAGCCTCAGGTTAGCGGCACGGGACGTTCAGATGAATTATTATTCAGGGTTTTTATTAGGGCTGGTGCTGATTTGCTCCAGTCTTTTTTATGGCCTGGCCTTAACCCATGGCGAGAAAAAATATCTACCCGGTAGTTCAGTGCTGGATGGCAGCTGGCGACTGTTAGAATTGCGCCAGTTAGCCTTGGATGGTTCTTTGATATCGGCGCAGGATGCCAGCCAATTCAAAGCCATCAAGGTGATTGCCGATCAACATTTCAGTACGGTCAGTCAGTCAAGCAGTGCGCAATTGCCGACCGCGGCTGCGGGGCGTTTTGCTATTAATGGTAGTCAGTATCAGGAATGGTCTGAGCTCAGTTCGGATGCTTCAAACCGTCAGGTGCAGAGTTTTCAATGGAGTCTGGAAAATGGCATTTGGCGCCAACAGGCCAGAGTAGGCCAGCAGATCACAGAATGGGTCTGGCAGCAGGTCAAAGTTCAGTAAATGGTAATGTCTATTGCAACAACAAATTCTAAGTTACTCTGTAAATTACAAAAAGATGCACTAAGCTTGCTTTGAACAGACTTAACCGGACAGTCCGGTCTGGGTAAACTACTCAATGAGGCAGCTTATGAACCTTCAAATTTTGCTGTGTAGTTGTGCTTTATTCTTGTCTTTGGCTGGTTGCAAACCTGCACCAGAATCAGTGCCCCCTGCCACCACGCCCGCGTCCGGAGTTGCTCAGCCCGCGGCTGAACCCTCAGCAGCTGTTGTTGCCAAGACGCCAGAGACCAATACGGCCTGTAGTTTCCGCCTTGGTTTTGAAGCTTGGGAGCCTTATCAGTATGTTGGCATGGAACAAAAAGCGGCTGGACTGGATATTGAATTAATCCAGGCGATTGCGGATCAGATGCAATGTCAGCTGGAGTTTCGTCAGGGCAATTGGACCGATCTCATCAGTGCCCTGAAAAGGGGGGAACTGGATCTGCTACCCGGTGCTTCCAAAACGGCGGCCAGAGAAAGTTTTGCATATTTCTCCGAGCCTTACCGCAATGAGAAATTCGTGCTTTTTATCCGTTCGACTGATACTGCGTTGTTGCAGTATACCAATCTGGCTGAGTTGCTGGCGGCAGGCAAAAAAGTCGGCATTGTCAGTGACTATTACTATGGCGAAACTGTCGCCGGCTTTTATAACGACGATAATCTCAAAGCGGCCTTTGTCGAATCACCGCTGAGCGAATTAAACTTAAAACGTTTACAAGACGAAGAAATTGACGCCATGTTTGAAGACAGTTTGGTTGGTGGCTCTATGCTCAGGCGTAAAGGGCTGGCGGATCAGATTGGCCAGCACAGTATTGATTTGGGCCAAACCGATGTCTATCTGATGTTTGGTAAAAATACCGTCAGTGAAGCCCAGGTCGCGGCATTTAATCAGGCGTTACAGGCGATTCGACAAAATGGCAATTACCAAGCCATCCTGGCGAAGTATCAATAACAGCTTATGCTAAATGCTCACCAAAGTGCTGTTGCAGTAAAGACCGGGTAAAGCTGCTTTTTAAATAAAAACCACGCGGCAGGGTCTGGATTGGCTGACCCTGACTGCCGATTGCTGCAGTTAGGGCTTTGCTGTTGGCTGCTTTGGGTCTTAGTTGCAGCACTTTGCCATGGGCCCCACGGATCTGGTCAATGCCACCAAGCACAATAAACTCCATCAGTTCTTCCCAGTCTTGTTGCAGCAATGCTTGTTGCGCTGCATCCGGTTGCCATAAAAATGGCTGACCTATCACGCGCTCTGCCAAAGGTAATTGCCGCTCAGCCCAAATAGGCACCCACAATACCCGTTGTAATTTTCGACAGACCCAGGAGGTTTCCCAGTGCTGGCCTGTGACGTCAGTCAATGGCGCGACACAGACATAGGTACTTTCCAGTGGTTTGCCAGCGGCATCAATAGGCAAGGTTTTCAGTTCTACTGCCAGATGTGGAAAATCCGGTTCGGCTTTACTGCCGCTACTGGCGCCCAGAGCCAATTCCAGCAACTGGCCTACAATGCCTTTATCCCGGGTTAAGTTCGCCGGCAATTGCACTTCTAATTGCGCCGCGATTTCACCTAGGGTAAAACCGGCCAAAGCCTGGGATCTGTTGATTAATTCTGCAATGTCGGTAGGGGGTTTTACTTGCATGTCAACCTCTGATTTGCTACTGGGCAAACTAACATTTTTTTTTAATTTTAACTGGTTATTTCGTGTGCAATCGAACTTATGCACAACGGAAAATGAGTTTTCATCCGTGATATTTGACTGTAACACTATGATTTTTCAATAAATGATAATTTTAGAGCAGTTGCTTTATTCAGCATAAACAAAGTTATTCAGGGATAAAAACATGGATACACACAGATTTATCTACAGGGGCTGTGCAGAAGTGCACAATGCTCGGTTGCGAACAGTCATATCTGTGGATAACTATTGTGAAGCTGTCGATAAATACCGTTTGCTGTGATCGCGACTTTATGAAAGAATCTTTTCATACGCTGTTGTGAATTAGCCAGAGGTTAGTGTGATCGATGCCGAAGGTTTTCGGGCCAATGTCGGCATAGTGATTTGTAATCACCAGGGACAGGTGTTTTGGGCTCGCAGATTTGGCCAGCATTCCTGGCAGTATCCACAGGGTGGTATTGATGACGGAGAAACTCCGGAACAAGCCATGTATCGGGAATTAAATGAAGAAGTCGGATTATTGCCGGCAGATGTTGAAATTGTAGCTGTGACCAAACATTGGCTCCGCTACAAACTGCCAAAACGACTGATTCGCCGCGATTCTAGCCCTGTGTGTATCGGACAAAAGCAAAAGTGGTTTTTGCTGCGTCTGACCTGTAAGGATGAAGATGTCAATCTGTTAAAAACGACACATCCGGAATTTGATGACTGGCGTTGGGTCAGTTATTGGTATCCGGTGCGTCAGGTTGTCGCTTTTAAACGGGAAGTTTACCGTAAAGTGATGAAAGAGTTTGCCCCGGTCGCTTTGCCATTTATTCGTCGTGAAGTTAAAAAGAAATAATACCCGGCTGCCCTGCATCCGGGATTGTGAGGGGATGTTATGCTGGGTCAGCTCAGGCGTATTGTACAGGATGTTGCGCAAGAACCTGCGTTGGCCAAAGCATTGGCTGGCTTGGTCAGTAACGTTAAGCATGCACTGAAGACTGAATGTTGTTCAGTCTATCTGGCTGACTATCAGCAACAACATTTTATGTTGATGGCCACTGACGGACTGAACCCGGATGCGATTGGCAAGGTGTCGATTGGTTTTTCCGAAGGCTTGATTGGTTGGGTGGGCCAGCGCGAAGAACCCATTAACTTAGCGCAAGCCCACACTCATCCCCGTTTTAAAGTGACACCTGAAGTCAGTGAAGACGTTTTTTCTGCTTTTTTAGGCTGTCCCATTATTCACCATCGCAAGGTCCTGGGTGTACTGACCATTCAGCAGTCCGCCTCGCGGGTATTTAGCGAAGATGAAGAATCATTCCTGGTGACACTGGGCGTGCAGCTGGCATCTGTATTGGTCCATGCTGAGATGCGTCAGCTAGCCAGTCAGAGTTCCAGTTTACAGGTGCATGTCGGCCAATTACAGGGGCTGATTGGCGCACCTGGCATCGCCATTGGCGAAGGCTTGGTGTTACAGCCTGCCAGTGACTTTGATGCCATTTCGCTGCAGAAAACCGATGATCCCGAGCGGGAGCTTTCCAGATTCTATCGGGCGGTAAAAGTCACCAAAGCTGAGTTTAATCGTTTAGCCGATCGGATGTCTGGTCATTTACCCCCTGACGCCTTGGCCATTTTTGATGTCTACCATCAATTGCTGGATGCGGCGAGTTTGGGTTCTGAAATTGAGCAGCAAATCGCCGATGGCTGGTGTGCCAAAAGTGCCCTGAAACGGGTGGTAGAGAAATTTGCCCGTCAGTTTGATGATATGGATGATGCTTACCTGCGTGAGCGGGGCACTGATATCCGAGATTTAGGCCAGCGTGTGCTGAATCACCTGCTCGATACCGAACAGCGTCATTATAAATTGGCGGAAGCTGTGGTGCTGGTGGCAGAGAATGTCACGGCCACTATGCTGGCTGAAATTCCCAGACAACAGCTGGTGGCTGTGGTGTCCTTAAAAGGGTCAGTCAACTCGCACGCTGCAATTATGGCGCGCGGTCTTGGTATTCCGGCCGTGATGGGGGTCGATGAGCTGCCGTTGATGCAATGGCAGGGTCAGCGCTTGATTGTGGATGGTTACCAGGGGCATATCCTGGTGTCGCCAGCTGAAGCGATATGTCATGAATACCGGCAATTGATCAGCAAAGATGCTGAATTGAACGCCCGTTATCAGGCCGAACTTTATTTGAATACCCAAAGTGCCTGTGGCCAGAAATTTAATCTGATGGTTAACTCGGGTTTGGCGATTGAACTGGAAACCAATCAATCCGATTCAACCGATGGGGTGGGTCTGTATCGGACTGAATTTCCATTTATTATGCGCAGTCGCTTCCCAACAGAATTAGAGCAGATTGAGTTATACCGTAAAGTGCTGAGCGGCTATCCTGACAAACCTGTGGTGATGCGCACTTTAGACGTCGGGGGCGACAAGCCACTGCCGTACTTGCCTATTTCGGAAGAAAATCCTTTTCTTGGTTGGCGTGGCATTCGGCTGACGTTGGATCATCCGGAAATTTTTCTGGTGCAGATCCGCGCTATGCTCACAGCCAATATAGGCCAAGGTAACTTACATATTCTGTTACCAATGATTTCTGATTTAGCCGAAATTGATGAATCGCAACGGCTGATCCGCCAGGCCTGGTTTGAGGTCGATGACGAATTTAACAGTGAAGGCATAGTGCCCAAACCCAAAGTCGGCGTGATGATTGAAGTGCCTTCCATTATGTATCAATTGCCGGAAGTGGCGCGAAAAGTGGATTTTTGCTCAGTCGGCACCAATGATTTAACCCAATATTTGCTGGCAGTGGATCGAAACAATCCCAGAGTCGGTAATTTGTATGACGCCTTGCATCCGGCGGTGCTTCGAGCTTTACATCAGTTAGGTCAGCAAACCCAGGCTTTACAGCTACCGACCAGCATTTGTGGTGAGTTGGCAGGCGAGCCGGTCGGCGTGTTGATTCTGGCGGCGATGGGCTTTCAAAGTTTCAGTATGAACCAGCGCAACTTAGCCAAGATCAAATGGTTATTACGCCGAATTGACTTGTCGGAGTTAAAATTGCTGTTGCCGGAAATTCTGGCTTGTCAGTCGCCAAAACAAGTCAAATTGCAGGTGCAACGTTTCCTTGATCAGAAACAGTTATTAAATCATTTAAGAGCTTAATCGGCTGCAGCGCACTCAGAGCCGCGAGCGTTTTTAGTCTGTTGACTTGAAAAAGCATCGGTCGGTGTTATGCTACCGCGGTTTTTTGATTGAAATCAGCACAAGGCCTGTCCATGTCCAGCAGTTATTTTGTCTTCCCTCAGATCGATCCGATTATTTTCAGCCTAGGCCCGCTCAGCGTCCGCTGGTATGGCTTGATGTATCTTATTGCCTTTTTGCTGGCCAACTGGCTGGCAAACCGGGCGGCCGACAAACCAGGTTCCGGCTGGACGCGGGAGCAGGTAAGTGACCTGATGTTCTATGGCTTCCTTGGCGTGGTACTCGGTGGCCGTATCGGTTATGTGCTGTTTTATCAGTTTGGTGCCTGGTTGGATGATCCAACGTATTTATTCCGGATTTGGGAAGGCGGTATGTCCTTCCATGGTGGCGTGCTGGGCGTGCTGACCGCCATGGCAATTTTTGCCAGAAAGACTGGCAAAAACTTTTTGCAACTGGGTGATTTTGTTGTGATTTTGCTACCACTTGGCTTAGGTGCCGGTCGCATTGGTAATTTTATCAATGCCGAGTTATGGGGCCGTCCGTCAGAGGTGCCTTGGGCAGTATTATTTCCCAATGCTGGTGCCTTACCGCGGCATCCATCGCAGCTGTATGAGTTTTTACTGGAAGGTTTAGTGTTGTTTGTCATGTTGGTGTTGTACCGTCGCCAGCAACCACCGGCCGGTGCTGTCGGTGGTTTGTTCCTGCTCGGTTATGGCTGTTTCCGTTTTTTTGTCGAATTTTTCCGCGAGCCTGACGCGCATTTAGGTTTATTGTCACTTGGTATGTCGATGGGGCAGTGGTTGTGTGTGCCGATGATTCTGACCGGTTTAGGGTTAATCATCTGGGGTTATCAGCGCCGGGCGCGGGGAGGCATCTGATGAAGCAATATCTGGATTTAATGCGTCATGTTTTGGAGACTGGGCATCAAAAAACGGATAGAACCGGGACTGGCACCATCAGTGTATTTGGTTATCAGATGCGGTTTGACCTCAGTCAGGGCTTTCCTTTGGTGACCACCAAAAAGTGTCACTTGCGTTCAATTATTCATGAGTTGCTTTGGTTCCTCAAGGGGGAAACCAACATCGGTTATTTGAAAGAGAATGGTGTATCGATTTGGGATGAATGGGCCACTGCTGAAGGAGAGTTAGGCCCGGTGTACGGCGCGCAGTGGCGCAGCTGGCAAAGCCCGAATGGTGAGGTCATCGATCAGATTTCACAACTGATCCACGATATCAAACGCACACCAGATTCACGTCGTTTGCTGGTCAGTGCCTGGAATCCGGCAGTGCTGCCAGATACTCGCATGTCACCAAAAGACAATGCGGCTGCTGGTAAACAAGCATTACCGCCATGCCATACGTTATTCCAGTTTTATGTCAATGACGGCAAATTATCCTGCCAGTTGTATCAGCGCAGTGCCGATATTTTGTTGGGGGTGCCATTTAATATTGCCAGTTACGCCTTATTGACGCTGATGGTGGCACAGGTTTGTGATTTAGCGCCTGGTGATTTTGTTCACACCTTTGGCGATGCGCATTTGTATCTGAACCATTTAGAGCAAGTGAAGCTGCAATTAAGCCGTGAACCTTATCCGTTACCACAGATGCAGCTCAATGCCGAAATTAAGGACATTTTTGGTTTTAGTATCAATGATTTCACCTTACAGAATTACCAGGCCCATCCACATATCAAGGCGCCTGTGGCCATCTAGAGCCTGTCTGTCCGTTCGATAAAAAACCGCCGCCAATTTAGCCGGCGGTTTTTTTATAGCTGTATGGCAAAAGCGTTCACTGGGCTTATCATTCAATAGCTTATGCATTATGCTAACGAGCAACGCTGATCAGATGCCGTGCATCTTGGCAAATATTTTTTGCCAGGCTTTAAACCTTATGTCGCGGGTTACCGACTTAGTGGTTATCAACAATAAAAAAACCGGATATCAGCTGGCATGACAGGTACGTTGGATACGCTTGTTGCACAAGCACAAAAAGGCGATCAGCAAGCTTTTTTTCAATTATACCAACAATTTAAAGGCAAAGTTTATGCGATTTGCTTGCGGCTTTGTGCTGATCGGGCGCAAGCAGAAGATGCCACGCAGGAAGTGTTTCTGAAAATTTGGCAGCAACTGCCGCAATTTCGCGGCGACAGCGCTTTTAGTACTTGGCTGCATCCGATTGCTTGTCGCACTGCAGTGGATCTGTGGCGGAAAAATAAGGTCAGCCGGCTCAGTAGCGATATTACTGAACTTGAAGACATTGGTTTACCGGCTGATCATCCGGATGCAGCGCTGGAAAAAGCAATTTTACGTTTACCGGACCAGGCCAGAGCAGTATTTGTGTTGTTTGCGCTGGAAGGCTACCAGCATCAGGAAATAGCCCAGATGTTACAAATAGCCACCGGCAGTAGTAAAGCGCAGTATCACCGGGCCAGGCAGTTATTAATGGGGTGGTTAGATGCAGAATAACAAGTTCGATCAACGATTAGCGCAGTTGCCTACGCAGATAGCGCCGACAGCTGAGTTATGGCCAGAGCTGGCCGCTAAATTAGCGGGCACGCCACAGCAAGTTCAGTTTGCGCAGCAGGGGACCCCAGAACAGGGCAAGACCGCAACAGTTACAGCCACAACGAGCTGGTGGTATGGCATGGCAGCGGCAGTGCTGTTATCGGTCTTGAGCTGGTGGCAATGGCCAGTGGCTCAGCAGCCAGCGCTTAACTCCCCGCTGGCCGCGCAGCCTGCGGCAACAACGCGACCATCAGCAACAGCATTCGCTGATGATGTCGCTCGTCCAACTTTGGAACAGGCTGACTGGCAACTGATCAGCTTATTTGAAACTGACAAAGCGCGCTTATTAAAACAACTCACCGCGGTGCCAGCGGCCTATGGCGATTGGCAGCAGCAATTGGCCATTTGGCAGCAAGCCAGCCGCCAAATCCAACAGGCGCTTAGGTATCAGCCGGACGAGCCGGTGTTATTACGACAGCTACAACGTGTACAGCAACAACAACTCGCTTATTTACAAAAACTGGTCCAATCGGACATGAGTTAACCCGGAGCTTATTTATGAAAAATTCTACTGCAACCCTATTTTCCTTAAGTTTGATGGCGGCCAGTGTGCTGTCAGTACCGGTGATGGCGGCAGGTGCCGATATCAATGAACAACGTCAGGTGCAGGCTAATGAAAAAATTTATATCGAAAATCTGCGCGGTCTGGTTGATATTGTTGCGACAGACAAAGCTGAATTTAGTGTGAAAGGTCAGCTTGATGAAAAAGCCGAAGGTTTTGAACTGACTTCAAAAGATGGTATTACCCGCTTTATTGTTAAAATGCCGCAACAACATTACAACTGGCGTGGCGAAGAAAACAATACACAGGGCTCAAAGCTGCAGATTGCAGTGCCAAAAGGCACGGCGCTGGAATTTAGCGGGGTCAATACCGATGTGACAGTGGCAGGTGTGCAGGGCAGCAGTAAAATCCAGACCGTGAACGGGGCCATTTCGACCAAACAATTGAGTAACGACATTGCATTGGAAACCGTCAATGGTGAAATCACCAGTGTTGGCAGTAACGGTCGGATCCGGCTCAATACCGTCAATGGTGAAATTGATGATAAAGGCTCCAGTGGCCGGCTGGCAGCGGAAGCAGTCAATGGTGAGATTTCTATTCAAACGAAAGCCAGTGAAGTCAATGTTTCGGTGGTTAATGGTGAAGTGAAAATGCAGCTTGATGGCACTGAGCGACTGGAATTCAGTTCAGTGAATGGCGAGATTAGTGCCGAGTTGCAGAATAGTCCGACACCGAAAATCAGTGCCAGTAGCGTCAGTGGTGATCTGAAACTGGTACTGGCAAAAAGCAGCAGCGCCCGTTTTAAACTGGATGCGAGTGCCGGTGGTGATATCGACAACAAACTGACGGGTCAAAAAGCCGAAAAAGGCAAATATGGTCCGCGCCGTAGCCTGGAATTCAGTCTGGGCCAGGGTGAAGGTAATGTTGAGATGAGCACCGTCAATGGCGATTTAACACTGGAAGGCAAATAAACAGCGACACAGCCACCCTCTGTTAACACAGGAGGTGGCTGTGATGTTGAAGGCAAATTAGAATCGATAGTTTAATTGTGCACCCAGTACCTGAGCGTGGTTTTTATAATCGACAGTTAAACCGGATTTGTATAAGACAACATCGTTGGCATTATATTCGCGTTCGACGATGCTCATGCTTTTCATCCACATATAACCGTATGCCAGGTCGAGTGTCCATTGTGGTGACAATTGCATTGTCGCACCAGCGGTCCACCATAAACGGTCCGTGGTTGGAACCCGGGCGGTTTTATGACTGCTGTCAATTGGGTTTTCATCAAAAGCCAAGCCGGTTTTCAGCGTCAGATCTGGCTGATATTGATGCGTCAAGCCCAAGGCCGCTGACAAGGTATCTTGCCAGTATTCCGGGATATAACCAATGTAACCGGGTTTGGCCAGATTTTCTGGCAGTTGGGTCGACAATGAAATCGATGGGGTCGCCGCCTGACTGACAATTTCAATATGCTCAAACGAGCTCCAGCCTGTCCAACTCAGGCTAGCCTGCCAGGACCAGTTCGGCATAAAGCGGTGATCCAGGCTGAAAGTCAGATTGGCTGGGGTGGTTAAATTCAGTTTACTTTGTTCGGTCAGGAGCGGACTTGACGCCAGTTTGCCGGTCGTTTTGGATATGGCCGGCAATTTAGCATTGACCACAATAAAATTGGCTGAGCCTTGCACATTGGCCCCTGTAATTGGCGTGTTGGTAATTTCAGAATCGCCTTCGAGCTTAAACTTCAGCTCTGCGTGATACACCAGTGCCAGGCTCAGATCAGGCGTGACTTGACCATACAGACCCAGACTATAGCCTGGCGCGATATCATCGCCATTGACTTCATAGTGACTCTGACAATAGGCGGCATTATAAACATCGCGTTGATACAACTGGTTAATGGCGACACCGGTTTCGCACAGTCCACTGTGATCTTTAAATTTGGATAACGTGCCTTCAGCGTGATTCACCGAAAGGCCCAGGCCGACAGCCCAGATGTCACTGAGCTGGTAAGATAAAGAACCTTGCAACGCCAGCACCTGGATTGCGGTTTCATCGGCAAAATAACGACCTGCCCAATCATCGTCATAATCCGACGACAGGCCGAATGGGACGTAAAAACCGACGCCATAATTGAATTTATCGCTGAGTTTATCGCTGTAAAATACAAAAGGCACAGCTTCGAGCAAACTATTTTCGCCCTGACTGCGACCAACCACAGCTAAACCACCGGCACTTTTAGCGCTGGCATTACGGTAGTCAGTATCTGCTTTAATCAGGTTTAAACCTGATGATAGCTGTGCCCCTTGTAACTGGCTGATGGCTGCCGGGTTGGAATAGACTAAACTGGCATCGGTGATTTGGGCACCGCGACCGGCATAGGCATTTGCCATCGAACTGACAGATTGTTCGTATAATTTGTAGCCTTCGGCTTGAGCCAGACTGGTACCAAGCAGAGCGAACATTGACACTGCGATTGCAGTTGGTTTAAACATGGGAGCCCCTTTATTGAGAGTGCTGTAGCTGGTCACTGTTGTTGCACAGTTCCGCTGTTAATCTTGTTGTTTTGGTTTGAGCTGCAATGGTCAGACCTGATGGCCAAACCTGCGACGGCGGGCAGTATAGAGAGTTGTGACTATAGAGTACAGACTCTAAACCTTGTCTGACTTGACACTGGTCGCACTCAGAGTTGAAGAAATTTGCTAATTGTTAGTCAATTTGACTAACAGCAGAAACATCTTGTTGCATAGTTCATACAGGATTTTCATTTATCTTCATGATTTACAGGCATAAAATGGTGAAGATTTAGTCTGGCATGCCAAATGCTATATCGCTGACAGTGACGTTTAATGAAGCTTATCCAAGCAAGGAATAGATGATGAAAACCCCAACCCGTTTACACAGTGCTGTTTGTTTATCATTGCTCAGCACAGCTCTGTTCTTAACAGGCTGCGAATCAGCAACTGGCAGTCAAGATGCGGCTAAACCCGAACAACAGGTCAGTATCCCGGTCGAAGCCGCAGCTGTCAGCCGCGGTGCCATCAGCAGTACGTATCGCACGACTTCCACCCTCGAAGCCAAAGCTGATGCAGAAGTGAACAGCAAAGCGACAGGTCTGGTGCAGACTGTGCTGGTGGAAGAAGGGGATCATGTCGAAGCTGGTCAGGTGCTGGCTACCCTGGATACTGAGCGGCAACGCATCCAACTGGCGCAAGGCAAAGCAGAATTAGGCCAACTGAAAAGTGAAATGGCCCGCATTGAAAAAATGTATCAGCGCAAGCTGGTCAGTGCCGATGTGTACGACAAATTAAAATGGCAACTGGAGTCGATGACAGCCGCTGTTGGCATGCAGGAGTTATCGCTGCGCGATACTGAAATTCGGGCGCCAATTTCTGGTGTTATTGCCCGACGTTATGTCAAAGTGGGTCAATTGATTACTGAATATTCCTCCAAAGCACTGTTTCATGTCGTGTCACAACAACGACTGGAAGCTGTCGTCAATTTACCTGAGAGTCAGCTGCATCAAGCCCGTGTTGGTCAAACGGCTTATCTGAATTTTGCCGGTTTGCCGATGCAACAGGCGAAAATCGTTCGGATTTCACCAGTGGTCGATGCAACCTCTGGTACCGCCCGTGTCACTATTGGTATTGATAATGCTGATCTCACCCTCAAAGCTGGCATGTTTGCTCAGGTCGAGCTGCAATATGACGCCAAAGCAACCGCGTTGCTGGTGCCAAAACGAGCGGTACTGGCGATGGATAACACCAGTTCGGTGTTTGTGGTGAAAGATGGCAAAGTCAGCCGCAAACACATTAAAACCGGTTATGAATCTGATGCTGCTATTGAAGTGCTGGAAGGTCTGACTGAAGGTGAACAAGTCGTGACCGCCGGTCAAGCCAGTCTGAAAGATAAAACTTTAGTCAATGTGGTCAACAGCCACAGTTAATCCCGCCGTTCTGATTTGAGCAGCTGCCTGCGGGCAGCTGTGACAAATAACAATCACAAGGAATCACAACGATGAAACTGGTCAACCTTGCTGTGACCCGTCCGGTCACGATCTGGATGTTTACTTTAGGAATTATGCTGTTTGGCCTGGTGGCTATGTCCCGGCTGGCGGTCAATTTATTACCGGATTTGTCTTATCCAACCCTGACTATCCGCACTGAATATCTGGGCGCAGCCCCTGCCGAAGTCGAGCAACTGGTCAGTAAGCCAATTGAAGAAAGTATCGGCGTGGTTAAAGGCGTGCGCAAAGTTCAATCGGTCTCCCGTGCCGGTCGCTCCGACGTCATTATGGAATTCGAATGGGGCACAGACATGGATTTGGCTGGCCTGGATGTGCGGGAGAAACTGGATGTCTTGTTCTTACCGCTGGATGTAAAAAAACCACTGGTGCTGCGTTTTAATCCAAATTTAGATCCAGTGATCAGGCTGGCGCTAAATCGCACTGATTTGACCACGCCGCTCAGTAACCCGCAGTTGGTGGCGCTGCGTACTTTTGCCGATGAAGAGTTAAGACGTAAACTGGAATCCTTATCCGGTGTAGCCGCTGTCCGGCCGGATGGTGGCTTGACGCAGGAAATCCAGGTGCTGATTGATAACGAAAAACTCAGTCAGCTCAATTTGGATATCAGTACTGTCAATGCCAGATTGACTGCGCAGAATATTAATCAGGCCGGTGGCCGGCTGGAAACCGGTAGTCATGATTACCTGGTCAGAACTATTAATCAGTTCAGTAGTTTGGATCAAATGCGGGCACTGTACATTGCTACAGTCAATGGCAGTCAGGTCCGACTCAGTGATATTGCTGAAGTCAAAGATAGTTTTGTCGACCGGCAGAGTATTACTTATGTCAACGGTCAGCCAGCGATTGAAATTGCTATCTATAAAGAAGGTGATGCCAACACCGTCAAAGTGGCGGATACAGTGCTGGCGACGCTGGAAACGCTGAAAAAAGATTTACCGTCAGGCTATGCCCTGACGCTGGTGTACAACCAATCGACCTTTATCGCGGATGCCATCGCGGAAGTGAAATCATCGGCCTTGGTTGGTGGCGTGCTGGCGATGTTAGTGCTGTATCTGTTCCTGCGTAATCTCTGGACTACGCTGGTCATTTCAATTTCGATCCCGTTATCAGTAATTGCCACTTTTAACCTGATGCATGCTCAGCATATCAGTCTGAATATTATGAGCCTGGGTGGTATTGCGCTGGCTATTGGGATGCTGGTCGATAATGCCATCGTGGTACTGGAAAATATTTCGCGTTATAAAGATCAGGGCATGTCGGCGCTGGAAGCTGCAAAAAAAGGTGCCAGCGAAGTCTCGATGGCGATTACCGCGTCGACTTTAACCACAGTGGCAGTGTTTTTCCCATTGGTATTTATTGATGGTGTGGCCGGGCAACTGTTTAAGGATCAAGCATTGACGGTGACTTATGCGTTACTGGCGTCTTTGCTGGTGGCACTGACCTTGATCCCGACGATGGCGGCCCGTGAAGGCAGTTTTAAACTGGCAGCAGAACCTGCAGCTGCGCCTGTCGCTGCAGAGCCTTTTGTCAAACGCTGGTATCATTGGCCGGTGTTTGTGCTGAAATTACCCTTTAGCCTGCTCGGATTGATATTGTCCTGGTTGATTTCGCTCGGTACTTTAATCTGGCGTTTGCTGGCTGCGGCCGGGCGTTTGTTGTTTTCACCTTTGCTGAATGTAGTGCAAGCCGCCCTGCAATGGCTGGAACAAGTGTATCGATTGGCGTTACAAGCCGCGTTGCGCGCTAAAGCCCTGGTGCTATTGCTCACTTTAGTGGTGACAGGGCTGTGCTTTAGCCTGGCACCAAGATTAGGTTTTGATGTGATCCCGGCCCTGAGTCAGGGCGAGTTTTATGTCGAAGTCCAGTTACCGGTCGGCTCTGCTATTGAGCGGACGGATCAGGTGTTGACCGCATTGGCTGCAGTGGCAGCAGCGCAAAGTCCGGTTGAACGCAGTTATGCGCAAGCCGGTACTGGTCAGCAGATGACCGTCGACCCATCGATCGGCGGTAGTCATTGGGGCCGGTTAAATGTGGTGCTCAAAGCTGGCACTGATGCGGCCACCGAACAACAAATCCAACAATTGTTGCGTGACGCCGTCGCTTCGATGCCAGATGTAGTGGCAAAAATTGATGCGCCGCAATTATTTAACCTGACCAAACCGATGGAAGTTGAGTTATCCGGCCACGAGTTACCGGCACTGAAAAATGCCAGCGATCTGTTGAGTCAACGGATGGCGCAAGACCCACGCTTTGCCGATATCAAATCCAGTCTGCGTGCCGGCCAACCAGAAATCACTTTGCATTTTGATCATCAGCGCTTGTCGCAATTGGGCATGACCGCGGCCGATGTAGCAAAACGAGTGGCTAATTATGTCGGCGGCGAACTGGCTGGCCAGTATTCGATCTCCGATCGCAAGGTGGATATCCGGGTCCGATTAGCCGAGCAATATCGCAATTCAGAGCAAGAGCTGGCGCAAATCATCATTAACCCACAAAGTGAGATGCCACTGCCATTAGCTGCCGTCGCCACCATCAGCCGCGAAATTGGACCCAGTGAAATCACCCGGATTGGTCAGCAGCGGGTCGCTTTAGTATCAGCTAATCTGGCGTTTGGTGATATTGAACAGGCTACCCAGGCCATCAATGCCATGTTAAAGGAATTACGTTTCCCTTATGGTGTCACGGCGCAGGTCGCAGGCCAGAGTGAAGAATTGACCCGTTCTTATCAGTCGTTAATGATTGCATTGGCACTGGCGGTGTTCCTGGTTTATCTGGTGATGGCCTCTCAGTTTGAAAATCTGCTGCAACCGTTACTCATTCTCTTTACCGTACCATTGGCAGGCGCTGGTGCTGTGTTGGGGCTGTGGCTGACCGGTACCCGGGTGTCGGTGATTGTATTTATCGGTCTGATTATGCTGGCCGGTATAGTGGTGAATAATGCCATAGTGCTGATTGACCGGATCAATCAGCTGCGCGCCGAGGGTATGAGTATCGACTTGGCGATTGTTGAAGCAGGGGCGACCCGGTTAAGACCGGTACTGATGACCACTTTAACCACAGTGCTTGGTTTATTACCGATGATGTTTGGTGGCGATGGTGCTGAAATGCGGGCACCGATGGCGATTACCGTGATTTTTGGCTTGAGTCTGTCAACCTTACTGACCTTACTATTTATTCCGGTGTTATACCGGTTGAGTAGTCGTCAGACCGCCGCGCAGGAGCAGAATCATGGACTTTAAACCTTTTGCGCTGACCAGGCTGGCGCTAACCCGGCCTGTCACTGTGTGTATGTTGTTTTTGTCGTTGTTGGTATTTGGTCTGTTCAGCAGTCAGAAACTACCGCTGGAGCTGTTACCCGGCATTGATATTCCGGAGATTTACGTCAATGTGCCTTATCCGAACGCGGCGCCGGCAGAAGTGGAACGTTTGATTGCCAGGCCACTGGAAGAAGCCTTGTCGACTGTGACTGGTATTAAAGTGATGCGTTCTTTCTCCCGTGAAGAAGGGGTGGATATCGGTCTGGAGTTTAACTGGGAAGAAAATATCAATACCAAAAGTATTGAAGTGCGGGAGCGTTTGGACAGTGTAAGGCACTTGTTGCCCAAGGACGTAGAACGGGTACTGGTATTTCAGTTTAATACCAGCGATATCCCGATCTTTCAGTTGCGGATTTCCAGCGAACGCGATTTAGCCATGGCCTATGACTTACTGGAACGCCAGGTAAAACGGCCGCTGGAAAGGGTAGCTGGGGTGTCAAAAGTTGAGCTGTATGGTGTTGCCAAACGTGAAGTGGTGATCCGGCTGTTGCCGGAAAAACTATCGAGTCTGCAGATTGATGCCGCTGAATTAGTGCGCTACCTGCAGCAGCAAAACTTCGCGATGACCGCCGGTGAAATCCGCACCAAAGAACAGAGTATCCTGGTGAAACCTGTGGGTGAACTGGCATCGCTGGATGAAATTCGCCGTCTGCCGATTAAACCTGGCATTGTGCTGGCCGATCTGGCGGAAATTCAACTGGAACTGCCCAAACTGACCGAAGGCCGTAAACTGAATCAGTCCAGTGCGGTTGGGATGAATATTTATAAAGAATCCGGCGCCAATCTGGTGCAGGTGTCCAAAGCAGCTTTGGCGGTGCTGAAAAATATTGATCAGGATCCTGCCTTTCAGGGTATTGATATTTATGTGATGGACGATACGGCCGACAGTGTCACTGATTCGTTATCCAACCTGCTAAGTTCTGGCCTGGTCGGCGCCGTGTTGTCTTTTGCGGTATTATTTTTGTTTTTACGCCATATGCCGACCACCTTGCTGGTGGTGTTATCGGTGCCAGTATCGCTGGCGATTACGTTGGGCATGATGTATGCCCTTGGTTATAGTTTGAATATTCTCAGTATGATGGGCTTGTTGCTGGCGGTGGGCATGCTGGTTGATAACTCAGTGGTGGTGATTGAAAGTATTTTCCGCGAAAGAAGCCAGGATGCGGATATTCGCCGTGCGACCGAACGCGGGGTGTACCGGGTTGGCTTGGCGGTGCTGGCCGGGACTGCCACCACTGCTATTGTGTTTTTACCCAATATCATTGGCCAAAAGGTTGAGCTGACCATCTTTCTTGAGCATGTGGCTATTGCCATTACCATTTCACTGGCGGTGTCCTTGCTGATTGCGCTGACTTTAATTCCATTATTGTCGCAAAAAATCAAAAGCATCGGTCAGCAGCAAAGTTATCAGCCCAGTCGCATTGATCAGTTTTATCGCCGCCAATTGCACTGGACCATGCATCATCCCAAAGCCGCCACTGCTATCGCTTGTTTGTTGCTGGCCAGTATCGCGCTGCCAATAAGCCTGGTGTCGTCTGGCGATGATGAAGATAGTGACAATAAAAGGTTGTATATCAATTACCAGTTGCAATCGAATTACAGCCTGACCGAAGTGGAGCAGGAAGTGACAAGAATGGAAGATTATCTTTTGAAAAATAAAGATAAATTCCATATTGAATCTGTCTACAGTTATTACAATCCGGAAGAAGCAACCACCACGTTGATGCTCAAAGATGGCCTGCCGATGCCCGCCAAACAACTGCAGGAATTGATTAGCAAAGACTGGCCGGCCATGGTGCGCAGCAAACCACAATTTGGCTGGGATAATTCCGGTGGTGGTCTGCAGTTGTATTTGACCGGATCTTCGACTGCCACCTTGTTAGAATTGTCTGATACTTTGTTGCCGGTGTTGAAACAAATCAAAGGCTTAAATGATGTACGGGCTGATATCAGCCAAGGTCAGTATGAGCTGCAGATTAAACTCGAGCCAGATGCGATGCAAAGACATGGCCTGACGGCGCAGCAAGTGGCTGATGTGGTCAGTTTGGCGCTACGCGGTACCAATTTGCGTACCTTCCGTACCGCTGAACAAGGTGAGGTACAGTTGCGGCTGTTGTTCGACAAAAAAGTTGGCTTATCGCTGGAGCAACTGCAGGCGTTACCGCTGCAACTGACCGAAACTGGCACTGTGCGGTTGTCACAGGTGGCGACTTTGACAGTAACGCCAAGACTGGCCGAAATTCGCCGTTTTAACCGCCAAACCTCGTTGGCAATTGGCATGAATTTATCTGAAGAGCTGAAAATGGACGATGCCAGAACACAACTGGAGCAAGCCATAGCGCAGTTACAGTTGCCGCCTGGTTATAGCTGGTCTTTTGAAGGCAAATTCCGCAGCCAGGATGAGTCAGAAGGCATTATGGCCACCAATATGCTGTTAGCGGTGGCGATGATTTATCTGGTGATGGCGGCCTTGTTTGAGTCGCTGTTGTTGCCAACCGCCGTGATTGGCTCTTTGTTGTTTTCATTTGTTGGTGTGTTCTGGGCATTTTTATTGACCGGTACCACCATGGGCGTGATGGGCATGATTGGCATGCTGGTGCTGATGGGGGTGGTGGTCAATAATGGCATTGTGTTGGTAGACCGCATCAATCAGCGCCGGCAGGAAGATCCCGCAGCTGAGCTGGTCGGCGTGATTATCCTGTCCTGTGAAGAACGACTGAGGCCTATATTGATGACGGTTTCAACCACAGTGCTGGGACTGATCCCGCTGGCGATTGGTGATGCCAATATTGGCGGCGGCGGTCCTTCTTATGCGCCGATGGCGATTGCCATTATTGGTGGTCTGGTGTTTTCAACCCTGACCAGCCTGTTGCTGGTGCCGCTGACCTACTGGGGACTGATCCGGTTGGGAGGACGCTGGCAAGCCTTTGTGCTGCGCTCGCGCAGCCGGGTTGATCGGTTGATCCGGGCTTAAGGTTCAGTGTATTGCAGCGGCGATCGCCTGATTGTCGCTGTTTTTTTGCTTGCAGGCGGCTTTGGTTGTTCGTTACAATGGCCGCCTTCCTGCTTGGGGGAGTAATCTGTTGCTGGTAATGCCAGCAGCGTTGTTGTCAACACACTTGTGCCTCAATGCACATGGCAACAACATGAACCGTGCATTTTAAGTGGCGGTGATTTGATGAGACCTGAGACAACAGCGCGGCCCAATGCGGGAGTCGTGTTGTTGTCTTTTGTCTGTTTCCCGCTGAGTGAACATCATGGATGCTCTGCTGTACTCTTTTACCGGCGTGGCCATTGCTGAAATTGGCGACAAAACCCAACTGCTGTCTTTATTCCTGGTCGCGCGCTTTCGCTCTAGGCTTGCGATTATTGCCGGTATTTTGGTGGCAACTTTACTCAATCATGCCGCTTCGGCCTGGTTTGGCGCCTGGGTAGCGCAATTTATTCCGGCCAGTTGGCACGCCTGGTTACTGGGTGGCTCTTTTATTGCGGTGGCGTTGTGGTTATTGATCCCCGATAAAGATGACAGCGAAGATAGTCAGATTTTGCAATACGGCGCTTTTGTCGCCAGTTGTTTGTTATTTTTCCTGGCCGAAATCGGTGATAAAACCCAAATCGCCACTGTGTTGCTGGCGGCCACTTATCCTCAAACCTGGCTGGTGATTATTGGCACCACCTTGGGGATGCTGGCGGCCAATGTCCCGGTGGTGTATGCCGGACGCTGGATTTTAGAACGAGTGCCACTGGACTGGGCGCGCCGCGCCGCCTGTGCTGTGTTTATGCTGCTTGGGATTGCGACTATAGTGGCCGGCCAGACCTGATCAAGTGAAGGTGTTGCGGGCTGAGCAATAGTCTCTGCTTGCTGGCTTTTTGCCAATACCGGTCAATGGCAGTAATGCCGATCAGTTAAGCATTTTTCAGATCGGTTGACCGATCCAGTGGGTGGTG
>CAZGHW010000021.1:0-77457 GCA_964525695.1 uncultured Rheinheimera sp. | reverse complement strand
CTGTGTAATACAAAATCTGCTGATCCAGCCAGACCTTGGCCGATGCTGAATAACTCAGGACAGCACTGAGTAACACTATATATTTGCTGATTTGTAAAGCTTTCTTCGCTTGCATCTCATTGGATCCTCGTGATTGTGACTGCAGTTCATAGCTGACGGACGACCTATCAACCAGATCCCGACAGTTGCGGCCAGACCACTGTCATCAAGTTGCCGGCAAGCAGGATAACGACCAGACTGCAAGCTGTCGAGCCTGTGCAGCAACAAGACCAACAGCAAGTTAAGCCGGTTTAACTGGCTGTTACTGTTGCGTCTTTTCTTTTAGGATAAATTTTAACCTGCTGCCACGCTGGCATCAGCAGCCCCCCGCTGCATGCTCTAAGCAGCCACCTCACTGAAGGAAACCGATGATGAAAGCATGCTTTGTAACGCTGGCGCTGGCGCTGAATCCGGCCTGGCCTGCCAGCCAAACTGCAGTTGCCCAGCCGGATACTGTAGTGCTGTCAGAACGGCAACAGGCACAGGTTATTGATGAATTATTGCAACAACGGCTGACAAAAATTCTGCCAATGCTGATGCAGCGGGAAAACATCGATATGTGGCTGTTGATTTCACGCGAATACAATGAAGATCCGGTGCTGAAAACTATGTTGCCTGCCACCTGGCTGTCAGCCCGCCGCCGCACCATGCTGGTGATCGACAATACCGGCGCTGACAAAGCGCCAGAGCTTTACGCTGTAGCACGTTACGATGTTGGTACTGCCTTTAAAAAAGCCTGGGATGCAGAGCAACAGCCTGATCAGTGGCAAGCGCTGGCCGAACTGATCCGCAGCAAAAAACCTAAACGGATTGGCATCAATCAATCGATGACATTCGGCCACGCCGATGGCATGGTGGCCACCGAACTAAAATTATTGCAACAAGCGCTTGGCGCTGAATGGTCCAACAAACTGGTCAGTGCCGAGCAATTAGCCGTCGGTTGGCTGGAAACCAGGTTGCCAGCCGAAATTGCGTACTACCGGCAACTGACAGCCATTGGCCATCAACTGATCGCTCAGGCATTCTCCAATCAGGTGGTGACGCCAGGTAAAACCAGCACTGAGGATGTGGTCTGGTGGCTGCGACAACAAAGCACAAAACTAGGCTTGCCGGTGTGGTTCCACCCGACAGTCTCAATCCAGCGACCAAGTTCCGGCACATTTGATCAGATCAAAGCCTTTAGCGCAGCCAAAGCCGATAATATCATTCTGCCAGGCGACTTACTGCATGTCGATTTTGGTCTGACCTACTTAAGACTGAATTCTGACCAGCAACAACATGCCTATGTATTGCGGCCCGGCGAAACTGATGCACCTGACTATCTAACGCAGGCGCTGAAAAGGGGCAATCAGGCACAAGATATCCTGACTGGCAACTTTCGAACTGGTTTAACTGGCAACGTGCTACTGGCTAAAAGCTTAGCGGATGCCAACAGCAATGGCTTAAAGGCAACCATTTACAGCCACCCTATTGGTCATCATGGCCATGCCGCCGGGCCGACCATCGGCATGTGGGACAATCAGCAGGTTATTCCAGGCAGTGGGGATTATCCAGTTTATGCCAACACAGCCTATTCCATTGAACTTAATGTGGCCGTGCCGTTGCCGCAATGGGGTAATGACATCCGCGTGATGTTAGAAGAAGATGGTTATTTTGATGGCCAGCAGTTTCATTACCTGGATGGCAGGCAACAGCAGTTACATCTGATCCGTTCTCAGTAGCTGACTGGCGCAGTGCTGCAGCACTGCGCCTTGAATGTTGCCTTCACTAGCACCACCAGCAGTCGCAAGTTAAGTCGATGGCGCGGTGAATAAAGCAGCCAGTTGAGTTTGTTGCTCAGCACTGAGATTGGGGAGCGACTTTTTCGCATCTTCCAGCGCAGCTTGCGCTTCATCCTTGCGGTTAAAATATAAGTAAGCGCTCACTAAGGCAGTATGGGCGCTGAATGATTGCGGATAGTGTTGCCGACTCCAGCGAAACAGCTCTATTGCCTCCTGTTGCCGATTGGAATATTGCAACCACTGGCCATAGCCATTGGCGCGGTCTTCCGGGATTTGCATCGGCACCCCAATTAACTTGGCACGCGCTTGATAAATCGCCTGTAAATCCGCCAGAGTTTGCTGCTGATCCGGGATGGCCCAAGCATGAAATAAATGCTTGATGCCATGATAAACCCCGAGCAAAGTGGTGGAGTTATGACTTTCTTCGGCAAATTTTTTGCTTGCCACCGCCAGCTTTGCACTCGGATATTGCTCGGTTAAGTCGACAAATTTTTGCCAGGCTTCCGTCATGATCGGCTGCTCTTGTGCGATAGACACAAATAACCGGCCACTTAACTTTTGTTGTTGCAGCGCGGTTTGGGCAGCAGCCAGCAGTTGCTGGTTATCCCAGTACAAGGAGGGACTGATTGCAATCACACCATCGAATAAACCCGGACGTTTCAGCAAGGCATTGATGGCAAATTGGCCGCCATGCGATGTGCCAGCGAGAGCCTGGTAAGCCGATGTACGATAACGACTTTTGATCAAGGGGATCACTTCTTGTTCCACATGACGCAGAAAAAGATCCGCCCCGCTCAAACGACCAGCTTGCAGCTTGTTTTGTTCCGTTAAAGCCAATTCAGCAGTCCGGTTCGGCCCTGGATTCACGATACCCACCACAATCATGCTGGGGGCTTGCTCAAATTTGGCTAAAAAATCTATCGCCCCCGCGGTATGCGGGCCCTGGATGTCCCCATCCGTGATATACAACACCGGGAACTGCTGGCTGGAGGTGGCATAACCCGCGGGCAGAAAGACCACCAGTTGACGGTTTTGCTTCAATAATTCGCTTTCCAGCGTGATTGTTTCCATATTGCCAAATTTCGTCGCCGCACAGAGACTAAAATGCAGCAGCGACAGTAGCAGCAGCGTCAAATTCAACGTTATTTTTTTCATTTTGTTCCTAATCAGCTGTGTTTATTTCAATTCATCTGCAGCGTCACCACAGACGGGCATGCTATGGGCCCATGCTTGCTGTGCGCGTTTTTTTACAAAAATACGCTGACACCATGGCAAGCTAAGGCTCCAAGTTAACGGCTTCCTATATTAAATTCAATAACATGTTACTTTTAGCAATTTTACTGCCCCAAGGCGTAACATCCGCAGTGCAGTGACGCCTGTGCCAGCAGCTGTTAAACTGCCGCACTTATTTGTGACTGGCCTTGCTAGCCCAAGGCAGCTGACTGGAATTGATTATGATGACAACCTCTTTATCCTTAGCAGATATCGTATTGCAACTGAGCACCGAACAGCCGGTGTCCGCCGATAGTGAGCAGTTATTGTTTCCTGACAAGGCCTTGCTGGCCGCCAAACAGTGCTGGCCTGAATTCTGGCCGCCTATCAGCGCCCTGATGCTGCGGATGCAAGCCGAAGAAGAGCTGTCCGATGAAGAGTATCAGTTACTGTTTTATGGCATAATGCTCTTGGTTGACCTGGCGGATTTGACGAAGGCTGAGGCGTTTTTTCAGTGGGTGGATACCTCGGATGAATTC
This sequence comes from uncultured Rheinheimera sp., assembly GCA_964525695.1. Lineage (GTDB taxonomy): Bacteria > Pseudomonadota > Gammaproteobacteria > Enterobacterales > Alteromonadaceae > Pararheinheimera. Next base: position 73,886 of record CAZGHW010000021.1, on the reverse strand, counting down.
GGCTCAGATCTGGAATACACCTTGGGCGATGCCATGACTGAAGATCTGGCGACTATGATGTATGTGATGGCGGCAGGTCAGCAAGCACCATTACAGCAACTGCTGCGCAGTGACAAAGCCGGTATTTATGTGAAAGCGGCGGCGCTGACGGCGTTATTTGCCCAGTTAGAACTGGCAGAGCAACAGCAGCAGCAACAGTTTGACCTGGACAGCCTTAGCAACACACTGCAACAAGCCATCACCAGCGCGGCCAAACGGCAACAAAAGTTTGTCTTGGCCGAAATCGCCATCTGGTGTATCACTTTTGGTTTGGAGCAATTCAAAGCCCAGTTTCAGGTGCTGCTACGGCAAAATAAAGTAGATACCGAAACCATTCGCAGCCGCGAAATCAGCCGTTGGCAGTTGAACGGCAGCGAAAAACCGCTGGCGGCAGGCTTGGTCCGAACCAGCTTTGATGTGATGGCATTGCAACAATGGGTCGCCTTTCAGCCGCCAGCAGAGCTTGATGCGGACGCGTTCCTGCCGCTGTTAGACGAACAAGCTGCCATAGAGGTGATTAGGACTAAAGTGCTGGCCGGTCGTAATGACGCTTGCCCTTGTGGCAGTGGTAAAAAATATAAAAAATGCTGTTTAAACTAGCGGAACACTGCGGTTATTGACCAATGAAGTCACTACATTGAATCGCCCAGCACTTGCACTGTATTACGCCATAACTGCTGGGCTATTTCGGTCGGTGGTTCTGGCCTTAACTGACAAAAAGCGGCAAACACCCGGCTCAGTTGAGCTGGTGTGTTCACCTGGCCCTGAAAGCCAGCCAGTGGCATGGCAGGAGCATCGGTTTCCAGCACAAAAGCAGTCAGAGGTAATTGCCGCACTGTTTGCTGGGTTTTGCCTGAGCGCGTATAGGTAATAGTGCCGCCAATCCCCAGTTTAAATCCAAGTTTGACAAACTCCCGGCCTTGCTCCGCACTGCCAACAAAGGCATGTAAAATTCCTCCGTGGGTAAATCGCTGTTGTTTCAGTTCAGCCAATAACTGCACCATCGACCTTCGATGATGCAAAATGAGGGGTTTTTCAAAGCGTTTGGCCAGCGCCAACTGGGCACTAAAGAGCTGTTGTTGCTGACTAAAACTGCGGCTGTCGATGGCAAAATCCAGCCCGATTTCACCGACGGCACTGATCAAAGCGCCATGTTGTTGCAACTGCTGCGCTAACAGCGCCATCACTGCCTGCGATTGTGTGGCGGCCCACCAAGGGTGAATGCCAAGCGCAATGCGAAACTGCGGTTGTTGCCGCCGCCATTGCAGCAAATTCGGCCAATACTCAGGCGCGACGGCGGGGATCAGGCAACGCTGGACTCCAACACTTTGCGCTTGTTGCCAGTGTTGCTGCCAGTTAGCTGCCAGTTCAGATAAATCCAGATGACAGTGACTGTCATAAAGTCCGTTCAAGCCGACTTCTATTCCAGCGACCGCTGGGGCGGCCTTCGCATCAGTTATGGACACAGCCGCTCAATAGTCCAGTTGCCATCGGCTTGCAAGCGATAGATAAAACGGTCATGCAAGCGATGTTCACCGCCCTGCCAGAATTCAATGGCATGCGGCTTAATTTGAAAACCGCCCCAAAACGACGGTACCGGAATTTCACCATGCTCAAATTTATGTTTTATTTCAGCAAATTTTTGCAGCAACGCCTGGCGGGTCGACACAGGCCGACTTTGCTCAGAAGCCCAAGCCGCCAACTGACTTTCTTTCGGCCGTGACATAAAATACTTCATCACATGGCTGACCGGCAGCTCAGTGGCGGTGCCATAGACGATGACCTGCCGCTCTAATGGATGCCATGGGAAATGCAAACAAACCTTCGGATTGCCAGCAAGTTCACGCGCTTTACGACTGCCAAGATTGGTATAAAATACAAAACCAGCCGGGCCGACATCTTTGAGCAGCACCAAACGTTGCGATGGTTGGCCATCGGCATCCACGGTGGCGACACACATGGCGGTAGGATCTGGCAACTCAGCGGCGATGGCATCTCGTAACCAGCTTTCAAACTGCGTGATGGGATCTGCGGTTAATTTGTCCAGATCCAGTTTGTCTTTGACATAACTGCGGCGAATATCGTCAATTTTCATCAGTGACTCCGAACTTAGGGCGCTTTGTAGCTAAAAAGCTTTAACTGTGGGCACTGTCAGTGAACAAGCCATGAGCGTGCCCTGATTAACAAAAAAGCGCCGAAGCGCTTTTTTTCAGGTTACATCCGTTCCATCACTTCAATACCGAGCAGGTCAAGGCCTTGCGCCAGTAGACGTGACACGCCAATGCTGAGCATTAAACGACTGTCGCGCACCGCAGGATCAGTGCCTTCTTTTAAAATCGGGCAAGCTTCGTAGAAGGTCATATACAAACTGGCCAGTTCATATAAGTAGTTACACAGCAAATTCGGCTGCGCATCTTTCATCACTTGCTGCAAGGTTTCTTCAAATTGCAGTGTTTTTAATGCCAGTTGTTTTTCCTGCACTTCGGTCAGCACTAAAGCGGCATTAAAATCGGCGGCCACTTCAGCCCGACGTAAAATACTGCGCACCCGGGTGTAAGCATATTGCAGGTAAGGTGCAGTCGCGCCTTCAAAACTTAACATCGAATCCCAGCTGAAAATGTAATCCGAAGTGCGGTTTTTTGACAAGTCAGCAAATTTCACCGCGCCAATACCGACTTTTCGTGCCACTTCGGCAATTTCATCGGCCGACAGCTCAGTTGATTTTTGCTCCACCACAGCTTTGGCTCTGACCACGGCTTCTTCCAATAACTCGGCCAATTTGACGGTGCCGCCGGTCCGGGTTTTGAACGGCTTGCCATCTTCACCCATCATAGTGCCAAACGGACAATGTTCGTAGCCCGTTTCATCACGTAATAAGCCCGCTTTACGTGCCACCAGTTCGACCTGTTTAAAGTGCAATGCCTGACGGGCATCGGTGAAAATAATGATGCGGTCGACTTCAAGTTCATGGCTGCGATACTGACAAGCCGCTAAGTCGGTGGTGGCATATAAAAAACCACCGCCGGTTTTCTGGATAATAAAGGCCGACGGATTGCCTTCTTTATCGGCTAATTCATGCAAAAACACCACTAAGGCGCCTTGATCTTCCACCGCCAAACCACTGGTTTTGAGGGCATCCACAATCGGCTGTAACATTGGGTTATAGGCCGATTCTGGTTTGATATGCGCATGACCCAAAGTGACATTCAAGGCCCGATACACTTCTTCACTGTGCTTGATTGAAGTGTCGATAAACAGCTGCCACAGCTTTTGGCAATGGCTGTCACCACTTTGCAGCTTCACCACGTAATCGCGCGATTTGTCGGCAAAACCGGCTTCATCATCAAAACGTTTTTTCGCTTCGCGGTAAAAGTCTTCCAGATCCGCCAGCGCCACCGTCTCTAAATCGACACCTGCTGCCAGCTTGTCTTCTAAATGGGCGATCAGCATGCCAAATTGCGTGCCCCAGTCACCCATATGGTTTTGCCGGATCACATCATCGCCCCAGAACTCTAGGGCGCGCACCACGGCATCACCAATAATGGTGGAACGCAGGTGACCGACGTGCATTTCTTTAGCTAAGTTCGGTGCTGAATAATCCACCACCACTTTTTGCGGTGCGATATTGGCGCTGACGCCTAACCGGCTGTCTAACAAAGCGGGTTGTAATTGGGCAGCTAACCAGTCTTTGCGCAGCGTGACGTTAATAAACCCTGGGCCGGCAATCTCAACTTTCTCAGCCAGTTCAGTCAAGTCCAGTTGCTGCAGTAACTGCTCAGCTAAAGCGCGTGGATTGGTTTTTAATAATTTTGCCGCCGCCATAGCACCATTAATTTGATAATCGCCAAACTCCAGTTTGGTGCTTTGCGTCACTGCGGTATTGGTATCGGCCGGTAAACCGACCGCAATCATCGCCGCTTTGGCTTTGTCAGACAGTAATTGTTTGATATTCATCAGTTATTTACCCTTACTCGCGAAAGTTTGTTCCCGAGTTTTATGGAATTTCATTTTTGGATAACGTTCCATCGCCAGATTTAAATTCACCATGGTCGGTGCTAAATAACTTAAATTGTCGCCGCCATCCAGTGCCAGGTTGGTGCTGGCTTTGTTTTTAAATTCGTCCAGCGCTTTACCATCGTCGGAGTAAACCCAGCGTGCGGTGGTGACGTTAACACTTTCGTAAATCGCATCGACGTTATATTCAGATTTTAACCGATGTACCACCACATCAAACTGCAGAATACCGACAGCACCCACGATTAAGTCATTATTATCCAACGGCCGGAACACCTGTACCGCGCCTTCTTCCGATAACTGCACTAAACCTTTCAGTAACTGCTTTTGCTTCAGTGGATCACGCAGCCGGATGCGACGAAATAATTCTGGCGCAAAGTTTGGGATACCGGTAAAAGAGAATTTTTCGCCAGCGGTAAAAGTATCGCCAATCTGAATAGTGCCATGGTTATGTAAACCAATGATATCGCCAGGATAAGCTTCTTCAACGTGCTCGCGATCACCGGCTAAGAATGTCAGCGCTTGTGGCACCAGCATATCTTTGCCAATCCGGACATGGTGCATTTTCATGCCTTTTTCGTATTTGCCGGAACAAATACGTAAAAACGCCACGCGGTCGCGGTGTTTCGGGTCCATGTTGGCTTGAATTTTAAAGACAAAACCAGAAAAACCGGTTTCAGTCGGTTCAACTGTGCGATCGGTAGTGCCACGGTGTTGCGGTTTTGGCGCCCAGTCGGTCAGGCCATCCAGCATATGGTCAACACCGAAGTTGCCTAAGGCGGTACCAAAAAATACCGGCGTCAGTTCGCCTTTTAAGAACAGCTCCTGGTCAAACTCATGGCTGGCGCCTTTCACCAGTTCCATTTGTTCACGTAAATCAGCGGCATAATAACCAATCCGGGCATCCAGCTCTGGATTATTGATGCCTTTGATCACATCCAGCTCCTGGATGGTATGGCCCAAACCAGATTTATAAAAAATCACTTCATCGCGCAGAATGTGATACACACCTTTAAATTCTTTGCCCGAAGCAATAGGCCAAGTGATAGGGGCGCAAGCGATTTTCAGTACGCTTTCTACTTCATCCAGCAAATCAATTGGATCACGAATGTCGCGATCCATCTTGTTCATAAAAGTAAGGATTGGCGTGTCGCGTAAGCGGGTTACTTCCATCAGCTTGATGGTGCGATCTTCTACGCCTTTGGCGCCGTCGATCACCATCAAACAAGAGTCCACCGCCGTCAGTGTGCGATAGGTATCTTCCGAGAAGTCTTCGTGACCTGGCGTATCTAATAAATTCACCAAACAATCGGCATAAGGAAACTGCATCACAGAAGTGGTAACCGAGATGCCCCGCTCTTTTTCCATTTCCATCCAGTCAGAGGTGGCATATTGCCCCGACTTTTTGCCTTTGACAGTACCGGCTTTTTGGATCAACTGTCCAAATAACAATACTTTTTCGGTGATGGTGGTTTTACCGGCATCAGGGTGACTGATAATCGCAAAAGTGCGACGTTTATTCACTTCTTCGAGAAATTGTGCAGAGGCCATGCGTGTTTGGATCCAATAATTTACCGCCGCCTGAGTGTTTGCAACCACAGACGCAGCGGGAGTCGTTCAAAATGGCGGCGATTATAGCAGAGAGCAGACGGCTGGCACAGCGCTTCATGCAAAGCAAACAGGCAAATATGCTGCCCAAGCCATGTCTTCAGCTCAGGGGTCAAGGACTGTAGAAAGTAGCTATCAATAACTAACAAAGGAGATAACCGCTTGATATCTCCTCCACGGTGTTACATCGAAGGTTTATGCTTGTGCTTTACGGCGAAATACCAATCCAACTAAGCCCAAACCTAACAAGGCAAGGCCAGTCGGTTCTGGCACATCATTCACCTGGAAGGATAACCGACCGCTGTGTGCAGCTTTTTCAAAGACAAATTGTTGGTTGACATCGTCATAATCAAAATTGGCCGGTAACGCCTGAGTGTTCTGGTCAATCTTGAAATTAAAAGCCGATTTTTTGCCTTTGCCATTCATTTCATTGTAAATATCCAGAAATGAGCGCGAATTATTGCCCACCTGCATGCCAAATAAATCTCCGGCAAAGCGCCCATTGATGGTATCCGTCAGATTAAAATTATCCAGATAACCATTCACTAAAGTGCCGTTACCGATGTCACCGCCACTCGTCACTGCCAGATCAAACATCCGGATCAAGCAGCTATTGTCATTGCGATTGCGACATTCAGCTTTGGTGTTGGTGATATATAACGAAATAGTGCCGCTGGTCCAGTTGATCAAATTAAAATTGACCACTGAACCTTGCATATTGTTAAAACCCAACGTCATCTGCCAGCCGCCTGTGTTATAACCATTACTGCTAGGGCCATCGTTGTCGGTGTCACCACCGGCTTGGGACGGCAGTAAGGCGGTAAAAAAGTTGCTGTTAAAATCGCGGTTAAAATCAAAACCACCCCGTGGATTCTGACCACTGACACCACCGGTGGACATCACCTTATCTCCGGTATTCAATTGTCGGTTTCCATCCGCATCCTTGACCACTGAATAAGAGTTATAAGCAAACTGCATTTCGGTAAACCAGCCGGTGGAGTTGGTTGAACCAACATAATTACTATTGCCACCATAATCGGCACCAACGTTAACATGGATCGGATCCGCCAATACTGGCGTGGCTAAAACAAGACTACTCAGTACAGCTAAAGTTTTAAATTGCATTTTTACCCTCCTGGAAATGAATGCGCTTACTAAAACCGTACCTATCTAAGCAAAAACCGAACCACAAAATTAATATGTTGTTTAATATGATTTTTTATTGTTGCAAGAATTCTAATATGAAAAAAAACTGACACAAAAACCAAGTTAGGTGACTATTGTTAGGGTATTGTTGGAAAATTTATTGACAATGGGGACGAAACAAAAGCTGAGTCGCCACTTAGTGACTTTGATTATCCCATCCGCAGTGGTAGGCCCATTAAAATCGCATCTTCATGGCCGGTCGCCGTCGGATAATAGTTGGCTCTTTTGGCGGTCTGGTGAAAACCTTCGCTCTGGTACAGCCGGATTGCTTTATGGTTAGATTCACGCACTTCCAGCCAACAGTCCAGTGCAGCTAACTGATCCGACTGTTGAATAAAATGCTGCAATAACAAGCGACCAAAGCCTTGACCTTGTGCCGACGGTAACACTGCTAAATCAAACAGACTCGCCTCACCAGCAATAAACTGACCGATATAAAAACCAAGCAAGTGATGTTCTTGTTGCAACACAAAATTGAAATAACGCTCAGAAAAACAGCTTTCAAACAGCGCTTGGCTCCACGGATGACTGGTAGCTTGTTGTTCTATTTTCAGCAAGGCGGGGATATCAGTTGGTGTGGCTGGACGAATGATCACTGACATCAGGTATTTCCTGTGGTTGAATGAATTGCAGCCAAAGCTGTTTTTTATAATAAGCACTGCAAAGTGCTTCGATTTCAGGTGTCTGTAACAAATCACCCTGCCATTGGCAGCGCTGAAATTGCGCTGAAGCTTGCCAGTGCGCTGTTGGATACCAAGCCTGAAGCTGCCGCAGAATATCGGCAGTTAATTGCTGTAATTGAGCATTGTGCGCTAACTGGGGTTTAGCTGCAGGCGGCATGTCAGTTGCTGGTTGCTCAGTCACTTCAGCTGTGACTTGAGGTTGCTGCTGCGCCACATCGGCAACCGGCTCGGTGATTGCTGTAGAGGACAATGCAGTTGCAGTCAAACTTGGCAGGGCAAAAGCAGAAAAATCAACATGTAGCTGATAAGGTTGTATTTTGAGAAGTTGCAACAGTTGTTGCTGATCAGCATTCATAGTGCTTTTCATCTAAGTGAAAAGTGGCAGGGGCAGAGGGATTCGAACCCCCAACCATCGGTTTTGGAGACCGCTGTTCTACCAATTGGAACTATGCCCCTAGCGTTGGAGTCGCCATTATACAAAAGCAAACTCAAAGGTAAAGCAAAAAACACGGCTGCAGCAACCAACTGCGCACAAAAGCAGCATTCAGCTTCATTTTCAGCCATTTAGCACCGATTGTTAAGAGCAAATCAGTTTACCACAGCCAACGACTGCGGTGACTGCCAGTATTTTTATGACAAAACAGCCAGTGTCAGGCAAAAAATTTGCTAATATAGCAACTGTTTCAGCATCTAAGCGTTAACACTGATGTGGTCAACACTGGCGAACAAACTTGAAAGCCGATGCTGGTAACGCTACAACTATATCGAACATGGAAAAAAGACCAAAGGATCCGGCAATGAAGAATTCAGATTGTTCTGTACTGATTATTGATGACGTGACTTCTGTTCGTGAGTATCTGCGTCAAACCCTGATGTTGTTAGGCATTGATAAAGTCAGCGAAGCTTCGGATGGCAGTCATGGCATTCGGAGTTACAGCCAGTTACAGCAAGATGTGGTATTTCTGGATATTGAACTGCCAGATTGCGACGGAAAAAACTTGCTCAAGCAACTCAAAGACATTAACCCCAGTGCTAATGTCGTGATTATGACGGCGCACAGTACTGTGGAAAATGTCCAGCAAAGCATTCTGGCTGGTGCATGCGGTTTTATCGCCAAACCTTTTTCGGCAAAAAAAGTAGAATCTGTCCTGAGCAAATGCCACAAATATCAGCCGGTACACTAAGGTACCCTGGTCAGCAGCTCTGACCAGCGCAGTTGCGACGAGGATTTATCTGGCACACAAATAACGCCGCCGTCTATTTATACAGACGGCGCTGCTGCTATCTTGCCGCTTAAAGCTGTGCCACTAAAACAAATACCATCCCAACCAGTGCGAATAAAATTACGAATATTCTGGTGATTGTCACCTTTGATATCCGGCAGCACTTCCAGACGGTAGTAATCACCAAATAGCTGCAGTGTTTGTGGTGCCGACAACTGATGAATGGCGGCAAAAGCAAAAATCTTGCAAGAACCGTTATTTTCCCCGGCCGCATTGTGCAATTCGCCATTGCTAAAGGCGGTCGGGGTAAAGTCATATAATGCATCAATCATGGCAATCGTCTGAGCAAAACTGATGGATTCGGGTTCAGTGCTCAATTGCAAAAAAAATTGTTCTAACATCGACGCTCCTGTCTAAAGTTTAACCACCCCTTTGCCGATAACAGGGGTGCTGACTGGTCTGCACCGGAGTTAAATGATGAACATCAATACCGCACAACAACAATTTGCAGTAACGGCACATCAAATTAACCACCAGGGGCGGCTTGAACAACGAACGCCGGTCACCAGTAGTGCCCAAACGGCAGTTGCAGCCGAGTCTACGGCATCTGCCAACCAAAATGAAGAGCAGCAGAACGATGAGTTGCAACCATTCAACGCATTACTGAGTATAGGTGCGGTTAAAAAAATTCTGGAGCAACTCAATAGTGGCAAGCTGTTGAGCTGGATTGAGGGTTCCTTACCTGAAAAGCTTTGGGCGAATCAAGCGCAAGCGTCCACTGCTGCTGCTGACAGTAGCACTGTCACAGTCACTGAATGGAGCTACCAGTTGCAACAAGTAACGGCCAATTTCAGCGGTTCCGCGCAATTGGAAGATGGTCAGTTGCTCAATTGGTCTTTTGACTTTGCCATGCAGTCAGAACGTTTTAGCTATAGTGTACGACAACAAGCGGCATTGCAGGACCCATTAGTGCTGAGTTTAAACCAGACCCCGGTTGAGTTAGCACAGAGCAGCAGTGCAATCGATTTTTATGGCAATGGCGGTCGCCAGCAGTTACCCGATTTGGCAGCAGGACAGTATTATTTGATGCAAGATCGCAATCAGGATCGGCAATTGAACTCTGGACTTGAATTGTTTGGTCCAGCAACCGGTCAGGGTTTTGCTGAACTTTCAACCCTGGATCAGGATCAAAATGGTTTTATCGACGCCCGTGATGCCAACTGGCAACAATTGGGGCTATGGCGCGCCGATGCAGGATTTCGGCCACTGGCTGAGTTTCAGATAGGCGCGCTCTCCACACTGTCTGCTGCCACGCCCTTCGATTTGTATCAGGGCGAACAACTGACTGGTCGTATTGCCCGCAGCGGCATTTATCTATCGGAACGGGGGCAACCCGGTTTAATACAACAAGTTGATTTAAATATTTAGCCGCGTCGCCAGCAGCAACCAGACCCTGGCCCGCATCGCGCCGCTGGTCTGGCCGCTGCCATCTAGCCTACCAAATAATCTTTCTCAGCATGCAGTGCCGGATCCGACTAGTCGCAAGTTTTTTTATTGGTAAACTCACTCTATTCAAAGATAGCAGCAGGTTGCGGTATGCTCAGTCCAGACATTTGCCAGCAAGCCAGATTAAGCCGCGATCGGCGTTTTGATGGCTTGTTTTATCTTGGCGTCAAGAGCACCGGCATTTATTGCCGGCCGATCTGCCCGGCCCGCCTGCCCGCGGAGTCACAAGTCAGTTATTATCCGACCGCCGCCAGTGCTGCTGCGGCCGGGTTTCGGCCTTGCCTGCGCTGCCGGCCTGATAGCGCACCGGGTTCAGCCGCCTGGCTTGGCAGTGAAACCAGTGTACGCCGGGCCTTACAACTGATTGCACAAGGTGCGCTGATTGATGGAAATCAAACGCAATTAGCCAGCCGGCTTGGCATCAGCGAGCGTTATTTGCGTAAATTGTTTCAAAAGTACCTGGGCGTGTCGCCACAACAATATGGGTTATACCAACAAGTATTATTGGCTAAGTTTTTACTGCATCAGACAGACTTAACCATCACTGCGATTGCGTTTCAGGCTGGTTTTCACAGTATCAGGCGTTTTAACGCCGCTTTTTTCCAACAATTACAGTTAAGCCCAAGCCAAATCAGGCGTCGGCGCACCACAGGAGTGAGCAGTATGCTAACGCTTGAACTTTGCTATCGTCCTCCCCTCAATTGGCCATTACTGATTGCCTTCTGGCAACAACGCTGCCTCGATGGCATGGAATGGGTTCATACCAACGCCAACCAGCAAAGCTATGGCCGGACATTCTGCTGGCCGCTGCCAACCCAGGCTGCGGCGACAGCCAGGTCTGGCTGGTTTGATGTGAGACCATTGCAGGATAGTGACTGTTTACAATTGAAGCTGTACTGGCCATATCCCGACGGCTTAAGCCAGGTACTGGCACACATTCGACGTGTACTGGACTTAGATGCCGATCTGCTGACCATAGAGCAACAGCTCGCTCCGTTGTTTGGCAGCCAGTTAATCAGCGGTATCCGCATTCCAGGACTGTGGTGCAGCTGGGAAGCGGCAGTCAGGGCCGTTCTGGGACAGCAAGTCAGTATTGCCGGTGCTCGCAGCCAACTAAACCGACTGGTCACAGCGCTGGGCAGCACAATGCCAGATACGGAACCCCAGTTGCGATTATTCCCAACACCGCAGCAAGTACTTGCCAGCGACCTGCAGATGTTAAAAGTGCCCCAAGCGCGCCGTGATACCTTACATGCGCTGGCGGCTGCAGTATTGAAGGATCCGGAGGCAGATCCAACACAATGGCTGGCGATCAAAGGCATCGGGCCCTGGACAGTGGCTTATAGCAAAATGCGCGGCCTGGCCGATCCGGATATCTGGCTAGCGGGTGATTTGGGAATACAAAAAGCATTAAAATTACAACATGCAGATTTTGCACCGGCGCAGCTGGCGCCCTGGCGCAGTTACGCCACCTTACAGCTATGGTTCAGTTTACCGCCAAAACCGAGCAAAATAACCAAAGCAGCATCACCACAGGCTGCGAGCAACCGCACCCCGGCAGAGGAGTCCACCAGATGAACAGCCGCGAACCCGCTCAGCAGCAACTTTGTTTTGCTGATCAGCTGGCGGACAGCCCAGTACTGCGTCGGCAAGTCACCACGCCGCTCGGCTTAGTGGATATAGTAGCCTGCAATGCGGGGATCAGGCAGTTGCAGTTTGTTGCACCAGCTCCGGCGCCTGAACAACAACTCGCGAAGCAACAAGCATTTGGCACCCTGCTCCATACCAGCACTGAATTATGGACAGCACAAACCGATAACACAGGGACACAGCCACTTGGTGCTGAGCAGCATCTGCTGGCCGCGGTACAACAATTACAACAATATTTTGCCGGCCAGCGGCAGCACTTTCAGCTCACACTCGCGCCCACGGGCACTGACTTTCAGCGTCGGGTCTGGCAATTACTGGCGCAAATACCCTATGGCCGTTTTTGCAGTTACGGCTGGTTGGCACAATTATTACAAAACCCTGCTGCGGTCAGAGCTGTAGGTGCCGCCAATGGCCGTAATCCAATAGCCATTGTGTTGCCCTGTCACCGGGTGGTGGCTAGTAATGGCCGTTTGACAGGCTATGCAGGCGGCTTATCACGTAAAAGCTGGTTATTACAGCATGAGCAGCATTATCTGACTGAGAGTTCAAACCCCAGCGGCCAGCAGCGACAGTTATTTTGAGCATGGCAGTGCTGATTCGATTTTTTCGAACATTTTGCTGATTTTTTTCCACTGTTCAGGCCAATTGAAAACAGTTCTACTGCTTACTTTAATGCCAATATCGCTAAAGTGAGCAGTCATGAACCCAACGCAAAGTAGTAGACCCCTCATCAGGATCATTCCGGCACAACAAGTGTCAGACGGCGCTGGTGTAAAAATTCTCCGCAGTCTGGGTTTAACCCAGCAATTACGGCTGGATCCATTTCTGATGCTCGACTGCTTTGGCTCTGATCAGCCAGCAGATTATCTGGCTGGTTTTCCGCCCCATCCGCACCGTGGTTTTGAAACTGTCACCTATATGCTGGACGGTCATATGCAGCACCAGGATCATCTTGGCAATATCGGGCAACTCAAATCCGGTGGTGTACAATGGATGTCGGCCGGACGCGGCATTATCCATTCCGAAATGCCACAGCAGCAAGATGGACTGATGCGCGGTTTTCAGTTGTGGCTGAATTTACCGGCGGCAGAGAAAATGAAAGCACCAGCTTATGTCGATTTGGCCCCTGAGCAATTACGCCATTTAACCCTGCCAGGTGGCGGCAAAGCTGTGCTGATCGCCGGTGAATTAACGCTCAGTAATGGCGAACAATATGCCGGACCTATTCAGGCACAGAGCACAACGCCACTGTATCTGGATCTACAATTGAAGGCCGCTGAACAGGTCAGTATCCAACTGCCGGTTGATCATGCTGCCCTACTCTACCCATTTGAAGGCGAACTGCAGTATCAGGGGCATCAACTGAAAAGTCATCAGGCTGGTATCCTCGGAGCTGGCGAAATGCTGCATTTGCAGGCCGACCAGCCAGTGCGTTTACTGTTGCTAGCGGCACGGCCATTGAGTGAACCTGTGGTGCAATACGGTCCTTTTGTGATGAATACCAGCGCTGAAATTGAGCAAGCGATCCGGGATTATCAAGCAGGCCGGCTCACCGATACTGCAGCCGGAACGCTTTCTATCCAACCACTGCGCTGAACATCCGACAACAATGTCGCCAGCACAGACCGGTTTTTGCGACGCGATGCCGGCTTTTTACTAGAAAAAGCTCGGCAGAAGCAGCAGAGTCTTCGTATAATGACGCTTTTTAAAGCGGATGAATATGATGCAACTGGTCGGAATTATCGGTGCGATGGAGCAAGAAGTTGCTCTGTTAAAACAACAAATGAGCAATATCAGCACAATCAGTTTTGGCAGTTTTGAATTTTATCGCGGACAGCTGCAGGGAACCGAGGTGGTTTTAGTGCAATGTGGCATTGGTAAAGTCGCTTCGGCTATTGCCACCACGCTCATGATCAGTCAGTTTCAACCTGATTGCGTGATCAATACCGGTTCGGCCGGCGGCTTTGATGCTGAACTGGCAGTGGGTGATATTGTGATTTCCACTGAACTGCGCCATCACGATGTGGATGTGACTGCATTCGGCTATGAGCCTGGACAAGTGCCAAGATTACCAGCTGCATTTAGCGCCGATCCGCGCCTGATCCAAGCGGCAGAAGAATGTATTACCAGCCTCGGCTTTTGCCAAACTAAAAAGGGCCTGATCACCACTGGCGATGTGTTTATGTGTGATCCGACCCGCATTGCTGCCACCCGGGCCACTTTTCCGACCATGCTGGCGGTAGAAATGGAAGGCGCGGCAATTGCTCAGGTTTGTCATCAACTGAACACGCCTTTTGTCGTGATCCGCAGTTTAAGTGATATTGCCGGCAAAGAATCGCCGACTTCTTTTGATGCCTATTTGGAAGTTGCGTCCCGTCACAGCTGCGCTATGGTATTGGCTTTATTGCCAAGACTGCAGCAAATCGAGTGCTGAGCCTGCTTTGTTAACCTTGCCTGTGGACTGGCTGCAACTGCTGCAACACCCCACGTTGCAGCCACCTTTACTGGCACTGCTGATGATCCTGCTCAGCACCCTACTACCACTGCCAGCTAGCTATCAGCCACTGCAATTGTTTCGCATTGTGGCAGCAGCGATGGCGAAAAAAGTCAATAAACCGGCTTATTCTGCTCAGCAATTGCTGTTGTCAGGCAGCCTGGCGATGCTGTTGCTGCTGTTACCTATTCTGGCTCTGGCCGGTGCTTTTGCCCAGCTATCACAATGGCCGGAGTTATGGCAGGCTTTGTTGTTGTATTGCTGTCTGGACTGGCAACAACAACGACAACAAGCGCTAACGGTCAGCCAAAGTCTGGAGAAGCAACAACTGCATTTAGCCCGTGATCAGTTACAACCGCTGCTGCTGCGACAGACCCAGCAGATGTCGGCTATTGGTTTAACCAAAGCCTGTCTCGAAACTCTGAGTTTGCGCTTTGCAAAACAATGGTTTAGTGTTTTGTTCTGGTTTATGCTCGGTGGTGGAATTGCCGCCCTGACCTATCGGCTGTTGCAGGAACTACAACAGTGCTGGAACCCAAAACTGACGCAATTTCGATACTTTGGCCGACCTGTCGCCAGTTTGGTCCGGCTGCTGAGCTTTCTGCCGGTGCTGTTATGCGGTACTTTAATCGCCTTATTGCGGCAATGGCGGCAAAGCTTGGTATATTTCCGTTTTAGTCAAGACGGTCTGCTGCGGTTACCGCAACGCTGGTTGTTGGCGGCCAGCAGTGCAGCGCTGGCTAGAAATTTGGCCGGGCCCTTGTATTACGGCCAAGAAAAACAACGACGGGTTCGGATCGGACCCGCCACCGAACCACAGAGTAGTGATATTAGAATATGGCTGAACCTATGTCGCCAGCTCCAAATCGCCAGTTTTTTGCTGATAGCCAGTGTCTGGTTATTACTGCTGGTTGGTCTGTTGTGAGCATGACGCTGTTATTGATCAGGTCCATTTATCCATTCTGCCAGCAGCGCTGTCGTAGTCTGCTTGCCATCTTGTTGTTGTCCGGCCTGTGCTGGCCGGCAGCTGCGCTGCAACCGCTATTGGTGCCACTGACCACGGAGCAAGGTTTATCCCGCGGGACCATCAATAAGTTATACCTGGACCAGCAAGGTTTTTTATGGATAGCCACCAGTAATGGCCTGAACCGCTATGATGCGACCCGTAATCTGGTGATCCAGGGCCATGAACATGATATGACCGAAATCAATTTCGGTTCGGTGTTCGAAGACCAAGCTGGCAAATTATGGGCGGTCGCCAGCAACCTCGGTTTATTTCAGATTGATAAAACCAGTGGCCAATCCAGCCTGGTGCTGGCGCTGGCGACTCTACATCAACCGGAACAACCGATGTTATATGATGCAATCAGCCTGGATGCGGAGCATCTGCTGCTGGCCATCAATAAAACTGTTTATCGTTTTCACACCACCACAGCCAAATTGACCCCCGTTTATCAACTGCCTGAACTCCATACCGGTTTTCAGCGTATCCGGCAATTATGGCTGCACCAACAGCAGTTACTGATTGGCACCAATAAAGGCTTATTTCACTATGATTTACAGCTGCAACTTGGCGGCAGTATGGTGCTTGGACATAGTGATAAAGCCAACACCAGCCATACCATCCGTCGGTTATATCCATGGCAACAACATCTTTATATCGCAACCAGTCAACATTTATACAGGCTAGCGCTGAGCGAATTGTCCAAACCGCAGTTGCCGGCTGCTGAGTTGCTGTTTGCTGATTTGACCGTGCTACAAATGCTGCACCACCAGCAGCGATTATTACTGGCAACGCAAAAAGGCCTGTATCAATGGGCAGAACCTCAGCAACAACCCGAATTAGTCTGGCGCTTTAGTCAAAGTAATCAGCAAATCAGCTCAGAGTTGATTGTTGATCTGGTTGCCACTGAAGATGGTGGTTTGTGGCTGGCCAGCCGTGATGACGGCGCCTATTACTGGCATCCACGCAGTACCAGCTTTCGCCACCTTGATTTGCGCAAGCCGCAAAGCTTACCGACAGAACTCACGATGAACCAAAGTGCAGTGCTGACCATCACAGCAGGTTTGGAACAACAACTTTGGTTCGGCGGCTTTCAAGGTTTAAAGCAACTGGCCGCCGACAACGATACCGTCAGCGACATCCAGTTCCCGGCCGAACTGCCTGCCAAATTTGGCAGCTCCATCAACCGGATTTTCCCCGCTGCCGATGATAATCTCTGGCTCAGAACCGGCAGTAGCTTGTTTTTGTTTTCCCCAGCGCAGGGGAAATTTTTACCAGCGCCGTTACAAGATCCAACGCAAGCAACAGTGTTAACCGATAATGCGCTCGGCCATTGGCAAGATCCGACCGGGGCGTTCTGGTTTTACAATCTGGACAATTATTATTATTACCAGCCCGCCAGTGGCGAGTTAAAAATACTACCAGGCTTACGGGAAAAGCTGCCGATTAAACTGGCGGGTCGATTCCTGGGGTTGTTACCTGATGACGCAGATAAAATGCTGCTCACCGCCGCGGATCAATTATGGCTGTATCGGGTCAGCGACGGCAGTTTGCACAAAGTATTTCAAGCGGCGAATTATCAACCCGGCTTGAATCGCTATGCCGACAAATTCAGTCTTGATCCACAAGGTACTTTATGGCTGACCTTTCCGGGCCTCGGTTTATTAGGCTTTGACAGCAAAACGCTGGTGCTGAAATATCATTTTCATGATGAAAATAAACTATTGAGTAATATCGTTTTTGCCAATCAGATTGATGACTATGGTCATTTATGGTTTGCCGGTAACTACGGTTTATCCAGACTCGATACCCAAAGCCTGCGTATTGAACATTTCAGTAAAAAAGATGGGCTGGCCAGCCATAACTTTACCTATGGTGCCAGTGCCAAGCGTGCGAATGGCGATTTAGTATTTGCCACCAATTTGGGGTTGACGTTGTTTGACCCGAAACAACTGATGGAAGAGCCAAGCCCGCCAGAAGTGGTGATCACCGCCATCCACGCCATGAATGAACAAGTCAGCAATAGTCTGGGGGATATCACCGGCCAGTCTTTTACTTTTAGTCATGAGGCAATGGGCATTGAAGTGCAGTTTTCGGCACTGAACTTTCGCGATAGCGGAAAACTGAACTACAGGTTCAACTTACAAGGTGCGCAACAACTGGCTTATCCGGAGCAAAGCATACCCTCGGTGGTGTTTCCACAACTAAAACCGGGCGATTACACCTTTGAAGTGGTGGCGGTGTCACCGATGACCGGGATGGAAAGTAAGCCCGCCAGTATTCAGATCCACATCACCTCGGCCCCCTGGCGCTCACCACTGGCGATTGGCAGTTATTCAGCGGCAGCCTTGCTGTTATTGCTGTTGTGGTTACGCAGCAGCAGCCGGCAGAAACGACTGTTAGCCAGCGCCCATAAAAAACTGCAGGCCAGCGAACAACGCCTCAAACAGGCGCTGGAAGCAGTCGATAGCGGCGCCTGGGAGTGGCATGCCAATAAAAACACTATGTACGCACTGCGGGTGCATAGCATGTTGGGTTATAACGAAGAACTGAATCCACTAACAATGCAACAACATTTGTCTTTGATCCATCCGGACGATCGGGAAAACTACCAACAAGCCTGGCAGCGTTTTCTCAGTGCACCGGAGAAAGGCTTTGATCACACCTACCGGTTACAGCACAAAACCAATGGCTGGTTGTGGTTTCGTGATATTGGCAAAGTCACCGAAATATCAAACAGCCAGAAAATTGAGCGGGTGCTTGGGACTTACAGCAATATCACCGAAACGCGCGCCACCAAAGAAAAAGCGCGCTTGTTTGGCGAAGCTTTCCAGCAAACCCGCGACTGGGTGGTACTGCTAGATTTAGAACAACGGGTGATTGCCGCTAACCTATCGTTTAGCGATGTATTTGGCAACATGGACGATTATCTCAGTACCCCAAGGACGCATGAACTGGGCATCAGTTTAAGCCGACGACGTTTTTATACCAAAATGCTGGCGTCCATGACGGTCAATCAGCATTGGCAAGGCGAAGAACTGGTGAAAACACCAGATGGTACCGAACGCCCTACCCTGATCAATATCACTGCGGTCGGTGATGATCTACAAGTCGATTTTTTTGTGCTGGTCTTTACGGATATCACCGCACAAAAACAGGCGGAAGAAGAACTGCGTTACCTCGCCAGCTACGATATGCTGACCGGCCTGCCCAATCGCGCCCTGTTGATGGATCGGATTTATCATGGCATCGAAAAAGCCAAACGCGAACATCGCTCGCTGGCACTGTGTTTTATCGATTTAGATAAATTTAAACAAATCAATGACAGTCTTGGCCATGATATTGGCGACCAACTGCTGAAAAAAGTGGCAAAACGGCTGACCGATACCCTTCGGCTGACCGACTCAGTGGCGCGATTGGGCGGCGACGAGTTTGTGGTATTACTGGAAGGTTATAAAAACAACGACAATATCAGCCATGTGGCGCGCAAGATGATTAAAACCATTGGCGAACCTATGCAACTAGGCGCCCATACCGTCAGTGTGTCGCCCAGCATCGGCATTGCCATTTATCCGGAAGATGCCAACGACGCCAAAGAATTACTCAAACACGCCGATGTCGCGATGTATCACGCCAAAGACAGCGGCCGTAATAATTTCCAGTTTTTTATCAATGAGATGAACCAAAAAGCTTATATGCAACTGGCGCGGGAAACCCAACTGCGTAGTGCCTATAGTCAGAACGAATTTATCAACTATTATCAGCCGGTGTATGACAGCCGGACCCAACAAATGGTCGGAGCCGAAGTGCTGATGCGCTGGCAAACTGCGCAAGGCCTGGTACCACCGGCAGAATTTATTCCACTGGCGGAAGATTTACGTTTAATAGTACCAATGACCCAACAATTACTGGAACGGGCACTGGATGATTTGCAGCACTGGCATCAACAAGGCTTTCCGATTTATCTATCGGTAAATTTATCCACCCGCCATCTGGAGCAGGAAGATTTGGCTGAACAAACCGCCAGCCTGCTGAAAAAATTTGCCTTACCGGCCAGTTGCCTGAAATTTGAAGTCACCGAAAGCGCGTTGATGGAAGACCATCAAAGTGCTATTGCGACTATGCTGGCACTGAGCGAACTTGGCGTGCAATTGGCGCTGGATGATTTTGGCACTGGTTATTCTTCATTAAAATACTTAAAAGAATTGCCGATTGACGCCATTAAAATCGACCGCAGTTTTGTCAAAGACATTGGTATCGACAGTAATGATGAAACCATTATCGATGCTATGCTCAGCATGGCCAACAGCCTTGGCATGTATTGCATCGCCGAAGGGGTGGAAACCGAGCAACAACTGGCATTTTTCAGCCAGCGCCAGTGTTTCCTGATCCAGGGCTATTTATTTGGCAAGCCAATGCCAGCTGCCGAATTACTCCGCCGGCTGGCTGAAGAAGCAGCCATGTAATTTCAACGGGTCCAGAATTGACGAACAGACGGACCCGGCACGGCAGAAAATAAAGCCAGGCAAACCGGACAAGCGACCGCAGCTCTGCTAAAATCCGCGCCTGTTGTACCCTCTGATCGTCGAAACAAATGAAACCTTTATATCTGGCAGCCGTGCTGCTGTTATTTGCTGAAGCTTGTTTTGTCGGCATTGGTGCGCTGGTCAAACTCAGCAGCTTGCATGCCTCCGAAGCTCAGGTGGTGTTTTTCCGCAACTTTTTTGCGCTGCTGGTGATGATCCCCTGGATCCTGACGCAGGGCGTACAAATCCTGAAAACCCGCCGCTGGTATTTACATCTAAGCCGTGCCACCACCGGCATTATCTCGATGTATTGCTTCTTTTATATCATCGGCCAGCTACCGCTGGCACAAGCCATGCTGGTGCTGCTGTTATCGCCTTTTGTGGTGCCGGTGATTGCGTATTTCTGGCTGAAAGAACGGCCGGGCCGGTTGACGTTGCTGGCGATAGTGTTAGGTTTTTGTGGTGTTTTCCTTGGCCTGCCGCCGCTTGGAGAGCTCGGCAGTCCGGTCATCTTATTGATTGGTTTATGCTCAGCCATCTTAGTGGCTCAAACCAAAACCACCATCCGCTATATGTCAGATACTGAACCGGCCGCCCGCACTGTGTTTTATTTCTCGTTATTAACCGCCATCATTTCTTTTGTGCCGGTGCCTTTTTACTGGAACCCGCTACCAGACAGCGCCTGGCTGGCTTTTGCTGGCATGGGTGTGTTGGCTGCAGCCGGACAAATGGCGATGACCAAAGCTTATTCGTTAGCGCCCGCCAGTGAAATTGGTATCTGGACCTACAGCAGTATTGTGTTTGCCGGTTTATTTGGTTATCTGTTCTGGCAAGAGCCAGTCACCCTTGGTTGGGGAGCTGGCGTGTTACTGATTTTTTATGCTGGTTATATCAGCAGCCGGCAACGCTTGTTGTAAGCGTGGCCGGCTATAGTTCAAACGCTGCGGGTTGCGGTGGCTGGTGCAATAGCCGCCGCTTTACGTGCAGGGTAAAATACCGCCAACTGCCCCACCAGATACAGCACCAGCGCTCCAATCAGCAGCAAACCAGGCCCCAGCGGTGTCAGCTGAAATTTACTCACCAGCCAGATATTGAGCCCTATCGCTGCACCGATCCCCAGCACAATCCCCAGGCTGCTGATCAGCAAATTTTCCAGCATAAAATACCGCATCACCTGCAATTGGGTCGCCCCCAGCGCCCGGCGGGTGCCGATTTGTTTTTTGCGCCGGTTAATGCTGAACATGGCTAAACCCACAATGCCAAAAGCGGTGATCAGGGTCAGTAACACAATGACAAACAGCAGAATTTTATTCAGCGCCTGATGGCTGCGATAACTCTCCTGCCGGGTTTGCTCTAAAGTCGTCAGATTACGGATAATGCGGTTTTTGTCCGCCTTGGCTAAAGCTTGTTCAATCAGCGGCATCACTTCATCACGCTTCCCTGGTTCAGTGCGGATCAGATAACGGCTGTTGCGGTTTTCCAGTTGCACCGGCACCAGCATACTGCGCTCGACCCCGTTCCAGCCATTCCAGGGCGCCTGTAAGGTTTTGATAATACCGCTGACTTGCATCGGCTGCTGCTCGTTAATGTAGACCGTTTTGCCAAGTGCAGCTTCCCAGTTCTGCGGGAATAAACTTTCTGCCAGCGCTTTGCTGATCAGCACCTTAGCTGGCCATTTATCAGAGCCACTGCTGCGCCAGAGTAAATCGGTGCTTTGAAAATTTTCACCGCGAATCAGCTCAACCCCGAGGGTGTTCAGGCCATGCTCGTCAACCATATACACAGCACTGCCGGTAACATCTTCACCGGCACCGGGTTTGAGTTGTAGCACCATAGACCAACCACTGCCACTAAGCGGAATGGCATTGATCTGCACCGCATCCACCACACCTGGCACTGCGCGGATCAGCCGTAAATCAGCCTCCAGGTTGGCTTGAAACGGATAATTGTCGCCAAAAATGGTATTGGTGAGATAAAACAAATTCGCTTCATCCACTCCGCTTGCTCTGGCCATCTCCTGACTGCGTTGTTGCATCATAAAAATGGCGTTGACCATAATGCTTAGCGTCAACGCAATTTGCAGCGCGATCAGCACGGCCCCCACTTTTTGCCGCCATAACGCCCGTAACATAGGTCCAAGTTCTAACATTGCAGTGCTCCTTATTGGCTTTTTAATTGTTGCGCTGGCTGCACACTACAGGCGCGCCAGGTTGGATACAGCCCAGCCAACAAACTGGACAGCAGCGCCAGCAACAAAGCCAGTGCCACCATAGCCCAATCCAGCTGTGCCAGCCCTTTCATACTATCGCCATATAACAACTGCACGCCCTGCAACCCCAGCCAGGCCAGCAACAACCCGAGGAAACCGCCAGCCAAACCAATACAACCGGCTTCGGTGAGATACTGGGCAAACAAGTCGCTCCGGCTGGCCCCCAGTGCCTGGCGCAGACCAATTTGCGGCGCCTTGCTTAAAAATTTTGCCAGTAACAAGCCGATGGTATTGAGCAAACACACCAGCAAAAACAGCAGCGCCAGCACCATCATCAAACTGGCGTCTTCTGTCACCACTTGTTGTTGCTCCAGCCACTGCATCACATCACTGAGTCTATTGTTCAGCGGCCGCGCAAAGCGCCCCAACTTTTGCTGTTCCTGCACATAAGCGGTTAAAAAACTTAGATAATCTTGTTTTTCCTGCTCGTTACGCAGCTCCACCCAGAACTGAGTCCAGATACATTCTGAGCTTAGAAAAGCCTGAAAACCGGCACCGCTTGGTTTCCAGCAATTGGTATTGCCGCTGCGGCCCAGTTTTTCCTGAGTGATTAAGCTAAAAGGCAGGTACAACTCTTCAGTGTCATTAAAAGCGCCGGTACTGATATCGTAAAAGCGTGGGCTGGGTTGCCAGTGCGCCAACACGCCCACCACCTGATAATAATCACCGGCAATCTTCACTTTATTGCCAACCGAATTGGCGCCACCAAATAAACGCTCGTTCAGCGCCTGACTCAGCACCACCACTTGCTGCTGTTTTTCATCTGCACTGCGATCCCAACCACTGCCGTATAAAAACGGCGTGTCAAACATCGTAAAAAAATCCGCACTATTGGCGCGGCCAGCAATCTGAAATGGCAGGCTGTCTTTGCTAGTAGGTTCCACCACAGCGCTGATCTGCGTTTGCACCACCTGGCGAAAGGCTTTTTGTGCCGTCCACAGCGCAGTCGCATCCTGATAGGTCAGTTGATCCGGCGGCGAGCCATCTTCAGCAAAACCATCATGCGGATCCCAACTATCCAACTGCACATAAAACAACTGGCTACTTTTGGCCGGAATAGGATCGGCCGACATTAAATAATTCACCGTAATGGTCGTCATGGCAGCGCCAATGCCAAGCCCAATCGCCAGCACCATCAACATACTTAAGCCAGCACTTTGCCTGATACTAAGCCAGGCCAGACGCAGATAATAACTGAACATTTAACGCACTCCTGCCAGTTGCACAGCACTAGCATGACTGGCCGCCTGCGAGGCGGCTCCAACCAACTGCGGCTGACTAGGGGCCTGAGTCAAGTCCTGAGTTAATTCTGAGACCCGACCGTCTTTAATCAGAATTTGCCGGCCAGCGCGTTGCGCCAGACCATGATCATGCGTCACCATAATGATGGTCGTGCCCTGGCGGTTAATATCTTCCAATAAAGACAACACACTTTGTGCCATCTGACTATCCAGATTGCCGGTTGGCTCATCGGCCAGCAAAAATCTGGGACTGGTCGCCAGCGCTCTGGCAATGGCCACCCGCTGCTGCTGCCCGCCCGATAGCTGACTGGGTAAATGTTTCATTCTTGAAGCCAGTCCAACCAACTCCAACTGCTGCTCAATCCGACGTTTGCGCTCGGCGGCGGCAAAGCCGCGATAACGCAGCGGCACATCAACGTTATCAAATAAATTCAGCTCAGGAATTAGATTAAACCCTTGAAAAATAAATCCTATTTTCTGATTGCGCATTTTCGAGCGCTGCGAATCTGACAGCTGACCGACATTGTCACCGTCAAGTAAAAACAAGCCTGAACTGGCAATTTCTAATAAACCGGCGATATTCAAAAAAGTGGTTTTGCCGGAACCCGAGGGGCCGGTCACACTGACAAAGTCACCTTCATTCACTTGTAGGTCGACCTCACGCAAGGCATGGGTTGACACTTCGCCGGTATGAAAAACCTTACCTAACTGTTTCATTGTTAACATAATAAATTCCCCCGAAATGATTATTGGTTGAGCTGGATTTGACTGGCACCGCGGAAAATATCAGTACCGGAGATAATGATTTGATCACCTTCACGCAGACCACTGAGCACCTCAACCGCAGCTAAACTGCGCGCACCGAGCGAGACCGGAGTTTTAATAGCAACCCCGTTTTGCACTTTGTAAGCAAACTGACCGTTCGAACTTTCCAGAAATTGACCACGCGCGACTTGCAATACGGCATCCCGCTGCTCCAGCACAATACGACTGGCCAGCCGCTGACTTTGGCGTAAGCCTGGTGGGACTTGCTGACTAAAACGCACCCGGCCCGTGACCTGGTTATCGACAATCTCCGGCGAGACGCTGACCAAAGTGGCTGGAAAGGTCCGTTGGTCCAGGGTCACTTCGACCGGTAAACCTATGCTGAGGTCATCGGCATAGTTTTCCGGAATAGCCAACTCCACTTCAAACTGAGTTAAATCCACCACCGACAGCAACAGTTGGTTTTTAGTTAAATAGGTTTTGTTTTCCACCGCCAGATTGCCGATGATGCCATCCACCGGCGATTGCACCTGCAGTCCTGACACCTGACGCTGTAAATTTGCCACCAACAGTTGCTGGCGCTCTAATTCCTGCGCTAAAGCGGTGGATTCAAACTCCAGACTTTCTTTATTCAGCCTGGCATCTTTCACCGCGTGGGCATGTTGTAACCTGGCGTTGTGCAGGTCATCGGCCGCTTTTTCATGATCCAACTGACTGATGGCTTTGACCGCAAAGCCCTGCTCAGCCCGGCGTTTTTCCCGCTCAGCTGTGGTCAGCGCCACCAGGGCCAAATCCACCGCTTTTTGATCCGACAATTGTTGTTTGCGCGATTGAATTTTTTGCCGCGCCAGACCCGTGGCCAAGCTACTGAGGCTGGCTTGTTCTTGTTTGAGTTTGCTATCCAGTTCCGGACTTTCCAGTGCTGCAATCACATCGCCTTTTTTCACCGCAGTGCCGGCTTCAGCAAAAAAACTGACGGTGCCATCGGCTGGCGCATATAACTTTGGACTGACCGCCGCCACCACTTTGCCCTGGACAGATAGATCCCGGATAAAAGGTGCGGTTTTCACCTGCTCGATTCTGAGTCTGGCTGCTGTAACCGACATGTCAGAACTCTGCCAACGACTCAGATGCGGCCACAACTGCCAACAGGCCAGCACCAGCAATAGGCCAGCGACGGCCAGCGCGAATGGCAACCGGCGGCGATTGGTTTTAAGACGAATTTCATCCTGGGCACTAGGTTCGGCAATTTTCATAACGGCTCCTTTGACTGATGTTGATTCAGTCGAAGCCGGTATCAAAAAGGTTTACTGACGGGAAAAATATTTTTAGGCGCAGTTCCCGATGCTCCGGGCGAAAAAATCCCCGGCCACAATCTAGCGCGGTCAGGGATAGGGAAGTTGGCAGGCAGTCAGGGCTGCCTGAGGAATGTCAGCAGCAGAAATTAAAAGCTGGCCAGCACTTTGACAGAGTCATTGACGGCAGCCTTGTCAACATAACCAATCAAACTCGGGTTTTGACTGATTAAAGCAATCATCTCAGCATCAGACTCAACCTCTTTTGGTGGCGAGCCTTTGCCGGTAAACACCAATTTTGACCAATAGGCTTTCATTTGGCTGCCGGTTTTATTCAGTACTTTGTCATTAAACACATTAGTGGCCGCACTGGCTTCGACCTGCGCCACCGGCACCACAGCTTTGCCATCCGGAAAGGTTTTGCTGCGACCGAGGTAAATTTTTGAAATATCATCCGCACTGAGCGTTGCGGTATTTGAAGGATGTACCACGATGGCAACTTCGGCCAGTGCATGGGCACAGAAAAACAACGCAGGCAATACCAGATATTTTTTCATTATCGACTCCGTTTCCACTTCGCTTACCAAGCATTGTAGTAGAGGAAAATCAGTTCGCTCAGGAAAAACAGCAAGATAACGAAAAAAACTACCCGTGGCTCTGCTTGTTGCTGAGATCTTATCCAGCTTTTAACTTGCAGGATGCTGGCACTTGCCGGACAGCTCGGGTAAAATGCCAGCCCTTTTGTAGTTGACGACTTTTACAGGCAAGAATTTAGCATGAGCAAAAAGCTGCACATTAAAACCTGGGGCTGCCAGATGAACGAATACGATTCATCGAAAATGGCCGACTTGTTGGATGCCACTCATGGCTATACGCTGACCGAAGAGGCAGAAGAAGCCGACGTCATTCTGCTCAATACCTGTTCGATCCGCGAAAAGGCGCAGGAAAAAGTATTTCATCAGTTAGGCCGCTGGCGACCGCTGAAAAAGAAAAACCCAAATTTAATCATTGGGGTTGGTGGCTGTGTTGCCTCACAAGAAGGTGCCTCAATCCGTGAACGTGCGCCATATGTCGATATTATTTTTGGCCCACAAACGCTGCACCGGTTGCCAGAAATGATTAATTCGGTCAAAGGCGACCGCTCGCCGGTGGTGGATGTGTCTTTCCCTGAAATCGAAAAATTTGACCGCCTGCCAGAGCCAAAAGCCGAAGGCCCGACCGCCTTTGTCTCAATTATGGAAGGTTGTTCCAAATATTGTACCTTCTGCGTGGTGCCTTACACCCGTGGTGAAGAAGTCAGCCGTCCACTGGATGATGTCTTGCTTGAAATCGCCCAACTGGCCGATCAGGGTGTGCGCGAAGTCAATCTGTTAGGTCAGAATGTCAATGCCTACCGTGGCGAAACCCATGATGGTCAGATTTGCCATTTCTCTGAATTATTACGGCTGGTGGCTGCGATCGACGGCATTGACCGTATTCGTTATACCACGTCGCATCCGGTTGAATTTACTGACGACATCATTGAAGTTTATCGTGACATCCCGGAACTGGTCGATCATTTGCACCTGCCGGTACAATCGGGTTCCGACCGTATTCTGACCTTGATGAAACGCAATCACACCGCGCTGGAATACAAATCAAAAATTCGCAAGCTGAAAAAAATCCGGCCGAATTTGAGCATGTCGTCTGACTTTATCATTGGCTTCCCTGGTGAAACCGCCGAAGATTTTGCCCAGACCATGGATCTGATCGCCAGCATTGGTTTTGATATGAGCTTTAGCTTTATCTACAGTGCTCGCCCAGGCACGCCAGCGGCAGACTTGCCGGATGATGTGTCGGAAGATGAGAAAAAGCAGCGTTTGTATATCCTGCAAGACCGCATCAATCAGCAATCATTGCAAATTGCCCGCAGCATGCTGGGTTCAGAGCAACGGGTGCTGGTGGAAGGTCCGTCGAAAAAGGATCTGATGGAGCTGACCGGCCGTACCGAAAATAACCGGGTAGTGAATTTTGAAGGCACCCCTGATATGATTGGCGGCTTTGTTGATGTCAGGATCACCGATGTGTTCACCAACTCACTGAAAGGTGTGGTGGTTCGCACGGAAAAAGACATGGGATTACGCCGCGATGTGTCACCGCAGCAGATCCTGGCCCGGCAGCCAAAAGCCGATCCACTTGGGGTACAAAGATTTCAGCCCTGAGTTCGCATAAGTTTTACAGAGGCTGTCAGCCAGATGGCGCAGACAGCCTCGTTAACCAGAGACAGGCCCCTTGGATAACCCAATCAGCAGTATTGAATTTACGGTAGAACCCTCTGACCACCAACGGCTGTCGCTGTTATGTGGCCCCTTCGATGACCATATCCGCCAGATTGAACGGCATTTTCGGGTGCAGCTCAGTTATCGTGACGATAAGTTTCGCCTGCTCGGCTTAAGTAACCAGTTGCCACTGGTGCAACAGCTGGTACAACAGCTGTATGCAGAAACCGCGACTACGGCAGGCAAACCTCAACCATTGTCGGCTGAACAAGTGCATCTGGCGATCAGTGCGGTCGGCCATCCGGCAGCACTGGTGCAAGTCGATGAGCAGGCGCAAGAAATCAGCATCAAGACCAAAAAAGGTCTGATCAAAGGCCGGAATCCAAACCAAAGCCGGTATGTCGCCAATATCTTGCGCCATGACGTCACTTTTGGCATTGGTCCGGCTGGCACTGGTAAAACTTATCTGGCCGTGGCCTGTGCGGTGGATGCGCTGGAAAAAAATTTGGTACGGCGTATTGTATTGACCCGGCCAGCGGTGGAAGCCGGCGAAAAGCTGGGTTTTTTACCTGGCGATCTGGCGCAAAAAGTCGACCCTTATCTGCGTCCCTTGTATGACGCACTGTTTGATATGCTGGGCTTTGAGAAAGTAGAAAAGTATTTAGAACGTGGCACCATTGAAATCGCGCCGCTGGCTTATATGCGCGGCCGGACTTTAAGTGATGCTTTTATCATTCTGGATGAAAGCCAGAATACCACGGTCGAGCAAATGAAAATGTTCTTAACCCGGATTGGCTTTAATTCCAAAGCCGTGATCACCGGTGATGTCACCCAGGTTGACTTACCGCGCGGCACTTATTCCGGTTTAAAGCATGCGATTGATGTGTTATCTGCCGTCGATGCGCTGAGTTTTAACTATTTTGCTGCCAAAGATGTGGTGCGCCATCCGGTGGTGCAAAAAATAGTCATTGCTTATGAAGCTTTTGAAGCCGCAGCTGCGGCAAAAAAGTTAGCGGAACGCGAGGCCGAACAAGCTGCCAAATTGGCTGCAACAGCACAGGTCGTAACGCCTGAACCAAGCAGCAGCGCAGCGCCAAAAACCCGCAGCCGTCAAAAAAACATCATCAATAGCAGCGATACTGAGACCCTATGAGTATTATTCTGGATTTACAGCTGGCTTCAACTGCCCGCGATTTACCAACCGAAAGCCAGATCCAGCAATGGCTAGATGCCGCTATTTTGCCCTTTCAGGCTGAAGCTGAAGTCACAGTGCGGATTGTCGATGAAAGCGAAAGTCAGCAACTGAATTTTGATTATCGCGAAAAGGACAAACCGACCAATGTGCTGAGTTTTCCATTTCAGTGCCCGCCTGGCATTGAACTACCGCTGCTTGGTGATTTAGTGATTTGTGCCGGCGTCGTGGCGCAAGAAGCCAAAGAGCAACAAAAAACCCTGACCGCCCATTGGGCACACATGGTGGTGCACGGTAGCTTGCATTTACTTGGCTTTGACCATATAAATGATGCTGATGCTTTAGAAATGGAAGCGGAAGAAATACAAATTCTGGCAGAACTAGGTTTTGCCGATCCTTATTTGCTGCAAGACTAACGGAGCTGGTTTTTTTATTATGGGTGACGACAATCCACACTCGGGACGCGGTTCTGCCGCGAGAACATGGTTAGAACGCATTGCTGCCATTTTTACTGCAGAACCACAACAAGTATCCGATCTGGAGGAAATCATTGCCGAAGCCAATTCGCGCAATCTGATTGATGCCGATACCAAGGGCATGCTGCAAGGCGTGCTGGATGTTTCCAAAATGCGTGCCCGCGATATTATGGTGCCACGTTCACAAATGGCCACCATTGACATTGACCAGCCGCTAGCTGAGTTCTTGCCTATTTTGCTGGAAAATAATCACAGCCGTTATCCGGTAGTCAATGAAGATAAAGACCATATCGAAGGCATTCTGATTGTCAAAGATATCCTGCAATATGCTTTAAAGCCGGATGTGGAATGGCAACTGCGCGATTTATTACGCCCGGCGGTGATTATTCCGGAAAGTAAAAGGGTCGATGCCCTGCTGAAAGAATTCCGGCAAAAGCGCTACCACATGGCGATTGTGGTCGATGAATATGGCGGCGTGTCTGGCCTCATCACCATCGAAGATATTCTGGAACAAATTGTCGGCGACATCGAAGATGAACATGACGATGAAGAAGATGACGATATCCGTAAATTGGGCAGCCACGTCTTTATGGTCAGCGCTCTGACGCCGGTCGATGAGTTTAATGAAAGTTTTGCCACAGGTTTTGATGAAGAAGAAGCTGGCACCATTGGTGGTATCGTACTGCACGCCTTTGGCCACATGCCTGCCAAAGGTGAAACTATTGAACTGGGCGGTCTGACCTTTAAAGTCAGCAAAGCCAACAGCCGTCGACTGGTGCAACTGCAGGTGATCCGGCCCAAACCGGCAGCCGAAACCGACAGCATTGCTGTCGACTAATCAAGTCACCGAAGGACGGATAGAGTGAGCAAAGAAGTACTGCCTCCAGGGGTTGCCAACGGCGCACCGCAGCCAACTGATCAACTTGCCACTGCAAAGGGCTGGCAGCTGCAATTGGCACAACTGCCACTGTGGCTGCGAAGTTTGCTGTTGCTGTTGGCAGGACTGTTCAATACCCTCGCCTTTGCGCCTTATCAGCAGCACTGGATCCCAGTGCTGACGCTAGCGTTTTTGGCATTACTGCTGCATAGCAGTCGTTCGGCCTGTCAGGCGGCGTGGCTGGGCTTTTGTTATGGCGTCGGTTGGTTCGGCCTTGGCATCAGTTGGGTGCATGTCAGTATTGCCACCTTCGGCGGCATGCCATTAGTGGCGAGCTTGAGTATTATGGCGTTGCTGGTGGCTTATTTAAGTTTATTTCCGGCACTGGCGGCTTATCTGATCCGCCGGCTGGCAGCAAGCACAGCCACCTTTGCCTTGATCTTCGGCTGTTGCTGGGTGTTGGCAGAAAATTTACGCTCCTGGCTCTTTACCGGCTTCCCTTGGTTATCTTTAGGTTATAGCCAAACCGAAGCTTACCTGGCCCCTTTTGCCCCGCTGATTGGTGAGACCGGCATCACGTTGCTGTTGGTGCTGGCAGGCGCTTCTGTGGTGCCTTTGTTGCACCGGCGCTGGTTCGCTGGTCTGTGGATCTGGCCATTGCTGCTGGCAAGCCCCCTACTGAACACATTCAACGGCTGGCAATATCGCGAGCAACAGGTCAGTGTCGCGCTGGTACAGGGCAATATCCACCAAGAACTGCGCTGGACACCAGAGCAGGAATTGCCAACGATGACCAAGTATCTGCAACTGACTAAACCGCATTTAAACCGCCAGCTCATCATTTGGCCGGAAGCGGCTATTCCACAAATAGAACCGCTGGCACAGGCTTATTTAATTAACCTGGATCTACAGGCTGCTGCACAAGGTAGCGCTATTGTCACCGGTATTCTGGATTTCAAACGCAATGGTGATGCTTACAACGGCATGGTGGTGCTAGGTCAACATCGGCAACAGGCCAGCCAGGGCGATTATCGCTACGAAAGCAGTAACCGTTATCAGAAACACCATTTATTACCCATCGGCGAATTTGTGCCTTTTGAACGCTGGCTGCGGGATGTGGCGCCGTTTTTTGATTTGCCCAACAGCTCCTTTGCCCGTGGCGCCTGGCAACAACCCAATTTACAAGCCAATGGCCTGCATTTACTGGCCGCCTTGTGTTTTGAAATTGTGTTCCCACGGCAAATTCAGGCCAACTTTACCGATCAAACCGACTTTTTATTAACGGTCAGTAATGATGCCTGGTTTGGCGATTCCATAGGTCCGCAACAACATATGCAAATTGCCCAGATGCGGGCGTTGGAATTTGGCCGGCCTCTGCTCAGAGCGACCAATAATGGGGTTACCGGCATTGCCAGACCTGACGGCAGTTTACAGGCGGTGTTACCGCAATTTACTGATGCGGTGTTAACGGCCGAGGTCCAGCTCAGTCAGGGCCGTACCTTGTATAGCAAAACCGGCGATAGTTTGTTGTTATGGTTGGTGGCGCTGGTGCTTGGCTTCCACTTGCTGTGGCCACGTTTATTTTCAGCTGCAATGACTTAGTCCCGCAACTAAAACCAGCTTATCAGGGCGCCTCCCCCATTTTGCAGCGCCGCATAAAAAAACCGCGTCAGCTGGCGCGGTTTTTTATCGGCTGAGCAGTTGCATTAAGAGGCGCTACTGGTCGCCATCCATTGTTGCACAGCAGAAACCAGTTCATCCGGATGGAATTTGGCAATAAACTGATTGGCGCCAACTTTACTGACCATGGCATTGTTAAACACGCCGCTGAGCGAGGAGTGTAAAATTACATGAATATTCTTCAGTTGCTCATGGGCTTTAATTTCGGCGGTTAAGGTATAGCCATCCATTTCCGGCATTTCGATATCGGAAATGAGCAATGGCACTTTCAAAGACAAGTCGCCGCCAAATTCAGCCGCTTTAGCCAGTAGCCAGTCCAGCGCCAATTTGCCGTCGTTCACGGTCTGAATTTCCACCCCAATGGCGCCCAGCGCCCGTTTCACCTGATTACGCGCCACCGCCGAATCATCCGCCACCAGTACAATCAGGTTTTTAAAATCGATATCACGGGATTTTTCTTTTACCGACTCGCTGACGGTTTCATCGACCGGAGAAATTTCGGCAAATACTTTTTCCACATCCAGAATTTGCACCAGCTTGTTGTCGACCTTAGTCACAGCTGTGACATAATGCGCTTTGCCCGCCCCTTGTGGTGCTGGCATAATTTGTTCCCAGTTACTGCTAATAATCCGATCCACGCCCGCCACCAAAAACCCCTGGGTGTGGCGATTGTATTCAGTCACCAGCACATAAGCATTGGTTAAATCGGTGATAGCAGCCCCACCTGTCGCCATACTCAAATCAATTACGGTGACAGGTTCACCCCGCAAATGGGCAATACCTCTGACATTTGGGTGGGCGCCCGGCAAACTACTTAACTCCGGACATTGCAAAACTTCCCGCACTTTAAATACATTGATGCCAAAAGACTGGCTGCCATTCAGCCGGAACAACAATAGTTCCAACCGGTTTTGTCCGACAATATTGGTTCTCTGGTCCACACTGGACAACAAACTACTCATGATTTTCCTCACCCGATCGGTGGCGCACTCAAGGTTCACTGGCGCCCGCTGAACATGCTAACAAGATAGGCGAAATATGCTAAAAATGCTCGTGCTTTCCAACCTAATCCACAGTTCGGGTTGAACTTTGTGCTTGCTGACTAGCAACCGAGGCTGACAGAAGCTGTGAGGCAACGTTCAGTTTAAGTACAGCCAGCAGCTGCTAAATTGCAGCTATCTTCGCTAATTGGCTGTTTTAAGGACATCATGATGAATAATTCCATGTTAGTAGGTTCCATTTTGGGTGCTATCGCGGTCACTGCATTAGGCTCAGTGGCAGGCTATAAATATTTGGATCAAGAACCTCAATACGCCGAGGTGGTCAGCAGTAAAGCCGTGCTGGAAAGCTACAGCGAACCGGTAGAACAATGTAAAGATGTAGTCGTGCAGCAGAAAAAAGCGGTGAAAGACGATCATCAAATTGCCGGTACTGTGTTAGGTGCCGTGGTTGGTGGTGTACTGGGCAATCAAATCGGTGGTGGCTCTGGTAAAAAAGTAGCCACAGTGGCTGCGGCAGCCGCCGGTGGTTATGCCGGTAAACAAGTGCAACAGGATATGCAAAACAGTGACGTGGAAAGCCGCAGTAAAAGGGTCTGTAAAACTGTGCAGCAGCAAAAACAACGCACTGTTGGCTATGATGTGCGTTACCTGCATAAAGGTGAATTAAAAACTGTGCGGATGGAAACTGAACCTGGTAACAAGATTATGTTAAAAGATGGTCAGGTGATTGCCGCCACGTTGCCTGCGACCTCAGCGCCATAAGCACGTCACAGGACAAATGCGCCGCCAGCCTGAGGTTGGCGGCAAAAACAGGTGCAGCTAACGGGCGGTGGTTAATAAAAAATTGTTAACCGCCTGATAAAGTTGCTGCCTGTTTTGTTCCAAATGCAGCACATGTGTCCCCTGTTTAATTTCAATAGAACGCTTCAGTTGTGTCTTGACCAGCGCCTTAAACAACTGCTGACTATGTGCCGCAGCCGGATACGCATCATATGCTCCACGGATCAGCAACACTTTGGCAGTAATTTTTGCCGGATCATACAACGAGAGTCCACGATAAAAATCAGCCACATCAGCTTGGGGTCCTGCCGGGTATTGCACCATTGCTGCATGCGGTTGCCGCGCTGAAGCCAACCAGGTCTGGCCCCAACTTTCGAATAACTCCGGCGCCAACAAGGGGCGGAACTTTTCGGGCGCCAATGCATTGAGGGCGGCCACTCTTTGTTGTGGCGTCATCTCGATATAAGCAGGAACTTGCGTTGCCGGTCCGCTTGCGGGCGCGGAAGCAACAGTAATAGCCGCATACAGCACTAAAGCATGCACTTTTGCCGGATATTCACCGGCAAATCTGGCAGCAACAGCTGCGCCCCAGGAATGCGCAATCAGATCAATGCTGCTTTGCTGTTCTTTGCTCAAAATGAAATCAATGGCTAAATTCAAATCCTTGGCGGCCTCAGCCCCCCGGCCGAGCGGTGCTGCAGTTTTATGTTGTTGCACCATCTCGGGATATCGATCTGAATCACCATAACCTAAAAAATCCAGGGTATAGACCGTAAAACCGGCGCAAGTGAGATGATCAACCCAAGATCCACCGCCCATGGCAAAGGCATAAGACAGTTTTGCGCCAAAAGATGAGCCATGCACCAATAAGACAGTCCCCAGCGGTTCCGCATGCTGCGAACTGTAACGTTGCAAAGCGAGTTTTAACTCAGGGATACGACTGCTGATTGGATAAAATTGTGGTTTGGTTTTCTCCATAGGGGCATTCATCCGCGCTTGTGTGCAAGCATCGCTCGCATTTGTCAGTGCTGGAAATAGCAATAATCCAGCTAACATCAATGATTTCATTGCGTTATCCTTGGCTATAACCTAAAAGGTCACTGCGACTTGTTGGCGATCATCCAAGCCGTAATCACGCACCACAGTCGCCACTCTCAGCCGGTAACTGGCAAATAAGGCAGCACGACCCTGCTGCTGCGCCAGTTGGTGCTGCCACTGCTGCCGCCAAGTTTGCACCGCCTGTGCATCACGCCAGAACGATAAGGACAGATAACTGCCAGTGCTGGTGACACTTTGGAACCTTTCTACCGAAATAAAACCGTCGATGGTAGGCAGCAACGCGGCTAACTCGGCCGCCAGCGAAAAGTAGCGATCAGTCCCCTCACTGTGAGGGGTCACTTCAAAAATTACCGCGATCATAATGACCTCCCTGCAGTCTGCTGTGCAATGGGCGGAACCTGGGTTAAAAAAGAGCGCCATTCCTGCAAAATAAACTGATGCTGCCTGGCAAACGCAAAATTCTGTAAAGCTGCGCTATCTTGCTGTAATCGACTGCGATAAGCCTCATAGTCAGCCAGACTGGCAAAACTAATTAAGCCAAATGCTCTGTCGTTACACCCTTCGTGCGGGAGGAAATACCCCAGCAACTGCCCCCCACAGGCAGGTATAATCTGGCTCCATTGCTTCGCATAGCTGGCAAATAAATCTAATTTAAATGGGTCAAGCCGGTACTCAATAAAACAGGTGATACTCATCCATATGTCCTCGGGTTTGTTGTTGCCAGATAGTGTAAACAAACCAGCTCCAGATGCTTCGATGGGCATCGAACTATAGGGAAAACAGAGATGGAACCTAATATTGCCGTCGTTGCGACGCTGATTGGCGATAACGCCCGAGCCAAAATGCTCACTGCATTGCTCGGTGGCAAAGCCTTAACGGCAACCGAACTGGCGCTGGAAGCAGATATTATGCCGCCGACCGCCAGCAGTCATTTGGCAAAGCTGCTCAGTGGCGATTTAATCTGTGTGCGCAAACAAGGCCGGCATAAATATTTTCAACTGAAAGATCAGCAGGTGGCGACATTACTGGAACAATTGTTATGCATCAGTGCCAGCCGCAGCCTAGTGGTTGCAACAGGTCCGGCCGATACCGCATTGCGTCAGGCTCGTGTTTGTTATGATCATCTGGCAGGTGAAAGCGCAGTCGCCTTATATGACAGTCTTCTGAGCCAACAATTGATCACGGAGCATGCCGATCAGGTCAGTCTGACCAGCCAGGGCATCGAATTTTTCCAACACTGCCAGGTCGATTTTTCTAAGCTCAACAGCAGCGCCAGACCGCTGTGTAAAACTTGTTTGGATTGGAGTGAAAGACGCAGTCATTTAGCTGGCGCCCTCGGCCACTGGATATTAGCGGATTTACTGGCTCGAGCCTGGGCGCAACGTCTGCCAGACAGCAGGGTGATTTGTTTTAGCCCGCAAGGCTTGGCTGCTTTTCGCCGCCGTTATGGCATCAAGGACTGATGTGCATGCTGCAGTTAGCACAACTGGTATTGGCTTTCAGTTGCTCTTTCACTTCGGCCAAAGCCAGTGCATGCGCTTTGGCTCTGGCGTCTTTAGCCGCAAAAAAATAATCCGGCACTACCCCTTGCTCAGCCCAACTGGCTGCGGCCTGCGGCAACGAGATCTCGCCATGGCTATATTGCAAGGACAGCCTGTCGCTGACTTTGACCACAGTGTCCAGTTGATGGATCCCCATGGTGGTTTCACCAACCACCACCGCCTGCTGACGCCGTTGTAAGGTATCGGCAAAAAGCTCCCAGCCCCCTGCCACAAAAGCCGAGGTGACAATATACAGGGGAAGCTGCGGTTTAAACCGCGCTGCCGCCGGCACCGGCGCTGCAATCAGGCTTTCAGTATGCTGGTTAAAATGCAGTCTGGCCAATTCAGTGCCAGCCGGCACAAAATAGCTCAGTAATTGCTGCACCAAAACCAGCTTGCCGTTGTCGGCCTGTTGTATATCAATGATTAGCGCATCAACTCCAGCTAAAAATTGTAATTGCTGCGCCAGCACCGCAGCGTTATCCGGGAAATTAAACTGACCGCGTAGTTGTAAGTAACCAATATTATCTGCTGAGATCTCGACCTTGACTGCATCATGCTGCAAGGCGGCCGCAGCCAGCTTTGTTGACGACTCAGCATCATCGTGCTCAATTAAACTCAGACTTGGATCCCGCGTCGATTGCACCAACCAATGGGTCAGTTGATGCTTTAAATGCGAAATATCGGCATAACCATCAAAATCCCCCAGCGCTAACTTAGCCAATAGCTGTGCCGAAACGGCTTTGCCGGTCTCAGACTCAACGTAATGATGTTGTAGTTCATCGGCAATATTGCGGATGGTGAGCTGGAGTTCCGCCTTGGATAACGCCCCCGCAGCGACGGCTTGCTGCGGTTGCGGTTGCGGTTGCGCCAGGGCAGCCCAGCCAGATAACAACAAAACAGCCAACAGCCATTTGAAAAACATCAGTACATCCTTTACTTGGGTGCTCATTATCAGCCGCCAGCGTTCTTTGCCAACGGCCTTGCTTCAGTCAAATTTGATACCGGGGCATCAGATTTTATTTTGCGCAAGCTGCTTAACACGGCAGCAAATTGGTTGTTTTAACGGCCTTTTCATCACAAAAAGTATCCAACCATGACTCAGTTGGTCACACTTTAAAACGGGTCACCAGGGCATTGAGCTCCACCGCCAGCAAGGATAATTGTTGCGCCGAGCTGGAAGTTTGATTGGCACCTGCCGCGGTTTGCATCGCCAAATCGCTAATATTGACAATGTTCCGGTCAATCTCTCGCGCCACTTTGGCTTGCTCTTCCGCCGCACTGGCGACCACCAGATTACTGTCACTAATTTTATTAATCTGACTGGTTATTTCTGCCAGTGCCTGACCGGCGCTACGCGCGACTGTTAAGGCTTCATCAGCAGTAGCAGAACTGTGCTGCATCGCATCGACCGCTTCTTTAGTACCGCCTTGCACTTTGGCAATCATGCCTTCAATTTCACGGGTCGACAGCTGCGTACGATGCGCCAACGCCCTGACCTCATCCGCGACCACGGCAAAACCGCGACCGGCATCACCAGCCCGGGCAGCTTCGATAGCAGCATTCAGCGCCAGTAAATTGGTTTGATCGGCAATAGCCCGGATCACATCCAGTACTTTACCAATTTCTTGCGCCTGTTGCGCCAGACCGCCAATCAAACCTGAGGTCATGGCGACATCTTCGGTCATTCGGACTATAGCCCCCACTGTAGCTTCTACTTGTTGCTGGCCCTCAGTCGCCACTCTGGCAGATGCCACGGAAGATTCTGAGGTTTGCGCCGCCGTCTGCGCCACTTCATCCACCGCCGCACTCATTTCAGTAATGGCAGTCGCAGCTTGCTGAATTTCATCATTTTGTTGTTGTAAACCACGCGATGCATCTTCGGTCACCGAATTCAGTTCTTCCGCCGCCGAAGCCAACTGATCCGAAGAATTGGCAATATGAGAAATGGCGTCCCGTAACTTGGTCTGCATGGCGGCCAATGCGGTCAATAAGCGGCTAATTTCGTCGCGGCCACTGACACGGATTTGTTGAGTTAAATCACCATCAGCCACCACTTCAGCCAATTCGACAGCAGCAGCCACAGGCCGCACTATGCTGCGGCTTAATTGCATAGCAATCACCATGCTAAATAACAGGCCGACGATGATCAGCACTATCATCAAGTTGCGGTTGGTTTGGAACGTTTGCTTCGAGGCGTCACTACTTTGCTTGGCAAAATCTCTGTTCAGTTGCATCAAACTGTAAATTTCTTTGGTCATCGCATCTGAGTGCTGATTGAGTAACAACATCAGTTGCTGCACTTGGGCCTGATTGCCACTGTCAAAAGCCGCAAAAATCTTCTGCTGTTCGCTAAAATAATCTTGCTGATGGCGGCTGAAGGTTTGATAAACCTGCTGTTCACCGGGATAAGAAATTAATTGTTCATATTTTTGCTGATTGGCTTTAAGCGAAGCGGTCAGTTGCGTTAAACGGTTACGGACCTCAGTTTTAACGCTATCCTCCGTACTCAGTAACAGCCGCAACGTCAGCACCCTGATCCGCATCATCTCGACATTTACTGCCGACAGCGTTTCTATCGATGGCAGGACGTTATTTTCCACTTCATCGGCGGCAGTGCGCATCGCCGACATACTAAACAAACCGGACAGCCCAACTGCCAGAATGATCAAAGCCGCTAAGGTGAAAGCTGCCAGCAACCGCTGACCAATTTGAAAGTTTCGTAACCACATGCCTGCTGTTCCTTGTGAAGTAATAGGGGGTCTGATGCTGTCGTTGCTACGAGATGTGCAGTAGACAACCAACCACAGGCGCCTCACGCTATCCAATCGACAGTGCACATATTGCCACCGGGAGCAATTTCAACTGAACCATGATATATGCAATAAAATGAATATGATAGCTACTGTCTCACACTGCAAGTAAATTCCGCACCCGCGCCGTCGCTATGACACACTCACCAACGGCCAAAATACTGGTCAATCAACAGCGTCAACTGTTCATTCAACTCAGCTTCCAGGCTATCCGCATCTGCACCATATAACGCAAAATAACGCTGCGCCTGTGACGGGTTCAGAGTGCGGCCCGCCAATGTACACTGCATCTCAGGGAGGGACTTGTCAAATCTGGGGGTGAGGATCCAACGCATAAAACCTGCGGTATGCGCAGTCACCAGCGGCTGGGAAAACTGACAAAAATCTTCAATATAATCTTTGCCTTGTGGACCCAAACAACCTGGTTCAACCCGGTAAATCACTTCCAGCACTGCAGTTGTGCTCATGCTGTTCTCCCTGTTTGCCATCAATGCCGCGCACAGCTTAGCTGGTACCGCGGCGGAGCCATTAACAACTTTGCCTGATCACCAAATCGCAGGCCAGCTCAGTTTCACCCTGTAAATCACCGGCTAACAAACGTCTGGCCGCAACCCGGCCTTTTTCAGCACTATATTGCTGGATGGTGGTTAATGCCGGAAAACAACGTTCGCCTTCTTCGATACCATCAAAACCTACAATCACCAGTTGCTCCGGCACCGCAATACCGAGCTCACGCGCCACCATCAACGCCGCCAGTGCAATCCGATCACTCATACACAATAACACTGTGGGTCGTTCGGCCTGTTGCAAGGCTTCCCGTGCCGCCATCAGCGCCTGTTCATGCTGATTGACCGGAATATGCCAAACCGCTTGCGCCGGAATGTCGCGTCCGGCCATTTCTGCCGCCGCCAGATAGCCTTCCAGCCGCCGCCTGGAGATGGCTTGTTCAGATGCATACAGCTCATGCGGTTGGATCCGGCAAACCCGGTCGGATTCAATTAACCGCAATCCCAGCACGGCAATGTTACCCGCCATCCGGCTAAAAGCATGCAAGGCACTCTGCCTTGCGGTACTGAAATTATCAATATTGACCGAAGCCACGCCCGGAATATTGCAATCGACACTGATCAGCGGTTTTTGCTGGCGCAGGATCCGTTCCAGCTGCGCCGGGTTATTCGGTGCACCATATAAAATAAAACCATCTGGTACTGCTTCAGCACTGCTACTGTTGCTGTTATGGGTGCCGGATAACAGTAACAAGTCGCGGCCCTGTTGTTGCAACACTTCGGCCACGCCTTTGATCAGTTGATTTGCCACCGGATCGCTGACGGAATATTCCAGTGTATCGGACAATAAAATCGCCACAATGCCAGACTTACCGGTGCGCAAACTACGGGCTGCCGCATTAGGCCCGCTATAGCCAAGTTCAGCACATTGTTGCAGAATTTTTTGCCGTAAATCAGCTGACAGTTGATCCGGTCGGTTAAATGCATTTGACACTGTCGCCACTGACACTTGTAACGCCGCCGCCACGGTTTTCAAATTCTGTTTTTTCGGCGGGATTGCTGTATTGGATTGACTCACCTGTCACCTCATCTGGCTTGCTGTCAGGCCACTCCTGTCAGGCTTGTACTATCACTGTTGCATCGTGGCAATAAACTGGTTGGATTCAGCAATAGCCCGGTTCATTTCCGCCAATAAATGATTGACGTCCTGCTGTAACATACCAAATTCCCCACCAATAGCGCCAACCGCTTTTGCATTTAAATTATGTTTTAAATACAGTACATTATCATTCAATACCCTCAGCACTGGCGGCATTTTACTTTCCGCCTTGCGCATCACTTTCACCAGGTTGTTAAATTGGCGCTTGGTCTCAAGCAGCTTTTTTTTACTATCGCTGCGCAGCTGTTTATTTTGATACTGTGCCAGCTCAGCTTCCCACTCAGCAAATAAATCAAAAGCAACCAATTCAACTTTATCAATGCGCTGACTGACCTCAGCAGCTGCTTGTTGGCTGTCCTGATACTGACTGGCTAGATTTTCATACTGCTGTTGCAAATTGCCACCATGAAAATTCAATAGTTGGCTCAGTTGATCCAGCGCATCTTTAAATTCTTGTTGACTGAGCTGCTGCGCATCCCGCGCTTCTTCCACCCGGTCAATCAAAATATCGCGTTTATGCACGCCAACTTTTTCCATGGCAGCGTAATACGCTGTGGTGCAGCCTGAGCTCAGCAGCAATAATGCCACAGCGCAACTGCGCAACAATGCTTTACAGCAGCGACTGTTATTCATCATCTGATTTTCCATTGACGAGTTCTGCAATAGCAGCCAATCGATTGCTGGTCAGCGCATTTAAGGTTTTTTTCGGGTACTGGCCTTTTTGATTTTTCACCCCAGCCACCAGCCCTGTCAGTAACTCCAGTGCTTCATCAACGGTTTTCACCACATAAACATGGAATAACCCCGCCGCAACTGCAGTCACCACCTCGTCATTCAGCACCAGATTTAACTGATTGCTGGCTGGGATCACCACCCCTTGCGCGCCTGTGAGTCCGCGTGATTGACAGAGCCGGAAAAAACCTTCAATTTTTTCGTTCACACCGCCAATCGCCTGCACTTGACCATGCTGGTTGATGGAACCGGTCACCGCCAGATCTTGCCGGATCGGCACATGACAAATCGCCGAGATCAGCGCACAAACTTCCGCTAAAGAGGCGCTATCGCCATCAATTTGGCCATATGATTGCTCCATGGCAATATTAGCCGATAAGGTCAGCGCAAAATTCTGGGCATAACGGGCACCAAGATAGCCGGTTAATAACATCACACCTTTGGAGTGAATGGCTTTACCCAATTCAACTTCACGTTCAATATCAAGCACGCCGTTTGACCCCGGATACACAGTGGCGCTGATCCGTGCTGGCGTGCCAAAAGCGGTATCGCCAATTTCCAACACCGTCAGGCCATTGACCTTGCCTACCGCCATACCGTCACTATCAATCAGAATTTGACCTTCCTGAATGTCTTCCAAAAAAGACTCGCTGATACGACCAGTCCGATACTGTTTTCCATCTAACGCCTGTTGCACATGACCAGCATTGAGTTCGGCATCACCGGCCTGATTGGCGTAATAACAAGCCTCCCGCACCAGCTCCAGCACATCAGCAAACCGGGCGGACAATTTGCGCTGATGCTCCGCCTGACGGAAACTAAATCTGAGCAATTGGGTCAGACCACAGGCGGTTAAAGGGCCAGCCTCCAGCGCCTGTATTTGGTCCTGAATTTGCAGCGACATATCTTTCATGGTCTGGCTGCATAATGGCAAATAATGCTCAAAATCAGCTAATACCCGAAATAGTTCATTAAATTCATCATCAACGTCCTGTACCAGATAATATAAATCGCGCGAGCCAAGCAACACGATTTTGACGTTCAAAGGTACAGCTTTGGGCGTGATAATGGTCGAATTTGTCACGGCATGATCTGACAGCGTATCTATATTGATTTCGCCGCTTTTCAGCGCCAGTTTTAGCGCATCCCAGACTGCCGGCTGTGACAATAACCGATCTGCATCCAGGATGAGATAACCGCCATTGGCCTTGTGTAAGGCGCCGGAGCGGATCATCCGGTAGTTGGTGTACAAAGCGCCCTGCTCAGAACTGTATTCAACCCGGCCAAATAAATTGCCATAGCTGGGGTTGGCTTCGAACACTATAGGCGCACCGGACATCAGCTCATGGTGCATCAGCACATTGGGCACAAAATCGCCGATAAACAGACTACGCAGGTCCATTTCTTCCAGTTTGTCGCTTTCCAGTTCTTCCGGCAACAGTTCCAACACCGCCTTGACCAACTGTGGTTTCATTTCACGTAAATAACGTAACACCCCGAGTTCTGTAGCGTAGTCATGTTCGAGCTGTTTCAGCAGCGGTTTAATCGCTTGTTCTATGGTATCGCGGCGCAGGGTGCGCAAATTTTCTGACAATTCCCGCTTCCACTGCGGTAATTCCAGTAGTTGTTCATTGAGGATGGTTTCCAATTCGGACACCAGACCATAGAAAAACTGCCGTTTTTCGTCCGATAAATTGGCAAACTCGGTATCATCCAGCGGCTTGCCATCAATCACAGGTGAAAAA
This sequence comes from uncultured Rheinheimera sp., assembly GCA_964525695.1. Lineage (GTDB taxonomy): Bacteria > Pseudomonadota > Gammaproteobacteria > Enterobacterales > Alteromonadaceae > Pararheinheimera. The sequence goes on along the minus strand of CAZGHW010000021.1, from coordinate 30,545 downwards.
CTGACAGCCCCATTGTCTTCGTACAACACCACTTGTTTTTCCAGCGCTTTGCGCTCTACCAGTGCGATGGCAGCTTCATATTTGTCATCAAAAGTAGCGTGGATGGCTTTTTTCTTGCGCTGATAACCCGGGTTATCAAAAGCAGCCGGGAAGGTATCGAGTAATTCATCAATTAAGGCTTCGATTTTTTTTACCAGCACCCGGCCTTCGCCTGGTAACAACCTTAGGGTTTGCGGGACCCGTTCATCTTCAAAGTTGTTGATATAGCACCAGTCGTCCGGTGTTTCTTTCTCACTGGCGGCACTTTGTAAAATGTCCTGCACCAGCGTAAAACGCCCCAGCGCCGGTTCCCCCATCACATACAGGTTATAGCCTGGCATATCCATGCCAATAGCAAAAGCTAACGCGGCTTTGGCTCTTTCCTGGCCGATAAAGCTGCTGCTAAAACCGGACACATCAAGGGCGTCACGGATCTGATGTTCGTCAAGCTGAGGACCTAACTGATGAACAGGCAAAGCAAAAGCCTGTAACGAAGTTGAAGCGGCTTTGGTCACGGCCGGATGCGTCATGAATCATTCCCGGAAAAAAAACTGACGCCTATAGTAACAAAAACTGGCCGTAACGAAAGCCTGTCGACGAGCTCAAACCGGCAAGCCTTTGCGACTGAAGTGTAAGCCACCGCATTGCAGGCAAGGTTGTAATGCAGCCGGATGGTAATAAGGCATCGCATGCTGACAGCTGCGACAACAATATAGCCCCATGCCAACCTGTTCACCTTGGGCGTAAATGCCCTGATGTTCCAGATCCTGCAATAACTCCTGCCATTCAACCTGAGTCTTATCCGTGACTCTGGCTAATTCAGCCCACAATGCTTCCGGCCAAATCGACGGCCGTTCATCTTGCTCAGCCTGGCGGCGGAAGGTCTCAATAAACAATTGCGTTTCATAAGCCGTCAGATCTGACCCTGCCTGCAGATAAGCGCGGATAGTCTCCGCCAGCGCAACCAACTGACCCACCTGCTGCTGACGGGTCTTATTCAGCTCTTGACCGAAGCGCTGTAACCACTGCTGATACTTCTGTTCAAAACCAGCCATATTAACCTCCTCGCTACAAATGACCACCTTGAGTGTAGTTAATAAATGTCAGCTGCGGGCACTCATTTTGCGCAGGAAGCCACAAAAGCCGCGGCCTGCAAAGCTGTTCAAGCAATAAACAAGTTGAACATTAATTACACGCAAGAGGTAATTTGACCGCTGATAAGCCGCAGTTGACCGCTTTCACCTTGTGTTGGTATGGCGCTATCTATATTTTTTGCCGGCAACAAAATCGCACCCAAAATGGGTACTAAGTTCAGGGTAGAGCCGGTTTTATTGCCCTCATAAGTCACGTATAAAGGAACTCCAGGATGTATTCTTATAACAAATTAAATCGCGCCGTTCGTTTGGCATTAATAGTCGGAGCCTCGACTGCAGTTGCATTACCTGCTGCTGCGCAACAAGCTGCCGAAGAAAAAGCCTCTGTTGAACGTATTGCTGTTACGGGCTCTAAAATTAAGCGTATTGGTGAGCTTTCACCAACGCCTGTAACTGTTATCTCTGGCGACACTATGGTCGATGCTGGTATTACCAACGTCGGTGAATTACTCAGCGAGTTACCTTCCGCCGTGGCTGGTTTATCCCCTGAAACGACCAACGGCAGCGTATTTGCAAGCGGCCTGAGCCAGACATCCCTGCGCGGTCTGGGTTCAAACCGGACCTTGGTTCTGGTGAATGGTCGTCGTTTTATCGGTAGCAACCCTGGCAATACTGCGGTCGACCTGAACAATATTCCGTCCGCAATGATTGAACGCATTGAAGTATCTACCGGCGGTGCATCTGCAGTTTACGGTTCTGACGCCGTTGCAGGCGTGGTCAACGTGATCACCAAGAAATCATTTGATGGTTTCGAACTTGACGTCGCCACCAGCCGTCCACAACAAGACGGTGGTGAAGAAGATTTTTATAGTTTCACTTTTGGTCAAAGTGAGAGCAAAAGTGATTTTATCGCTAACCTGACCTATGTCACACAAAACCAAGTCAGCGGCGCACAACGCGACTTCGTTCGTAACGGTATGGTCACCATTGATAACCCAGCTAATGGTTCAACTAGCTTACCATCAGGTGCGGATGGCATCCCAGGCCGCATCATTTGGGATCAACCAGGTTACTCAATACTCCGCAGAAACGATAAAACCGGTACTTTTAACGTCGGTGGCAACAACTACACTTTTAATCCGGACGGCACTGTCCGCGCCTTTAACCAGAATGGGGGCAGCGACTATCCACCAGTAAAAGACAGTGCACAAAACAGCCGTTACCATGTGGGTCCAAATGGCCCTGGCGATGGTTATAATCTATTAGAACATACCTACTTACGTACCCCGCTGGAACGGTTGAACCTGAATTTAAACTGGGGTTATCAAGTCAATGATGACCACCGTTTCACTTTTGAAAGCACTTATTCAAATTCAAAAGCCTTTGGTGAAAGTTCACCAGCCTTCTTTAATGGCACGACCGCATTAAGTCTGGATCCAACCAGCCCAATGCTGACCCAGCAAGCGCGTGATTTCTTTGCTGGCAACAATGTCACAAAACCAGTCAGTGTGTCTTGGTTAGCCAGTAGCTTAGGCAACCGCAAATATGATCAAGACCGTGCACTGAGCCGTTTCAGCCTTGGCATGGAAGGTAACCTGACCGAAGACTGGAGCTATGATGCTTATGTGCAAAAAGGTCATGTCCAGGCCGACACCATTTGGTACGGTGAATTACTGCGTGACAACCTGACTGCTGCACTGCAAGCAACCACAGATGCCAAAGGCAAATTAATCTGTGTCGATAAAACTGCCAATAGCCGTGGTTGTGTACCATTAAATATTTACGGTGTTGGTAAACTTGACCCAGCAGCACTTGCTTATGTCACGACAGATGCAATGCGTAAAGCCAGCCTGGATCAAGACGTCGCCGGTATGAGCGTCAGTGGTGATCTGTTCGAACTGCCCTCTGGCTTTATCAGCTCTGCTTTCAGTGCTGAATACCGTAAAGAAGCCTCAGAAACCATGCCAGATCCGGCTATGCGTTCTGGTGCTATCTTCAACAACAAATCACAGCCGCTGAAAGGTGAATATTCTGTTCGTGAAGTATCAGCTGAGTTTTCAGTCCCGCTGATCAATGATTTACCTTTTATCCAGGATTTAACTGCAGAATCTGCAATCCGTTATATGGATTACAGCTCAACTGGTGAAGAGAACGCCTGGAAGCTGAGCTTAAACTACACCATTAACGATGAAGTTAAATTACGTTTAAACCGTTCTAAATCAGTACGGGCACCCAACATTGGCGAATTATATACGCCAAACAGCCAAACGTTCCGCAGCTTGGTGGATCCTTGTCAGCAGCTGCAAATTGATGCGGCAGGTATCTACAAAGAAAACGTCAGAAACAATTGTCTGGCCGATGGTATCCCGGCAGGCTGGTCGCCAACGTCAAGCTGGATCAACGGTGGTACTAAAGCTGGCTTTATTCAGGGCAATACTGAATTAAGAGCAGAGCGCGCTTATGACATCACTGTTGGCGTCATTTATACACCGGAATTCCTCGATGGTTTCAGTCTGACGATGGATTACTGGAAATTTGATATCGCTGATCAGATTACTTCGCTAGACGGTCCAACCGTGCTGAATAACTGTTACCGGTTAGCATCAAAAGATAATCAGTACTGCAGCTTGATCACACGTGATCGGGATCAAAACAGTGCCACTTATCTGAACGTGATTGACTACATTGAGAAGCCATTTAACTCAGCGACGTCAACTCTGTCAGGCGTTGATATCGAAACTAACTACAAGTTTGATTTAGGTAATTTGGGTGCGCTGGACTTACGTCTGATGGGTACTTATACCGAAAAATCAGAGCGTAATGATACGGGTCTGCCAACAGATGCTCGTACTTATGCCGGTGAGTATGGCGTTTTCCGCTGGAAGGGTCGTTTTACCGCCAACTACAGCTACGAAGATCTGGGCGTAGCACTGTCAAGCAGCTACCTGCATGATTCTGTTTGGGACAAAAATAACTGGACCCCTGAAGTAAACAACTACAACGACATCGGTTCTTATATGGCATGGGATTTAACCAGCCGTTATAACCTGACTGATGCGCTGCAAGTTCGTGCCGGTGTGTTGAACCTGACGGACCGTCAGCCTAATCGCCACCCAAGCGTTTACAGCTCAGGTGAGCACTACGACATCCTGGGTCGTCGCTTCACAGTGGGCGTGAACTACAAGTTCTAATCGCAACTTGACTGACTTGAAAAGGAGAGGCTTGCCTCTCCTTTTTTTATGTCCAGCGATGGACGGTATAACCTTGCGGTCGGTAACAAGCAAGGCTGCATGGCCAGCAAGCTGATATTTCCACTGTTATTCAGCGCCTTTCCAGGGCCTGACTGTTGTTGCCACACCCCCGCTTGCGGTATGCTTAGCGCATTCTGTGCCGGTCTGCCGGCTGCCTTTGATTTGATAAGTTGGAACTTTTGATGCAAGAATCACAAATCCCTGCCCAAAGCTATGATCCGAAAGCGATTGAAACCCAGATGCAGCAACACTGGGAACAACACAAGCTGTTTAAAGTGGTGGAAGATGCCAGCAAAGAGAAATTCTATTGTCTGTCAATGTTCCCTTATCCAAGTGGCCGTTTACATATGGGCCATGTCCGCAACTACACCATCGGGGATGTCATCAGTCGTTTCCAGCGCATGCAAGGCAAAAACGTGATGCAACCTATGGGTTGGGATGCTTTTGGTCTGCCAGCTGAAAATGCTGCCATCGCCAACAAAACAGCACCAGCCACCTGGACCTACGCCAACATCGATTATATGAAAAACCAGTTAAAACGCTTAGGTTTTGGCTACGACTGGGATCGCGAGTTGGCCACCTGTAAACCTGAATACTACAAATGGGAACAATGGTTCTTCACCAAACTGTTCGAAAAAGGTCTGGTTTACAAAAAAATGGCCACCGTCAACTGGGATCCGGTGGATCAGTGTGTGCTGGCCAACGAACAGGTGATTGACGGTCGGGGCTGGCGCTCCAATGCTTTGGTAGAGCAACGTGAATTAGCACAATGGTTTATCAAAATCACCGACTACGCCGAAGAACTGCTGCAGGATTTGGATCAACTGGACGAATGGCCAGAGCAAGTCAAGACCATGCAACGCAACTGGATTGGCCGCTCGGAAGGGGTGGAAATCAAGTTTGCTGTGGCCGGTTCCAGCTATGATTTTTCCGTCTACACCACCAGACCTGACACCCTGTATGGCGTCACTTATGTTGCCATTGCACCGCAGCATCCTTTGGCGCAAAAAGCGGCCAAACTCGACAGCGCCGTGCAGCAATTTATTGACGACTGCAAAGGCGGCAAAATCGCTGAAGCTGAAATGGCGACGATGGAGAAAAAAGGCACCGCCACTGGTTTCTTCGCGGTGCATCCATTGACCGGCGAACAAGTGCCTATTTTTGTCGCTAACTTTGTGCTGATGGACTACGGTTCAGGTGCGGTGATGGCAGTGCCAGCGCATGATCAGCGTGATTTTGAATTCGCCAGCAAATATGGCTTAAAAATCAAGCAAGTTGTAGCACCGGTTGCCGGTTCAGAGGCCGTGGTTGATTTAACCAAAGCCGCTTTTACCGACAAAGGCGTGCTGATCAATTCCGCGGAATTTGATGGCTTAGCCTTCGCTGAAGCATTTAAAGCTATTGCCGCTAAACTGAGCGACAAAGGTGTTGGCCAAGTTAAAGTGAACTACCGTTTACGCGACTGGGGTGTTTCCCGCCAGCGTTACTGGGGCGCGCCTATTCCGATGTTGACGCTGGAAGATGGCAGCCAGGTGCCGGTACCAGCTGATCAGTTGCCAGTGCGGTTACCGGAAGATGTGGTGATGGATGGTGTCAAATCGCCGATTAAAGCCGATTTAGACTGGGCCAAAACCAGTTATAACGGTCAGCCAGCGCTGCATGAAACCGATACTTTTGACACCTTTATGGAATCAAGCTGGTATTACGCCCGTTACTGCAGCCCGCAACATGATGACGCTATGCTGGATCCGGCCAAAGCCAATTACTGGTTACCGGTCGATCAATATATCGGTGGGATTGAGCATGCCATTCTGCACTTATTATATTCGCGTTTTTTCCATAAGCTGCTGCGTGATGTCGGTTTAGTCCAGTCAGATGAGCCATTTAAACGGCTGTTATGTCAGGGCATGGTATTGGCTGAAACCTTCTACCGTGAACATGAAGGTGGCAGCAAAACCTGGTATTCGCCGCAAGATGTCGACACTGAACGCGATGATAAAGGCCGCATCAGTCGTGCCATCCTGACGACTGATGGTCAGCCGGTGTTATCGGCCGGCATGAGCAAAATGTCGAAGTCGAAAAATAACGGCATTGACCCACAAACCGTCATTGACTTATATGGCGCTGATACAGTGCGGTTATTTATGATGTTCACCGCTCCGCCAGAGCAAACACTGGAATGGCAGGACTCTGCTGTCGAAGGCGCCAACCGTTTCTTGCGTCGGGTCTGGACTTTAGTACAGGACTATAAACAACGTGGTGTCGCACCTGCGCTTGACATCAGTAGCCTCAATGCCGATCAAAAAGCACTGCGACGCGAAATTCACAAAACCATCGCCAAAGTCACCGACGATATCGGTCGCCGTTATACCTTTAATACTGCCGTAGCCGCCATTATGGAGCTGATGAACAAGCTACAAAAAGCGCCAAATGAGCAGTCGCAAGATCTGGCGGTGTTATCAGAAGGGTTGCATGCCACCATCGCACTGCTGAATCCAATCACCCCGCATTTATCACAATACCTGTGGCGGGAACTGGGCCACAACACTGAGCTGGAACAAACAGCCTGGCCTGTGGTTGATGAGTCCGCGCTGGTAGAAGATGAAAAATTGGTGGTGGTGCAAATCAACGGCAAAGTGCGCAGTAAAGTGACAGTGGCGATTGATGCCAGCCAGGAACAAGTACTGACGCTGGCCAAAGCCGAAGAAAATGTGCAACGTTATCTGGAAGGGGCCGAAATCCGCAAAGTCATTTATGTTCCGGGTAAATTACTGAGTCTGGTGGTGGGCTAAATGCAAGCAGCACGCCGGCCAGGCCGGAGCCTCCGATCATTACTGAGCCGGCGTCAGCTGTGGTTGCCATTACTGCTGATCAGTAGCTTGCTACTGACCAGCTGTGGTTTTCAGCTGCGTGGCAGCTTGCCGCTGGCTAAATTTCAGGCCATTTATCTGCAAGGGGACCCGCACTCAGAGTTACTGGAGCGACTCAGTGTGCAGCTCAAACGCAATCAAGTGCAATTGCTTGAGCAAAGTGATGCAAGCCATCCGCTGATTAAACTCGATAGCGATAGTTTGTCACGCCGTACTTTGTCACTCTTCCCCAATGGTCAGGTGGCCGAATACGAACTGATTTATACAGTGCGTTATCAAATTATGCTGCCGGGACAAGAGCCAAAACCTTATCAGATTGAACTGAATCGTGATTATCAGGACGATCCCAATGCCGCGCTGGCCAAAGCCAGAGAGCTGGATCTGATGTTGACCGAGCTGCGCGAACAAGCTGTCGCTCGTATCATCCGTCAATTGGGCCGACTCTGAACTATGCTCAAACTTTACAGTAACCAGTTGCCAGCCCAATTGAAAAAGGGGCTGGCAACTGTCTATCTGGTGTTTGGCGAAGAACCGCTGCAAAAAATGGAAGCGCTGGATGATATTCGTCAAGCGGCCAAAGTTGCGGGTTTTGACGAACGGCAGAGTTTTATTTACGACACTCAATTTGAATGGGCTGACTTTTTTAATGAAATTAACAGCCTGTCCTTATTTAACCCACGCCAGTTGCTCGAATTGGATCTGGGCACCAATAAGCTACCACCGCCAGCGCAAGAGCAGTTAAAACAACTGCCCGCTTTATTGCATCCGGATCTGATCCTGGTGTTGCATGCCGCCAAAAATGCCACAGAATTTAGTAAACAAAGCTGGTTTAAAGCCTTAGCTGATGTGGGTGTGCAAGTGCAGTTTTATCCGCTGGACGATCATCAGTTTATGCGTTGGTTAAAAGACCGAGCTCAGCAATTGGGATTACGGCTGCAAACTGACGCATTGCAACTGTTGCAACATCATGCCGCCGGCAATTTATTGGCCGCCCGGCAAGAGCTGGAAAAACTGGCCTTGACGCATTATGGCCAGTGGCTGGATGCGGCTTTTCTGCAGCAGTATCTGGCTGATCAATCACACTTTACCGTATTCCAACTGATCGACGCTTTACTGGCCGGTCAAGGTGAAGAAGCCTTACATCGCTTAGACCGTTTATTGCAGCAAGATACTGAAGCTGTGATCATCGGCTGGCAACTGCAAAAAGAAGCACTGCAGTTATTGCAGTTACAACAAGCACAACAGCAAGGCTTGGCACTGACCGAGTTATTTAAGAAATTCGCCATCTGGCCCAAACGCCAGCCGTTATATCAACAAGCTTTATTACGCTTATCGCCACACTGGCTGCATTTTCTTATTCAGGAACTCGCCTGCTTTGACCGCGCTTTTAAGTCAGGCCAGTTAAGCTCAACTGAAACAGCGCTGGCGCATCTGGTCACACTCTTTATTAATCCAGTGCCAAAAGTATTTTCCCTACAACAACTGACGGAGCCTTATTAATGGCGCTGCTCGGCTTTTATGGCGGTACTTTTGACCCCATCCATCAAGGCCATCTGCAACTGGCCTTGTTTGTCGCTGCCCACTGCCAGTTAAGCCAGCTGCAACTGCTGCCTTGCCATCTACCGCCGCATCGGGCTCACCCGGGCGTCAGTAGCGCGCATAGAGCGGCCATGGTCGAGTTGGCGATAGCCCCTTACCCACAATTACAACTCAATAGGTTGGAGCTTTCGAAAAACTCGCCGTCTTATACAGTGGAAACTTTAGAACAACTGCGGGCACAATTCCCGGCAGACACACTGCTGTTTGTGATTGGGATGGACTCGCTGAATCAGTTCCAACACTGGCATCGCTATCAAGATATCCTGCAACTGTGCCATCTGGTGGTCTTACAACGACCTGGTTACAGCGCAACGGCACCAGCCACCGCCAGTTTATTACAGCGTTATCAAGTCGCCGATCTGGCGCAGTTGCAACAACAGCGCTGCGGCGGCGTGCTGTTACTGCAAAATCCGCTGTACGATATTTCAGCCAGTCAAATCCGCCAAACGCTACAACAGGGGTCAAATCCGGTACCACCAGAACTACAAATTGCCGCGGTCAGCAGCTATATCCGCCAGCATGGCTTGTATCAGGTATAACTGCAGTGAAAAAGCTGGTAAAATGCGCCGTTTTAGCACTCAGCCAATGGGGTAATCCGTGCAGACTCAGCAATTAATCGCATTCGTCGTCGACAAAGTTGATGATATGAAAGCAAAAGATATCGTGCAACTCGATGTAAAAGGTAAATCAACCGAAACTGAATGTATGGTGGTGTGCTCTGGCACCTCTAACCGTCATACCCGCTCTGTCGCCGCTTACCTGGTGCAGGAAGCAAAAAAAGCAGGCCTGACCATTCTTGGTATTGAAGGCGAAAAAAGTGGTGACTGGGTGCTGGTTGATTTAGGCGAAGTGGTAGTGCATGTGATGCTTGATGAAAGTCGCGGCTTTTATCAGCTGGAAAAACTCTGGGCTGCTTGATCTGATGAAGCTGATGTTAATTGCGGTTGGGCAGAAAATGCCAGCTTGGGTCACCACGGCTTATGAAGAATATGCCCGCCGTTTTCCACGCGATCTACCGCTCGAGCTGATTGAAATCCCGGCGGGTAAGCGTGGTAAAAACGCTGACATCAAACGCATTTTGGACGCCGAAGGCGAAAAAATGCTGGCGGCAGTGCCTAAAGGCAGCCGCATTGTGACCCTGGAAGTCGAGGGTGGCAATTGGAACAGTCCGCAATTAGCACAAAAACTGGAACAATGGCAAATGGACGGCCGTGATGTCTGTCTGTTGGTCGGTGGTCCGGAAGGTCTGGCACCGGCTTGTATTGCCGCCAGTGAAGCGAAATGGTCTCTGTCGGCGCTGACACTGCCCCATCCGCTCGTCAGAGTGGTACTGGCAGAAAGTCTGTACCGCGCCTGGAGTATCAGTACTAATCATCCCTACCATCGCGAGTAATCATGCCTAAACGCCGGATAGCCATTGCTGATCATGCAGCTGAAGCCATGCTGTTTAACCGGCGGGTACTGTTTTCTTTTGGCGTGGTCGTCCTGCTGTTTGGCATCCTACTACTCAACCTGTATCAATTACAGGTGGTGAAATATGCGGAATATTCCACTCGAGCTGATGGCAATCGCATTAAATTAGTACCATTGTCACCCAACCGTGGCATGATTTTTGACCGCAATGGCGTGTTACTGGCTGAAAACAGTCCGGTTAGTTCACTCGAATTAATACCGGAACAAGTGCCTGATTTAGCGGCTACTGTGGCAGAGCTAGCCAGCCTGATCCAAATAGATGCCGAGCTGCAACAAGAGTTCTTTAAACAAGTCAAACAGCAGCGCCGTTTTAAAAGTATTGCCCTCAAAGAGCATCTGACCGAACAAGAAGTGGCCATCCTGGCTGTCCAATTACACAGATTTAGTGGCGTGACGCTGGAAGCCCGGCTGACACGCAATTATCCATATGGCGATTTGCTCACCCATGCGATTGGTTATATCGGTAAAATTAATGAAAAAGAATACAAAGCTCTGGAAGATGCCGGACTGAGCGCCAATTATGCCGCCAGCCGTGATATTGGCAAAGTCGGGCTGGAAAAGTTTTACGAAGCCCAGTTACATGGCAGCGTCGGTTATCAGGAAGTGGAAGTTAACAGTCGGGGCCGGGTGATCCGCACTTTGCGTGAACAACCAGGCGTCTCTGGCGATGACCTATTTTTATCGTTGGATCTGGGCCTGCAATTGAAGGCACAGGAAGCACTGGGCGACAACCGGGGGTCAGTGGTGGTGCTGGACCCACGTGATGGTGCCGTGCTGGCGTTTTACAGTAACCCAAGTTACAACCCGAATTTATTTGTCCACGGCATCAGCGGTAAAAACTACCGGATGTTATTGAATTCTCCGGATCGTCCGCTGGTGAACCGCATCACCCAGGGCTTGTTTCCACCGGCATCCACCATTAAACCGCTGCTTGGCGTGCTGGGGCTGGAAAATGGCACTGTCACAGAACATACCCGGGTACCGGATCCTGGTTTTTATCGTTTACCGAATGTGAGTCGCCCCTGGCGTGATCACTCAAAATATGGCCATGGTTATGTCGATATTTATACCGGTATTATTAAAAGCTGTGATACCTATTTTTATGATCTGGCCTACAAACTTGGCATTGATAAAGTTGCTGACTTTATGACCAAAGCTGGTTTTGGCCGACCCAGCGGTATTGATGTGCATGAAGAAAACGAAGGCAATATGCCAACCCGAGCCTGGAAAAAAGCCCGCCATAAGCAAAACTGGGGGCCAGGTGATACCATTAACATCGGTATCGGCCAAGGCTACTGGCAGGCCACACCGTTGCAGATGGCCCTGACCACTGCCACCCTGATCAATAATGGCGCGCGGTTAAAACCAAGATTGGGACGCTATTTTCATAATCAGCACCAGGATCAAACCTTATTACAACCTTTTGAGCAGACCATTACCGTGGTCAATCCAGATAACTGGGCTATTTCCCGCGAGGCGATGCGACGTACTGCGCAACAGGAAGGCGGTACAGCGCGGGCTGCTTTTTTAGGCGCGACTTATAACCCAGCCGGTAAAACCGGTACCCAGCAGGTGATCAACATTGCTGCTGGTCAAAAATACAATGCCAAAGCCATTAACGAGCGGCACCGCGATAACGCCATGTTTATCGGTTATGCACCGCACGATAAACCTGAAATTGTGGTGGCTGTCGTGGTCGAAAATGCCGGTGGTGGTGGCAGTAATGCCGCGCCGGTTGGCCGCATCATGATGGACTATTATTTTACCCCGCAGGATGCCAGACCGCCGTTACCAACGCTGGCAGAAATTGCCGTGATGCAGCAACAAAGAGCTGATCAGATGCAAAAACGTGAACAGCGTTATGCTGAAGAAAAAGCTGAGCAGGAGCTGCGGAAGAAAAAACCTCCGCAAACTCCGGCCGCAGCTGAAGTAAACGCACCTGCTGGCGGGATTGCACCACTGCAACAGGCCGCCGACTCCTCTGCCACTCCAGCGCAGCCAAGCACTGACGCCAACACCAGCGCCGCGGCAGTGCCTGCCCAAGTTGTCAATCCACCGGCACAACCCCCTGCCCGTACTGAGGATAACCCAATTGATGAATGAGCCGGAAAATCGTTCTTTTTGGCAGCGCTGGCATATTGACGGCCCGCTGTTCGCAGCCTTAATGGTGTTAATAGTGCTGGGGCTATTTACCTTGTACAGCGCCGATGGTCAGGATTTGGCCAAGGTTGAAGGCCAGGCGCTGAAAGTTGGTTTTGCGCTGGGCATAATGCTGCTGCTGGCACATATCGATCCACAAAGCTATCGCCGCTGGTCTTTTCCACTGTATCTGGTTGGGCTGTTTTTTCTGCTTTGTGTTGAATTATTTGGTTATACCGCCAAAGGCTCAACCCGCTGGATTGACTTAGGTTTTACTAAATTCCAACCCTCCGAAATGATGAAACTGGCGGTGCCGATGGCGGTGGCCTGGTATATGGCAAAAGAAGCCATCCCACCCCGTTACCGCGATGTGGTGCTTGGATTTGTGATTTGTTTGGTACCCACGCTATTGATTGCGAAACAACCGGATTTGGGCACTTCTATTCTGATTGCGATGTCCGGCATTTTTGTGCTGTTTTTATGTGGCATGAGCTGGCGTATTATTGCTTTAGTCGGCGTCTTGTTAGCAGCCTTTATCCCGCTGCACTGGAATTTTCTGATGCACGATTATCAGAAACGCCGGGTCATGACGTTACTGGATGCAGAGCGTGATCCACTGGGTTCCGGTTACCAAATTATTCAATCAAAAATCGCTATTGGTTCAGGTGGCATTGAAGGCAAAGGTTGGATGCACGGCACACAGTCGCAATTGGAGTTTTTACCAGAGCGGCATACTGACTTTATCTTTGCGGTGTATTCAGAAGAGTTTGGCTTAATTGGTGTGGTCGCGTTGTTGCTGATTTATCTATTTATTATCTGGCGTGGTCTACGTATCGCCACCCAAGCACATGATAATTACAGTCGATTTCTGGCTGGCAGTATTACCCTGACATTTTTTGTCTATGTGTTTGTCAATATTGGCATGGTATCTGGTATCCTGCCGGTTGTTGGTGTTCCGTTGCCGCTGGTCAGCTTCGGCGGAACTTCTCTGGTGACTTTATTGGCTGGTTTTGGCATTTTAATGTCGGTAAGCACTCACAAACGGATGTTAGCACAACAATCATGACTCAAGCTCATTTGTTCAGGTCTGCTGCCAGACCTACCCTGTTTTCTGCTGTCATGTTACTGGCGGCCTGTTCCAGCGCACCAGACCGCACTGACAGTGCCACTGGTAATGCCAGTTATCCAGAACCAAATAAAGGCCGTTACGCCCAGCAAAAGGATAGCATCCCACTGCGGTTCCCAACCGAACAAGAAATGCAGGATCCGGAACCCACCATTGAACCCTTAAGCCGGGGTGGCAACAAACCTTACAATATTTATGGTGTCGACTATACGCCGACCACCAGTATCACTGAATACAGTGAAAGCGGGACCGCTTCCTGGTATGGCAATAAGTTTCATGGCCACGATACCTCCAACGGCGAAAAATATGATGTGTTTGCCATGACGGCAGCGCATAAAACCCTGCCACTCCCGTCTTATGTCCGGGTAACAAACCTGGATAACTACCGCAGCGCCATTGTCAGGGTGAATGATCGCGGACCTTTCCATAATGGCCGGGTGATTGATTTATCTTACTCTGCGGCCTATAAACTGGGCATTTTCCAGACGGGTACTGGCCGGGTAAAAGTGGAACTGGTGACCTCGCCTGCGATGCAAGGCCAAAGCAGTTTTGCCACCCCTATTAGCCGGGATGATTTTTCCGCGCAGGAACAACCGAAAGATTACCTGACCGAAGCCGAGCCCGTGCGGCCGGCAGCAGCGGTCACCGGCAAAGCCGCATCCGGCTGTTATATCCAGTTGCTTGCCAGTAGTGATCAAACAAAAGTTCAACGATTGGGGAACGAATTACAACAGCAGTGGTCATTACCCACAACAATTGAAGCAGCCAACGGTTTTTACCGCTTATTAGCTGGCCCGATCCAACAAGATGTCGGTGGCTGGCTGCAAAAGATGCAGGAACACAGTTACCCTGATGCCTACATCACCAATAAAAAATTATGTGGTCTGTAATTGGCAGACCGAATCAGTTTCGCGTTAACAAAAGAAAGAGTGTCATGAATCAGTATCGTCGTATTTTTATCGCCAGCACTTTAAGCTGCATCAGTTTTTTCGCCAGCAGCCAGGCCGTACAGGTCACCCCATCTGCTCCAGAAGTGAATGCCAAAGGTTATATTCTGATCGATTATGATACCGGTAAAGTACTGGCTGAAGGCAATGCCGACACCTCACTGGCACCAGCCAGTCTGACCAAGATGATGACCAGCTATGTGGTTGGCACCGAAATTAAAAATGGCAATATTAAATCAACAGATTTAGTCACTATCAGTGAAAACGCCTGGGCCAAACAATACAGCGACTCTTCCAAGATGTTTATTGAAGTCGGCGCGACGATCCCGGTCGGCGAGTTAAATCGCGGAATTATTATTCAATCAGGCAACGACGCTTGTGTGGCGATGGCTGAGCATATCGCCGGTACTGAAGGTGCCTTTGTCGAACTGATGAATGCCCATGCCAAACGCATTGGCATGGACAGCACCACCTATGCCAATAGCCATGGCTTACCGGATGAAAAACAACGCACCACAGCCCGTGATATGGCCAAACTGTCGGTGGCGTTGATCCGGGATGTACCGGAAGAATATAAAATTTATGCCGAAAAAGAATATGTGTTTAACGGTATCAAGCAATACAACCGCAACGGTTTATTGTGGGATAAAAGCCTCAATGTCGACGGTATCAAAACCGGCCATACCAGTGAAGCTGGTTATAGCCTGATCACCTCCGCCACCAAAGACGGTATGCGGTTGGTTTCGGTGGTGATGGGGGCGGAAAGTGCCAAAATCCGCGAAGCAGAAAATAAAAAGTTGCTGACCTATGGTTTCCGCTTTTTCGAGACTTTCTCGCCTTATAAAGCTGGCGAAGTTTTTGCTGAACAGCGGGTATGGCAAGGCAACAAAGAAAATATCACTTTAGGTGTCTTGTCAGAAACGCCTATTACCTTACAACGGGGTCAACGCAAGAATTTAAAAGCTGACTTCAAACTGACGCAGCAGTTAGTCGCCCCAATCAGCAAAGGCCAGGTGGTAGGCACCCTGTACTTAAAACTGGACAACGCCGATATTGCTGAATTCCCGCTGGTTGCTTTGGAAGATATTGAACAAGGTGGTATTTTCGACCGCTTGATCGATATGGTGAAGATGCAATTGCTCTGATCTCAGTGCGGGCTTTAAAAGTATCCATCGAAGTCCCGGCACAAGCCGGGACTTTTTGTTAGAATAGCGTCTGTTTGGAGCCGCTGGACAGCGGCCTTATCCTGATTTGTTTGTGAGGTTCATATGGCTGTTGAAGTAAAAGACACCACCTTTGATGAGTATCTGGAATTCCCTTGCTCATTTAATTTCAAAGTACTGGGCATTGCCCATGAAGACCTGGTGACCCATGTGGTTAGCACGTTACAAAAACATGCCGAATCGAATGATTATGCGCCGACGGTAAAACCGAGCAGTAAAGGCACCTACCACTCCGTCACTGTGACTGTCACAGTCACCAGCAAAAGCCATATTGAGCTGCTTTATACCGAACTTGGCAAACTGGAACTGGTCAGGTATGTGATGTAAGGTCGGGATAATTCTCGACCTTTTAGCCATGATGGCTATAATGCTGCCATTTTCTGCCAAAGGAGCTTTGGGTGCCCGTAGCTGACGCTTTAATTATCCGTGATTTAGGACTGGTTGATTACACCAGCACCTGGCAGCGGATGCAGCAATTTACCGATCAGCGGACTGATGACTGTTTGGATGAAATCTGGTTACTCGAACATCCACCGGTTTTTACCCAAGGTCAGGCTGGAAAAGCAGAGCATCTGTTGTTGCCGGGCGATATCCCGGTGGTGCAGGTCGACCGTGGTGGTCAGGTGACTTATCACGGCCCAGGCCAACTGGTGGCTTATGTGCTGCTGAACATCAAAAGACGCAATCTGGGCGTTCGCCAGTTGGTGAGCTTGATTGAACAAGTGATTATTCAGACACTGGCGGCGCATCAGGTCCATGCCTATGCCAAAGCGGATGCGCCCGGCGTCTATGTTGACGAGAAAAAAATTGCCTCTTTAGGTCTGCGGGTGCGTAAAGGTTGTACCTTTCATGGCTTGGCTTTGAATGTGGACATGGATCTGAGTCCATTTTCCCGCATCAACCCTTGTGGTTATGCTGGTATGCAAATGATCCAGAGCAAAGATTACGGCGGCCCTGCCACAATGCAGCAAGCCAAAGCCGATTTAAGCCGCCAGTTTGTCAGTCAGCTGGCTGTGACAGAGCTTTATCAAAAGACAGGGTTTTATGACTAATATCACCAAAACAGCACGGATGGAACCAGGCGTAAAATTACGGGATGCCGACAAAATGGCGTTGATCCCGGTCAAAGTGCTGCCAACAGAGCCGGCAGAAATGCTGCGCAAACCTGAGTGGCTGAAAATCAAACTGCCACGCAGCACCGATCGCATCGATGAGATTAAAAGTGCAATGCGTAAGCATGGTCTGCATTCGGTCTGTGAAGAAGCGTCCTGCCCTAACCTGTCAGAATGCTTCAGTCATGGCACCGCCACTTTTATGATCCTGGGCGCCATTTGTACCCGTCGCTGCCCGTTCTGTGATGTGGCACACGGCCGACCTTTACCTCCAAGCGCAGAGGAGCCGGAAAAATTGGCTCTGACCATCCGCGATATGAAGTTAAAATATGTCGTCATCACCTCAGTTGACCGCGATGACTTACGCGATGGTGGTGCCCAGCATTTTGCGGATTGTATTACCGCCATTCGCCGTGAAAGCCCGCAGATCAAAGTGGAAGTGTTGGTACCGGATTTCCGTGGTCGGATGGACACAGCGCTGAATATCCTGACCCAGACGCCGCCAGACGTATTTAATCACAACCTGGAAACCGCACCGCGGCTGTACAAGCTGGCACGCCCGGGCGCGGATTATAAATGGTCGCTGGAATTACTGCGCCGCTACAAAGAAGTGCATCCTGAAGTGTCCACCAAATCAGGTTTGATGGTTGGTCTTGGCGAAACCACTGAAGAAATCATCGAAGTGATGAAAGACTTACGCGCCCATAATGTTGATATGTTAACAGTTGGCCAGTATTTACAGCCAAGCAAGCATCACTTACCGGTCAAACGTTATGTCTCGCCAGCCGAATTTGACGAAATTAAACGGATCGCCGATGAACTGGGCTTTAAACACGCCGCCTGCGGTCCATTCGTCCGCTCCAGTTACCACGCCGACCGCCAGGCCGCCGGGGAAGAAGTTGTGGGTTACAAAACCCTGTAAGCCCCCTTTCACAGCCAGCCTTGCGTTGCACGCAAGGCTGCCTGCTTATTTTGCTATTCTTTTTGCGCGAACTCCGGCAAAAGCTGATATTTCCGACTAGTCTGTAGCAGAAAACTAGCGCAATCAACTGGCGTGTTTGATTGCCGTCTAATCAAATGCGGACTCATAAGGAGGTGAAGCATGCATGTGGCACCAAACAAGCTGGTCATGTTGCAGGAAGGCGTATCAACGCGGCAACAAGAGCTGGAGCATACCGCAGGATTGTTGGCCATTGCTGCGCATCAGTATCAGCGTCTGGCTGCGACTATCCGCTTATTACTGATTATCTGTGGTGCGCTGGCTACAACCCAAGCAGCTTGGGAGCAGGCATTTACCGGCTATAAAGAACATGGCTTCCTTATTTTTACCTTGCTTGGGGTTTGTATTACCATTCTGGCGGGGGTTGAAGCGGCGTTTAAATTTGAAACCAAAGGTGCGGAACTCAATTTGCTGGCCGCAAGTTGTCATTCAATGGTGCGTCGCAGTGATGCCAGTTGGTATAAGTTAGTGGGCGTCGCGGGCTCGGAAGAAGATAAAGTCAGCGGTGCCTTGGCTTTAATTGAATTACAAGATAACAAGCTGAGTGAAATTCAGGAAAAAGCTGCCAATGCTGGGGTGAATATTACCAAGAAAACACAACTGCGGCTGCTGTGGGATGAAGACGACCATCATGCTGAAAACCCTAGTCCAGCCGAACGCAGCAATTATCCAGCCTGATTTATTTCCATAACCGGCTGGTATAACAAGACACTAAGGTTCAAAATAGCCAACTTGACCGACCCTAGTCAATGCAAACAATTCTGTACTTTAACTACGTCTCTGGCTGCAAGGCCGCCTGCTTTTTCAACCAATTCAGGCTATGCTGTGTAGCAGTTAATCAGGAGTCATTATGGACCACAGACGATTCAGCCGGATTTTATTTAGCAGCGATGCCCGACTATTGTATGTACAGGCTGGACAGAGCCAGCAATTTAAAACTGAGCTGCTGGATTTATCGTTAAAAGGTGCGTTAGTGAAAAAACCGGAACAATGGCACTTACCGGATGGTACAGCACTGACGCTGGAGTTTTTACTGAATGATTCGGAGTTGATCTTACAGATGGAAACAGTGGTAGCCCACAGCCATCAAGACAGTATTGGCTTACGCTGCGAAAAAATTGATATTGAAAGCGCCAGCCATTTACGCCGCTTGTTAGAACTGAATATCGGCGACGCCGAATTATTAAGCCGCGAGCTGACTGAACTGTCAAATTAAGATTTAGCCTTGACCTGCCGCTGGCGTCGAACTGACTGACACTGTCGCAGCCTTAGCCTGCGGCAGTGCAACTAAAGCTTCTTTCGCTGCCGGATAACCGGCCTGAGCCGCCAATTGCATCAGCTGCTGCCATTGCGGCCACTTTTGTTGTTGCCGCGCCAAATACGCAAAATAATATTGTACCGGCATCAACAGCTGTGGCTGTTGTAATTGCTGCTGCATCAGCTGCAAATACAAAGCAGGCATCGGCAATTCATAATGCTGCAGATGACTATCAGCCGCCACCACCCGATAGGCCTGTTGCTTTAACTGTTGGCAGGTCGCGACTGCGGTGAGTTCAATATCTGTCGCCGCTAACTGCCAATGCTGCAAATAGCTGGTTACATCGCTTTTGGCAAATACTAAATTGGGTGTGATCCGACCTGGCACACATTCATCAGCAGCCACGGCCGCACTGAGTGGATATTCATCCAGAAAACCAAACAGATGACTCAGCTCATGCCGAAACAGCGCCAAATCAGCGCCGACAGGCAACTGTAACCAGCCATTGTTATAACTAGCATGGCCCTGCCCTGCCACAACAACCAATTGCGTCGCTTGGCCCTGGAGCACCACCGGCACTAAAGCGCTGGCTTGACAGTGGATCCGCACGCCAGCCTGCTCCGAACAAGCCAAATCACTGCTATCAATAAACTGCGGCGAATTAAAGCAAATGGCTAACTGAGAGAGTTGGGGATCTTGTTGCCACTGTTGCATCAAACCAAGCCAGTTGTCAGCTGAGGCCAAAGTGCTCAGCACTGGCTGTAAGGTTAAAGCACAGGCGCTGACCGTCTGAAACTGTTGCAAATAAGGCTGTTGTAACTGTTGCTGCTGTGCTGCGGTTAATAATTGCCAAGCGCCCAATTCCGCCTGCAGCTGCTGTAATTGCTGTTGCTCAGTAGGATCGGCCGCTGCGGCTATCAGTTGCTGCGTCACAGCTAATTGCTGTAACCAGTTGGATAACGCCTCAGTACTATGCTGACGCGCTGGCCCTTGCTGTGTTGCAAGATAAGCTGGTACTGCCGGCCAATAGCCTTGTTCAGCAGCTTGTCGATACAAAGTCGCGGCTTTTGCTGGCATTTGGCGCGCCATCGCCTCTTTTGCTTGGTGAAAGCTTAGCTGGCCCGGCACTGTAGGTACTGCGGCTGGTTGACATGCCGTCAGCAAAGATAAAAAAAAGCCAGCAAGCCGGCTTTTCTGATGCAACAGCCAACTGCTAATGAGCATGCGGCTCAATAGGCCCAGTGATGTTGTCCACTTCAGGCTGACCTAAACCATACTGCTGACGCAATAACTGCATTTCCACCCGGGCGTAGCGATATTCAACAAATTCATAGACATTGGTCGCTAATGTCTTTTTGTAGTACTCCAGCGCCAAGCTTGGATTCTGCTGCCGGCTATGCCATTTGGCCAGGTAAAAATACACTTCACACAGTTGCTCAGCCAATTTGGTATTGTCACCAACATCAGTACTGGCGATTTGCAGTAATTGTGCTTCCGTGATTTGACCGAGATAAAAAGCCACGATATGGCGTGCCCAAGACTGCTGATCCAATAATGGCAACTGCGCTGCCAATCTTGTTTGCGCCGTCTGCTCTGATATCTCTACTTCCGCCAGATACAACCAAAGTGCCCGGTAAGGATCATCCGCTTTTAACTGCTGAAACTGCTGAAAGTCGGCAATGGCCAAGGCTGTTTTACCATCATATTGCAATGCAATAGCGCGGTTCAGATAGGCATATTCGTAATCAGGTTGGAGTTCCAGTGCTGAATCAAAAGCTTCATAAGCCTGTTCAAAATCCCCGGCTAAGCTGTGGTGGATACCAATGATGTTATAGGCATCCGCCATCGCTGGTTGCAGCCGGATAGCACGCATAAAATCAAGCCGCGCCAGAGTCGGTAAACCAGCACTGTCAAACATCACACCGCGGTCATAAAACAGCCTTGCACGCTGCTCGTCTTTTAACTCTGCAGATTGCAGCAGTTCAGAGATGCGGGCGATGGCAATTTCAGTGCGGTATGGGATGGTCAGTGGTTCAGGGGATAACAGTTGTTCAGTTAACACCACAGGCGCCGTTGCGCTGGTGCTTTGGCAAGCACTCAGAGCAACCACACTTAATAACACCAGACTGGCAAGAGCCAGTCTGTTGTAAAGCCAGTTCGGCTTAGTTTGCAGCTTCAACATGTGCAGTCGCAGCTTTTTCGCTGGCTTCTTTGATGCTCAGGCGGACACGACCTTGTTTGTCGACTTCCAGCACTTTGACCTGAACTTTCTGGCCAACGCTTAAGTGATCGGCCACATTGCTGACGCGCTCATCAGAGATTTGCGAAATATGCACCAGACCATCTTTACCTGGTAACACATTGACAAAAGCACCGAAATCAACGATCCGTACCACTTCACCTGAGTACACAGCACCGACTTCAATCTCAGCGGTAATGGCTTCGATTTTGCTGATGGCAATGTTGGCGGCTTGTGAGTTGGTCGCAGCAATTTTGACAGTACCGTCATCTTCGATTTCAATGGTCGTGCCGGATTCTTCAGTGATTTGACGGATCACGGCACCACCTTTACCAATCACGTCACGGATTTTTTCCGGGTTGATTTTTAAAGTGTAGATACGCGGTGCATGCTCAGACAGTTCTTCACGGTGCGTGCTGATTGCCTGGTCCATCACGTTCAGAATGTGAATACGAGCCGCTTTGGCTTGTTTCAGCGCGATCTGCATGATTTCTTTGGTGATACCTTCAATTTTGATATCCATCTGCAGCGCAGTGATACCAGCTGTGGTACCAGCGACTTTAAAGTCCATGTCACCTAAGTGATCTTCATCACCTAAAATGTCAGAAAGTACCACGAAGTCGTTGCCTTCTTTCACCAGACCCATGGCAATACCAGCCACAGAAGCTTTGATAGGCACACCAGCATCCATCAGGGCTAAAGATGAACCACAGACTGAAGCCATTGAGCTTGAACCGTTTGATTCAGTGATTTCAGACACCATCCGCACTGTGTACGGGAAAGCTTCGAAATCTGGCATCACAGCAGCAACACCACGTTTTGCCAACCGGCCGTGACCGATTTCACGACGTTTTGGTGAACCCACCATGCCGGTTTCGCCGACAGAGAACGGTGGGAAGTTGTAATGGAACAGGAAGTTGTCAGTTTTATCAGACAGTAAATCATCCACGTTCTGCGCGTCACGGGCAGTACCCAAAGTACAAGTGACTAAGGCTTGAGTTTCACCACGGGTAAATAAAGCAGAACCATGGGTCCGTGGTAACAGACCTGTCATCACTGACAGTGCACGGATCATTTCATTGTCACGACCATCAATCCGTGGCTCGCCTTTGATGATACGGCTACGGACGATTTTTGATTCCAGGTTATGGAAAATTTCGCCTGCTTCTGTTTCGTTGAAGCTTTCGCCTTCGGCCAGTTCAGCTTTGATTTGAGCAAAGACTTCAGCTTTGATCGCACCAATGCGCTCATAACGTTTTGCTTTTTCGGTAATACGGTAAGCTTCGCCAACAGCTGCAGTCGATAAAGCTTCGATTTTGGCAATCAGTGGCTCGTTTTTAGCCGGTGCAACCCAATTCCAGGCTGGCTTGCCGCCTTCAGCCGCAAACTCAGCGATGGCGCTGATAGCGGTTTGCATTTGCTCATGGCCATACACCACAGCACCTAACATCACATCTTCCGACAGCACGCCTGCTTCAGATTCAACCATCAGCACTGCATTGGCAGTACCAGCCACCACTAAGTCTAATTTACTGGTTTTTAATTCAGTTTCAGATGGGTTTAACACGTACTGACCATCGATATAACCAACACGGGCTGCACCTAATGGACCACTGAACGGGATACCAGAGATAGCCAGAGCAGCTGAAGTACCTAACAGCGCCACGATATCTGGCTGAATTTCAGGCTGAACTGACACCACAGTGGCAATCACTTGAACTTCGTTGGTGAAGCCTTCCGGGAATAATGGACGAATTGGGCGGTCGATCAGGCGAGAGATTAAAGTTTCGCCTTCTGAAGGACGGCCTTCACGTTTGAAGAATCCACCTGGAATACGACCGGCAGCATACATCTTTTCTTGATAGTTCACGGTCAGCGGGAAGAAATCCTGACCTGGTTTCGGCGCTTTTTTACCAACAACTGTGACTAATACTGAAGTGTCGCCCATGCTGGCTAACACGGCACCGTCGGCTTGACGGGCAATTACACCTGTTTCTAACGTAACAATGTGCTGACCAAACTGGAATGATTTGACGATAGGATTCACTGAATTATTTCCTTTCTGTTTTACGCGTGGACTGGGGCCCCAGCGGACCTTAAACGCGGTATATTTGGGGTCGATTTTTCGCGTCACAGTATAGCTTGGAAGACATGACAAAAGATAGCTGAGACCATCAGCATCTGACAGAAAAACTGGTGCGGTAGCAGCGTGTAGCGCTGGCTAAAAATGTGGCAATCACCGGGGAGCAGGCAAGAACAAAAACTTTCTGCTAAAAAGCAATCAGGGAGCCGAAGCTCCCTGATGGTTCTGACGAGTCAGCGGGTCGATTAACGACGCAGACCTAAACGCTCGATCAGAGTTGCGTAACGAGCTGAGTCTTTACGCTTTAAATAGTCTAACAGTTTACGACGCTGAGAAACCATGCGCAGCAGACCACGACGAGAGTGGAAGTCATGCTTGTGGTCAGCGAAGTGAGGTTGCAGCTTGTTGATAGAGCCAGTCAGCAGTGCAACTTGCACTTCTGGTGAACCAGTATCGTTCGCAACAACGCCGAAGTCGGCCAGAATTTTTGCTTTTTCAGCGGTAGTTAGTGACATAAAATCCTCCAGGATTATAAAGAAGTTGTCGCCAGGCACTAATCCAGCCAACAACCAAAAATGAGCGCGCATTCTAGCACGCTCAACTTGAAACACAATGACTAATTTACACTGCTGTGGAATTGACTGGTATTCAGTAACCGACGAACCACCAATGACTGTTCTTTCACGGCGCCAATGCCAATAAAAATACCCGCTTCGGTATACAGCTTAATTGCATCGAGCGTGGACGCTTGCAATAAATGCTGTTGCAGATCATCGGTCAGTATCACGGCCTGACCATGAACCAGTCGCTGATGCTGCGCCCCGTCCAGCGTTAAGGCCGCTAAGCCTTGTAACGCCAAATCCATCGGTAATAACATGGCATCCAGTCCAGCCCAGTCTTGCTGTTGATTCAGCTCGACCAAATCTTGTTCCAGATGCATTTGCTCCGCTTGGAATGGACCAACGTGGATACGGCGTAAGCCACTGACATAAGCGCCTGAACCTAAGGTTTCCCCCAGATCGTCAATCAAGGTCCGGATATAAGTGCCTTTGCTGCAATGCACGACAAAAGTGGCATCCTGACCATCAAAGGACAACAAATCAAAGCGGAAAATTTCGATGGGTCTGGCTTCACGCGGCACCGTAATACCCTGACGAGCATATTTATACAACGGCTGTCCCTGATATTTCAGTGCCGAATACATGGTCGGTACCTGCAACTGCGGGCCACGCGCCTGAATCACGGCGGCCTGTAAATCAGCACTGCTAAATGCAATGGGTCGCTGGCTGATGACTTCACCCGCCGCATCACTGGTATCTGTCCGGACGCCAAAGCGGGCTTTCACTTCATAAGTTTTATCCGTATCCAGCAAAAACTGGCAGAATTTGGTGGCTTCACCGAAACAAATCGGCAATAAGCCAGACGCCAGCGGATCCAGCGCTCCGGTATGACCCGCTTTTTCCGCCTGATACAGCCAGCGAATACGCTGTAAAATACCATTGCTGGACACTTCTAACGGCTTATCCAGCAAAAAAATGCCATTAACCTGACGACGTGCCATGCAATTACTCTTCTTCGTCTGAGGCTTTAGCTGCTGGCTGATCAAGTTCTTGACCGGCTGCAAGGCGTTTTTTCTCGTCCGATTTACGCACAGTTTCTACCAGATTCGCCATCCGGATCCCTTCATCCAGCGACTTATCAAAATAAAAACGAATGGTTGGCACAATACGCGCTTGGATGCGCTTGGCAATCAAACTACGAATATAACCAGAAGCATCATTAAGAATGTTCAAGTTTTCTTGTACTTTTTCCGCCGCCAAGCCTAAAAAGGTGACGTGGATTTTACAGTGTGATAAATCGCGCGACACATCAACCGCCGATACCGTGATCATTGTATGAAGGCGTGGATCTTTAATTTCACGTTGCAAAATAACGGCAATCTCTTGCTGCATTTGCTGGGATAACCGGTCAACCCGGCTGAATTCTTTAGCCATATATTTACCTGCTTCAGCAGAACAAACAGGGGCACCAGGCCCCTGTTTCATACTGTTTTATATATCAATCAAGCATTTGCATTACAGAGTGCGAACAACCTGTACCACTTCAAATACTTCGATCTGATCGCCTTCGCGCACATCGTTGTAGTTCTTCACACCGATACCACACTCGAAACCGTTCCGGACTTCAGAGACGTCATCTTTAAAGCGACGCAGTGATTCTAACTCGCCTTCGAAGATCACCACGTTGTCACGTAGAACCCTGATTGGCGCATTACGCTTCACCACACCTTCAGTGACCATACAGCCTGCAATAGCACCAAACTTCGGCGAGCGGAACACATCACGAACCTGAGCCAGACCAATGATCTGTTGTTTAAACTCTGGTGCTAACATCCCCGTCATTGCAGCACGAACTTCATCTAACAGTTCATAAATGATGCTGTAGTAACGTAAATCCAGTGATTCTTCTTCAATGATCTTCCGTGCAGTCGCATCGGCACGAACGTTGAAACCGATAACAATGGCTGAAGATGCTGCGGCCAAAGTCGCATCAGTTTCGGTGATCCCACCCACGCCACTACCGATGATTTTGATTTTCACTTCATCAGTTGACAGCTTAGTTAATGAATCACTGATCGCTTCGACAGAACCTTGAACGTCAGCTTTGAGCACGATATTCAGTTCAGCAACATCACCATCAGTCATGTTGGCAAACATGTTTTCCAGTTTAGCTTTCTGCTGGCGTGCCAGTTTGACATCGCGGAACTTGCCTTGACGATACAGCGCAACTTCACGGGCTTTACGCTCGTCTTTCACCACTGTCACTTCATCACCGGCATGCGGTACACCAGACAGACCTAAAATTTCAACCGGGATTGATGGGCCTGCTTCTTTGATTTCTTTACCGTTTTCATCGCGCATTGCCCGAACACGGCCATATTCGAAACCACAAAGCACGGTATCACCCTGACGCAGCGTGCCTTCCTGAACCAGGATTGACGCAACCGGACCACGACCTTTATCCAGACGTGATTCCACTACCACGCCACGGGCAATGCCCTGACGGACAGCTTTTAATTCCAATAATTCGGCTTGGTTCAGAATGGCTTCTAATAAGTCGTCGATACCCATACCGGTTTTAGCCGAAATTGGTACGAACTGGGTATCACCACCCCACTCTTCTGAAATGACGCCAAATTGCGATAACTCATTACGCACCCGATCCGGATCTGCGTCTGGTTTATCCATTTTGTTCACTGCAACCACCAAAGGTACACCAGCCGCTTTGGCATGCTGAATAGCTTCTTTGGTTTGTGGCATCACGCCATCATCAGCCGCAACGACCAGAATCACGATATCTGTCGCCTTGGCACCACGCGCCCGCATTGAAGTAAAGGCAGCATGACCTGGGGTATCCAGGAATGTGACCATACCGCGTTCAGTTTCAACGTGATAAGCACCGATGTGCTGGGTAATACCACCGGCTTCACCGTCAGCAACTTTCGCTTTACGGATATAGTCAAGTGTCGATGTTTTACCATGGTCAACGTGACCCATCACAGTCACAACTGGCGCGCGTGGCTCCAACTGGCCTTGACCTTCGCGGTCAGCCATCACAGTTTCTTCTAACTCGTTTTCACGGGTTAAAGTGAATTTGTGACCCATTTCTTCACAGACAATGGCAGCAGTTTCCTGATCAATGACCTGGTTGATAGTCGCCATGGCGCCCATCTTCATCATCACTTTAATTACTTCTGAAGCTTTAACCGCCATTTTGGCAGCCAGTTCAGCCACAGTGATGGTTTCACCAATTTTCACTTCACGTTCCACCGGCTGCGCTGGCTTGTTAAAGCCATGCTGCATACTAGTAGGCGTTTTCTTTTTCTTATGACGGTTGGCGCGGTTGAAAGCGTCTTTATCGTCATCATCTTTTTTCTTGGTTTTGCCAACTGGCGCTTTTTTGCCATGACGACGACCACCACGCTCATCGCGGGCATCTACTTCGTCTTCAGCCTGTTTGGCATAGACGTTTGAGGTCAGATGATAGTCACCGGCTTCAGCAGGTGCTTTCTCTTCTTTCGCCCAACGTTCAGCGTTTTCTTCAGCCAGTTTACGGGCTTCTTCGGCCTGACGTTGTGCTTCTAATTCCAGCTTTTTCAGACGTTCGGCGTCTTGCTGAGCGATAATACGGTCCGCTTCGCGCTTGGCATCTTCTTTTGCCTGCCGACGTGCCGCTTCTTCCGGGTCATCTTTTTGCAACTGCGCACGTGCTTCCGCTTGTTTCTTCACTTCCGCAGCTTTACGTTCTGCTTCGGCTTTTTTGTCAGCTTCTTCTTTGGCTTTACGCTCAACAGCAGCTTTTTCTGCTGCTAATCTGGCTTCTTCTGCCTTGGCAGCTTCTTCAGCTAAGCGAGCTTCTTCTGCGGCCTGAGCTGCAGCGTCATCCACCAACGGACGTTTAACATAAGTTTTTTGTTTCAGCACTTGTACCTGAATTTCCCGGTTGCGGCCTGCACCACCACTGACACTCAGCGTGGTTTTTTCTTTACGTTTAAGCGTTAAACGTGAAGGTTCGGTACTGGCACCACCGTGTTGTTTACTCAGATGATCCAGCAGAGATTTTTTCTCGTCTTCTGAGACCATCTGACCCGCGTGCTTGGTAATGCCCGCATCAGCAAATTGTTGGACTAACCGATCAACAGTTGTTCCCACATCACTGGCTAGTTTTTCAATCGTTACTTCCGCCATGTCAATGTTTCCTCCGTTGACCTATCAGTTTTCTTCATTAAACCAAACAATATTACGTGCAGCCATAATCAGCGCAGCAGCTTTTTCTTCAGTCATCTTTTCAATTTCAAGCAAATCATCGACACCTAATTCAGCCAGATCATCCAGCGTCACCACACCTTTGCTAGCAAGCACGTAGGCAGTGTGAGTCTCAAGACCCGGCAGGTTCAACAGCGCTTCACTCGGCGTTGAGCCTTCCAGTGATTCCTCACTGGCCAGCGCACGAGTTGTCAGTACAGCCTTGGCGCGCTTCCGCAGTTCTTCAACTGTATCTTCGTCCAGACCATCAATTGCCAGTAATTCAGCTACTGGGACATAGGCAACTTCTTCCAGTGAAGAGAACCCCTCATCAACCAGAATGCCGGCAAAATCTTCGTCAATTTCCAGCGCCGACATAAACAGATCCAACACTTTAGAATTTTCTTCCTGGTGTTTTTTCTTCATATCAGACACTGACATTACATTCAGTTCCCACTGCGTCAGCTGACTGGCTAACCGCACGTTCTGACCAGCGCGGCCAATCGCCATTGGCAGGTTAGAATCTTCCACTGCGATATCCATCGAGTGTTTTTCTTCATCAACGATGATCGAAGCCACTTCAGCCGGAGCCATTGCATTGATCACGTATTGTGCCGGATTATCATCAAACAGCACGATATCGACGCGCTCGCCGCCCAGTTCACCTGAAACAGCCTGCACGCGCGAACCACGCATACCAACACAAGCACCAACCGGGTCAATCCGGCGGTCATTGGTTTTCACCGCGATTTTAGCGCGTGAACCTGGATCACGGGCTGCGCCGCGGATTTCAATCATTTCTTCGCCGATTTCCGGCACTTCAATACGGAAAAGTTCAATCAGCATTTCCGGACGGGTCCGGCTTAAAAACAGCTGTGCACCACGAGCTTCCGGATTGACCGCGAACAGCAAGGCGCGGATACGGTCGCCAGGACGGAAAGTTTCACGCGGGATCATATCTTCGCGCGCTAACATGGCTTCGGCGTTGTTGCCTAAATCAACAATGATGCTGTCGCGATTGACTTTTTTTACCACGCCAGTGACTAACTCACCGACTTGGTCAATATAAGCTTCCACCACCTGAGAACGTTCAGCTTCGCGCACTTTCTGCACTATGACTTGTTTCGCCATCTGCGTGGTGATCCGGTCAAAGACGATAGACTCAATTTGCTCTTCAACGTAATCGCCGATTTGCAAATCAGGTTCATCATACTGCGCCGCTGATAAAGTCATTTCGCGGGTTGGATGCTCCATGACATGGTCATCTGCCACAACTTGCCAACGGCGGAAAGTTTCGTAGGAACCGGTTTTACGGTCAATGCTGACCCGAACTTCGATGTCGCCTTCATTTTTCTTTTTGGTAGCGGCTGCCAAAGCATATTCCAAAGCCTGGAAAATCTTTTCACGCGGTACTGATTTTTCGTTAGAAACCGCATCTACAACCAATAAAATTTCTTTTGCCATGTTTTCTGCCTCACTAAGAGCCGGGGAATTTAAAACACCGGAACTACGTTTGCTTTATCTACGTTATCCATAAGCAAACGATAAGGTTTGCCATCCACTTCAATTACCAGCATATCGTCGACAATTTCCAGCAGCTGTCCTTTAAAACGACGGCGACCGTCCTGTGGGATCGCCAGTTTAACTTCGACTTTCTGCCCAATAACTTTGGCAAAATGTGCAGCAGTAAACAGTGGACGATCCAGACCTGGCGAGGAAACTTCGAGGTTATATTCGTTCGGGATTGGATCTTCAACATCAAGGATAGCGCCAACTTCGCGGCTGATCAGGGCACAGTGATCAACTGTGACACCGTCGGGATGATCAATAAAAAGCCGTAAAGTGGAATGACGCCCAGCAGGCACGAACTCACACCCCAACAACTCAAAGCCAGCGGCTTCTACCGTTGGGCTTAACAGCTCGGTTAAGCGCTGTTCTTGTTTAGTCAAAGAGACCTCCAGAAATAAAAAAAGGGCATATAGCCCAGAATATTAGTACAACAATACTTCAGATATAAAAACGCCCCGATGACCGGGGCGAAGTAAAATCCGAAACAACAAGATATCGCCAATCTTGCTGATAAATCTGGGTATCTGAGTTGCTACCGAAAAGCATGAGGTAAACAAATTCAGACACAAGCTGGACCTTTGGTCCGTCGTTACGTCTGCAGCAGTTGAACAATAGGTTCATATTAAGTTGGAGTGAAAAGGAAACTTCACTGAAAC
Source organism: uncultured Rheinheimera sp. (assembly GCA_964525695.1). Classification (GTDB taxonomy): domain Bacteria; phylum Pseudomonadota; class Gammaproteobacteria; order Enterobacterales; family Alteromonadaceae; genus Pararheinheimera. The sequence continues at coordinate 62 of CAZGHW010000021.1, read as the reverse complement.
ACTGCAAAAATTGGTTGCGGGAGCCGGATTTGAACCGACGACCTTCGGGTTATGAGCCCGAC
>CAZGHW010000020.1:52105-77962 GCA_964525695.1 uncultured Rheinheimera sp. | reverse complement strand
ATAGATTTTGAAATGAAACGGCTTGGCGTGCCTTGCGTTTATCTGGACATCAGTCATAAATCGAAAGATTTTATTCTGGAACATTTCCCGACCATTTACGCCAAATGTTTAAGTGTCGGCATTGATATCACCAAACAGCCGATCCCGGTCGTTCCAGCAGCCCATTATACCTGCGGTGGCGTGATGACCAACCTCAATGGTCAGACCGATATCGACAATTTATATGCCATTGGTGAAGTGGCTTACACCGGCTTGCATGGTGCTAATAGAATGGCCAGCAATTCGCTGCTCGAATGTGTGGTGTTTGCCCAAAGTGCGGCCCGGCATATTTTGCAGCATCTGCACGACAACGCTCCTCGTCCGGCCCTGCCACAATGGGACGAAAGCCGGGTCAGTAATTCAGATGAAGAAGTGGTGATCACGCACAATTGGCATGAATTACGCCTCTTTATGTGGGATTTTGTCGGGATAGTCCGCACCACCAAACGGTTAGAACGTGCTTTACACCGCGTTGAATTGTTGCAGCGGGAAATTCAGGAATATTATCGTCATGTCAAAGTCAGTAATAATTTACTGGAACTGCGCAACTTGACGATGGTCGCCGAACTCATTATCCGTTCCGCGATGGCGCGTAAAGAAAGTCGCGGTTTGCATTACACGCTGGATTATCCGGCGCAGTTGGACGCACCAGCGCCAACGATTCTGATACCACCGCAGCGCAGTTAATACTGACTGGCGGTTAACATTAACTGCAGATATGGACACTCCGGTCACGGGGTGTCCATATCTGCAGTTAACCAGCTTTGGCTTGCCGGCGATAATACATAATTAAATACACCACATAAATTTGCAGCGCCGCAGTGGCCAACTGTCCAATGATGGACTGTAATTCAGTGTATTTTTCTGCATAGATGTACAACGAAATATTGCCAAGCGCAAACGCCAGCCAGGTCAGCGCCGGAACCCCTTCCGATGTTTTGGTTTTTAATAAATGCGCTAACTGCATCAGCGTCGCCAGCGGAAAAATAATAGCCGGGATATAACCGACCAATTCAATCAATGTCATAGGTTCTGCTTTTATCCATCACCGCCAGTCGTTGGCGACTCTCAAACATCTCAACATCACAGACGTGGCAATATCGCCACCATCCACCAGCAATCAAAGTTCAACCACAGGTCATCGCCTGGTGCTGTGCTGCCATTTTACATTTTGGCAATGCCGTGCCAGCGCGCGGAAATCACTTTGGCTGAAATTATCGGCATATAACCAGCAGTGTTTGCTTTTGCCCTGCTCATCTTGCCAATGTAACCAAATGCCAAACTGACAAATCAGTGACTGTGGTAACAGGCAGCCTTGTTGCATCGAGGGCAGCACCCGGAAATACCCCTGATGATCCAGTGACAGCAAAGTCCAGCATAAAGGCTTGACTGCCTGCTGCGCTAGCCAATAACAACTGGCCAGCGCTGGCAATATCGCCAACCACAACCAACCGCCTGTGACAGGCAACAAGAGTAAACCGGTCGCCACCGCCAGCATCGCCAGCCGATATCCCCAACGTCTGACTTTGGAGGTATGCAGAGCCAGCGCACTCTGATACATAGCGGTTAGACCCGGACCCGCCGGATGATGGTATCCACCAGCGCTTGCAAGTTCGCATCAGTCGATTTGCCATGCCCCATAAACCAGGCAAATAAATCTGGATCATCACAAGCAAGCAGACGTTCAAAATGTTGTTTTTCGCTGTGCGTTAAAGCGTCATACCCTTGTTCGACAAAAGGTGCCAGCAACACGTCCAGTTCCAACATACCGCGACGACAAGCCCAGCGCAGTTTGGGTTTACTCATTAATTCAGACATGAATTCCGTCATAGCCATCTCTTTTACATTGTAGAGTTGAATTCTAACAAATAATCCGTGCAGGGGTTGTGCTTTTGCACTGATCCCCCAATGATCTGATCATTCTGTCAGAACAGGTTAATGTTGTTATGCAAAGTTCCTGGATCAGTGCCGACCAACTGGCACAGTTATCAAATGATGTGGCTGCCGCTTTTATCAGTCCGCTCCCTTCTTTTACGGTGATCCGCGTCAGTGGACCAGATCAGAAAAAATATTTACAAGGCCAAACCACTTGTGATGTCGAGCAACTGAGCGCAGACAACTTTTTACGGGGCGCGCATTGTGATGCCAAGGGTAAAATGTGGGCCACTTTTACCCTGGTGCAACAAGGCGAAGATCTGCTGTTGATTGGCTTTCGGGATGAGATGCAGGCATCGCTGACGCAACTGAAAAAATTCGGTGTTTTTTCCAAAGTCAGTTTCCATGACACCAGCAGCGAATTGGCCGTGCTCGGTGTCAGTGGTCCACAAGCTGAGCAGCTATTGGCTAAATTAGAGTTACCGCTGCCAGCAACAGGCGCTGCGGTCGCCATTGACAATGGTGTTGTGCTGGCGATTGCCGAACAGCATTATTTGCTTATCTTGCAACAAACCGCCGCCCTTACCTTGCTGGCACGCGAACAGGCGGTGTTAGCAGCGCCAACCCGGTTTTTACAACAACATATTTTGCATGGTTTACCTTATCTGGAACAAGCCATTATTGGTGAATACGTACCGCAAAACTTAAACCTGCAAGCTATTGATGCCATTAGCTTTACCAAGGGTTGTTATATAGGCCAGGAAATGGTGGCGCGGATGAAATACCTGGGCAAAAACAAAAGAGCGACTTTTATTCTGACCGCGACCAGCGCAGAAACTCCGGCAGCCGGTAGCGATATTGAAGTACAATTAGAGCAGAACTGGCGACGCAGCGGTGTAGTGATCAACGCAGTCAATATCCATGGTGAGTTAGCTGTGCTAGCGGTCTTGCCAAACGATATCAGTCCGGACGCGCAGTTAAGGCTGGCCAGTGAACCTGATACCAGGTTCAGCATTCAACCCCTTCCTTATTTTTTAAACTAACTGAGGTTTGCATGACCATTGAAACAAACAAAGTTGTTGCCATGCACTACAGAGTCAGTGACTCTGCCGGCAACGAACTCGACAGCTCTTTTGGCGCTGAGCCATTGGTGTTTATCCACGGCAGCGGCTCCCTGATCCAAGGGCTGGAAACTGCACTGGTCGGCAAACAAGCCGGTGACACTTTCACAGTGGAAGTGGTGGCGGCTGAGGCCTATGGCGATCGCCATGAAGAATTAACCCAAGCTGTGCCACGTGCCATGTTCGAAGGCATGGAAGTAGAAGTCGGGATGCGCTTTCGCGCCGCTGGTCCAGATGGCCGCGAGCAATCAGTGATTGTGCTGGATGTCACCGAAGAAGAAGTGGTCGTTGACGGCAATCACCCGTTATCTGGCATTGATTTAACTTTCGAAGTGGAAATTTTGTTAGTGCGTGACGCCACTGCCGACGAACTGGCACATGGCCACGCTCACGGCATCGATGGCCACGCCGGTCACGATCATTAATTCTGCCAACAACCAGCAGCTCGTCAGACTCATGCTGGCATAGCGCTCAACAAGGCCGGCAGTGCACACTGACCGGCCTTTGATGTTTAAATAGCATAGTTGTGAAAGCTATGTGTCATTGTCGCTTAGATACAGACATTGGTTTGTGCTTGGATAACCGTCATCTGACAGCTGAATGGATTGTGCTATGCAATTTTTACTGTCCGCCTGGTACGATCGGAGTAGCGCCAGCCCCCCAGTACAGCTAACAATAAAGGACTAACGCCGACAATGAGCCAGCCCAGACGTAACCACAAGCCACCAACTGAACCATCATGCAGCGGATGCAACCAGTTTTTTACCCTGTCACTACTGCCCAATTGCCTGATATCCCGCACCCGCACTATGGCACCACTGGACCTGTCGACCTGAACATAACTGTGTGGGAATCGCCGTGATGGATCACCAGGTAACTGCACGCGAAATTGATCATAACCACCGGTCAGGGCTGGCACTTCAATCCAAGCCAGCGTGGCTTGGGGTAACGCTTGCCTGACGGTACTGATTGTCTTGGCTAGCGGAAGCACGGGCGCCATCTTGGCCTCTGTTGTGACCAGCGACCAGGATAACAAGCCAGGATCCGGCTTGTGGCCTGGCAACAACTGCAGCAAAGACTGGGTCGGCCCCGGCAGGGCCAGCATCACCCCCGTCAGCGTCAACAGCAGCAAAGGCAGTAAACAACAGAGTCCCACCGTTTTATGCCAGTCATACAACAGACCAGATTTACTGCGTCGGGATTTAAATAACAGGCTTTTGCGCCATTGTCCATTGCGCGGCCACCAGGCCAGTAGCCCTGATATGAGCAATACCAGTGTGGCGATACCAAGATAGCCGAGTAGCAAAGTCCCGGTTGCGCCAAGTAATAACTGATAATGCAGATTGTACAACCAGGTCAGTAAAGACTGGCCCCAATAATCCTGTCGCAATATCTGAAGGCCATCAGCAGACAACCAAACCAGCAGCGGCGCGAAATGCTGGCCTTTTGTCTCCTGAGGCTGGTTATAGCGGGCTGGGATCAGCTGCTGATCCGGCGTAACTTCCAATCGCCATGGGCCGGTTTTATCCGGATAGGTGGCGCGAAGCGTCCTGACCGCCTGATCCCAATCTGGCTCACCGCTCCGTGGCATCGGAATTTTCAGTTCCGGATGCAGCCATCGGTCCAGCTCGACATAAAACACAATGGCAGCACCGGACAGGCTGATTAACACCAAAATCATGCCCACAGATAATCCCAGCCATAAATGCAGCCGACGGCTCAATAAACGCCAGGATCCCTTCATCGAATTACCTATCAGCCGATTAATAACGCAGATGCACAGCAGCAGTCACCGCCCGCCCCTCGCCCGGACTATGCAAGGTTTGGCTGCCATCCCACCAAACATACTCATAATTGTCATCCGTCACATTCTGTAGTTGCAAACTCAATTCCAGTTGTGTGTTGATGATGTAACGTGCCTGTGCATCCAGCAACAGATACTTGCCATAACGGCCGCGATCATTGCTGGTGGTCAGTTCATACGAGGACTGGGCACGCAACGAGGCGGACAGCAGCCATTGATCGGACAGGCTGTAGTCAACTCCGGCACTGTGGATCCACTGCGGGATATGGTCGATATCATTTCCAGTTAGCATGGGCGTGGCGGGATCCGGTGTTTCAATCTGGGCTTGCTGCCAGGCGATGGCGGCCCACAGATCCAGCGCCTGCGTCGGTGCTACTGAAAATTGCACATCGACGCCTTTACGTCGGGTAGCGCCCAAGTTGTCAAAATCGCCGAGCGGGTCATTCAGCTTACGCTTAAATTCACCGGTTGCAGTCTGCTGCCACAGCGTCGTGCGTAATTGGGTGCGCGCCAAGGTCTGGTATTTCACACCGAGTTCCCAGCCATCATTGACCGACGGCGTCAGATCAACCTGGCGCGGCGGGATCAAATAAGCGCCAGAGCCTGCGCCGATCTGGAAGCTGCGGCCCCAGTTGCTAAATAAGGTAACATCCTCAGAGGCCAGGATCGCCAGCGCCAGTTTTGGCTGAGAAATAGTGCCGTAGTCGTTGATGTCAGCGGTGGTTTTGGTGCGAAAATCCTGGAAATCGCCTTCAACCTTGTCGAGTCGCCATGATGGTGTGATCCGTAGCCATGACACTGGCTCCATTGATAGCTGGGCATAGACACCGGACACAGATAAATCATATTGCTGATCCCGCGTTTGGCTAGTGATCACCCGCTCTTTCGTCAAGTAACGTTTGGATTCGTTGTCCTGTTTTTCAATGCTGGCACCAAATTCCAGCTGCACATGTTCAAATCCGTTCACTTCCGGTACCAAGTTGAGCGTGCTGCTGGCACCATAATGCTGCTCTTGAGTGACACGGTTTTGTTGTGAAGTCCCGGCAGAAAATTTCACAAACCGGTCGTCATCCAGTGTATTCAGCCAGACCAGTGTTTTAACCGATGTCAGATCTGATAACTGTGCATCCAGCCCAAGGCTAAACTGGTCCATGTCGCGCTCATCCAAATCGGATGCGTTATAGGCATTAGTCGCTCTTGGCGTCGCTGCAGCAACATCAGCCGTCAGATAACCCGGTTCCTGCTGCTCTGCGCTATAGGTTCTGGCGCTGGCATGCAACGTCAGTAGCTCTGTCATGTCCCAGCCCCATTTGCCGGAGAAACCCAGCCTGGTGGCTTCGGAATGATCTCGATAACCGTCAGCTTTGCGGTAATTCAGTGCATAGTTCTGTCGAAAACCATCTTGCTCCAGACCGGCGGCAAATTGCGCCTGCGCTTTGCCAAAACTACCGGCGGATAACCTGCTGTCGAGATAAGTCCCGCCACTGCGGGTAATAAAATTAACGTGACCGGCAATATTGTACAGACCAAAACGCGGGTCCGTGGTGCCGCGTACCACTTCGGCCGCTTCAATTTCGAGCGGAAAAATCATATCCAGATAAGGCATATTGCCATCATTAGAATTGGATGGAATCCCATCAATCAGCAATTTGACGGCGTTGACTTCACCCTCGCCATTAAAGCCGCGGAACGACAATTTGCCGCTGGAAGAACCCTGGTTAAACTCTGTTGTCATGACTCCAGGCAACTGACCAATCAACCGCCAGGCAAAATCTGCATTCGAATTTTGCGCAACATCCGCTCCCAACCGGTCAACCGAAGTTAGCACCCGGCTGGCATCCGTCAGGCGTTTACCCGTCACTTCAAGATGCTCACCGATGACAAAACTGGTATCACCTTTGACAGATGCCGTTTTTTTTGCCACTTCTGTAACGGGTTCTACTGCAAACGCAGACGGTATCATGGCCAGAGAGATCAATAACGCAACCGCATTTTTCTGAAAACGGTGGTAAGGGCAGGCAAAAAACACAAGGAAGTCCTTCAGGAAATGACAATGCTGCGCATTATAAGAGACGTCTTTAGAGCAAACAGCGTGACAAATTGTCGCACCCGACAGATTGCATGTGTCAGTCAGAACAATACTACAGTCGCAGTAGAACAACATCTAAGGTGATGTTGATTCGGCTCAGCGTAAACTTGTCGAGCCGTCCGGCAGCTAGTGTTTGTTCAGTTTGAGAAGAGACAAAAAATAACCGCGGATGAAGCTGAATAACTGGACCTTAGTTCTGGTTGATTTTCACTTCGGCAACTCCCCCCCCCTTGGTCAGCGCCATAAAACCTGCTATAAATCAGTTCACTATATTCATTTGGACCTGCTATGCCTGCTTGTTATCAGCCGCTGCTGACCGCGGCGCCGGCGCGTTTGATCAACGCTTCGGGCCAACCGGAGTTTGGTTTGTTTAGCGGCTCAGTGCCTGAGCTGGCGCTGGCGGAGTTTGATTATCGCTCGGTGCTGGATAAACCGCTTGGTAGGTTGCAGCGCTATTTTGCGCAGAAGCAGTTTCAGTTTGTCACTGTCAGTGGCAAACAATGGCTGGATGGTCAGGCCAAAGACTGGTTGCTGGCGGTGGCTATTGCCGATGTGCGCTATGTCAGTTCTGGTTTTGTGTATTTGTTTCAGCAGGATCAGCAGGTATTTCAGCACGGTATCTTGCGACCGCTACAGTTCGGCTGCCGGATGAGTCTGTCGCCGCAACAAGGGGCTGCGAGCCTTAAGGCTGGACAGCGGCACTGGCAGTTGGAACCGCAACCCAGTCAATGGTTGGTTGAGATTGACTGTGGCCCATTACGAGCCCGTCTGGTGTTGCATCAAGCCGACCCTGCCATGAGTGCAGGCCACAGCGCGACAACCAAGCAGCCACCACTGGCGCTATGCGCCCCAACCGGCTACCAGGGTTTTACTTATACCGAAAAAAACAATGCGCTCGCCGTCAGTGGCCAGCTCAGCTTTGCTGGCCGTGCGCTTGACCTGAGCCAGGCACGCGCTGGTTATGATTTTTCCGCCGGTTATATGCGCCGCCAGACCAATTGGCGCTGGAGTTCAATCAATACCCTATTACAACAACGACCTTTTGGCCTGAATTTAGCCGCTGGCGTCAATGAAACCGGTCTGACTGAAAACGCCTTGTGGCTGGATGGTCGCATCCAGCACCTGAGTCCAGCCCGCTTTGTGTTTGATCGTTATCAGCCGGACAGCCGCTGGCATATCAGCACGTTATGTGGTGAACTGTCATTAGAGTTTCAGCCGCTATTTTGCCGACAGGAAAAAATTCAAACTGGCCTGTTAGCCAGTAATTTCCGTCAATATGTTGGTTATTATCAGGGCCAGATTACACTGGCCGACGGCCAAACGTTGCAATTACAGCAATGTCAGGGGCTGGCAGAAGATCACTACGCCAAATGGTAAGGCTAGCAGCCAGATGCGCTGCATAAAACCTTTGGACGAAACGCTGCTGAGTGTCCATCACCAGAGATGGATACTCAGCACAGTAATTCACTTACAAGGAGTCCCGTTATGAAACATCAAGGTATGGTAACTTTCGCCAACACTCAAACGACAACCATGGCCCCTTTACCGCTACTACTGGCCGGATTGCTGCTGCTGACCGCTTGCTCGCCAAAAGAAGTCGGTGATGTCAGCCTGGGGTTATTCACTACCAAAGATATTAAAATTCAAACCTTTAATGACCCGGATATCCAGGGCGTCACCTGTCATATCAGTCATGTTGAAGCCAATCTGGATTTAGCTGATCCATCCGATATGTCAATCGCCTGCCGCCAGACCGGAGAAATTACCAAAGCCATGCTGGATCAAATTGATAATTCGAAATCCGGTGAGGTCATTTTCTCGACCTCAAAAAGTATTTTATTTAAACACTTAAAAATTCGCCGAATTTTTGATGCCGAAAATCGCACGCTGATTTATCTGTCTTATTCCACCAAAGAAAGCGCTGGCAGTGATAAACATTCGCTGACCACAGTGCCGTTGTGGGGCACCCAGGCCTGGCAAGAACTGGAAGCAGCCAACAGCAAGGTCAAATAACAACCAGGACGCCTAACCGGTCACGGCGTCAGCTCCTACTGCTATGGTGCCAACCTTATTGGTTAGCAGAGCGGGCACTATCTTGATGATTGTATTGCAATATGTTGTGTTGTAAGGAGCACTGATGTCTAAACCGCTGATTTTATTGATTGAAGATAACCGTGAAGTCAGAATGAGTGCTCGTTTTGTATTGGAAGATCATGGCTTTGCTATCACTGAATTAGAAAATCCCAGCCAGGCAATGGCCTACTTGCAACAACAAGAGGCCGAGCTGATTTTGCTAGATATGAATTTTGCGCTGGATACCACCTCCGGTGAAGAGGGCTTAAGATTTTTGCGTTGGTTGCAACAACAACAACTCAATATTCCGGTGGTGGCGATGACTGCCTGGTCGAATACCGCGCTGGTGGTACAAGCGATGCAATTGGGCGCAGGCGATTTTATTGAAAAACCCTGGCAAAATCAGCGGCTGCTGCAAGTTATACAACAACAACTGAAGCTGTCTGCATTGCAACAACGGAACCAGCAATTGACGGAGGCTTTAACCACACCTCAGACCGAACTGGTCTGGCACAGCGCGCAGATGCAACGACTGATGCAACAATTACAAGCTGTGGCTGCGACTGAAGCCAATATCTTACTGACCGGGGAAAATGGCACTGGTAAAAGTCAATTAGCACAATTTATTCACCAGCATTCGGGCCGGGCAAAAGCGGCGCTGGTCAGCGTCAATATGGGCGCCATTGCCGAAGCTTTGTTTGAAAGTGAAATGTTTGGCCATAAAAAAGGCGCCTTTACCGACGCCAAAGAACACCGCAGTGGTCGTTTTAGTCTGGCCAGTGGCGGCACTTTGTTTTTGGATGAAATTGCCAATTTACCGCAACCACAGCAAGCCAAATTGCTGCGGGTGCTGGAATCAGGTGAATTTGAAGTGCTGGGATCCAGTGTCACAGAACAAAGTAATGTCAGACTGATCAGCGCCAGTAATGGTGATTTTAGCCAGTTGATCCAACAAGGTTTGTTTCGGCAGGATTTGTATTATCGGTTAAATACGCTGGAGTTTCGGGTGCCAGCCCTGCGGGAACGACCGGAAGATATTCTGCCGTTAGCCAATTATTATCTGCACAAGCATGGGGCTCGTTATCAAAAAACCGCTTTGTCTCTCAGCCCGCAGGCGGAAAAGCTGCTGCAAAGTTACGCCTGGCCTGGCAATATCCGTGAACTCAGTCATTTGATTGAACGCGCAGTATTGTTAGCGCAACAAAGCCGGATTGAAGCAGTCGATTTCGCCTTGCCAGGTCAGCGGCAACCGGACAGTCCGATGGGTCATGCTGATCATGTGGGTCCATTGCCGATGATGACACTGGAACAAGCTGAGCTACGGCTGATCCAACAAGCATTGCAACAGTGCCAGGGTAATAAACAAAAAACAGCCGATGTACTGGGTATCACTAAATCCTCGTTATACCGCCGGTTGGAAAAACATGGCCTGGCACTTTAAACTGTTGCCGTCTGATTCGCTGGAAAGCAGTCTGCGCTGGCAAGGGGTCATGCTGTGGCTGTGTAGTACGGCGCTGGCGCTGCTGGTGAGTTGGACCTGGCCACTCTGGTGGGTCTGGCTGAGCACGCTGCTGGGCACATTATGGCTAAACCGGCAGCAGCAACTGCAGGCAAAGCGCCAGTTGGCAGCCTTTAATCGCGCCAGTGTGCAACTGGAAGCTTTACACAATCAGGATTATAGCCTGCAGGCCAGAGCTGCTTATCGCGCAGGCATCGCCGCAGACTTTCAGCAACAATTACATCAACTCAGTCAACAATTACAGCAGCGTAAAAGCTTTTTTGATGAGCAGCAATTTTTGTTGTACCGACTGATTGATCAGCTCAATACGCCCATCCTGGTGTTTGATCACAAACAACAACTCAGTTATGCCAACAATGAATTCGCCACCTTGTTTGGCCGACCCTGGCCAAGTATGCGCCATGCCTCGGCTAGCTTGTTGGGCCTGCAGCCTGAACCCAACTGGCATTTTGTCGATGCAGTGCGGCAACGACAGTGGCAAATTCGCCATAGTCGATTTCTGGAACAAGGTCAGCGCCAACAATTGTTGGTGTTTATCAACATCCAAACTGCCTTACGTGAAACCGAACTCAGAGCCTGGCAACAATTGATCCGGGTGCTCAGTCATGAAATCCGTAATTCGCTGACGCCGGTGCTGGCTTTGTCGGAGCATTTACAACAAAAGTTACCAACTGGCCGCGAGCAACAAGCCCTGCAGGTGATCCGTGAGCGTAGTCGTCATCTACAGGATTTTGTCAGCCGTTACAGTGAATTAAGTAAACCCCTTACAATCAATTTGCAGCGCATCCACAGTGATCAGCTGAGTCACGCTTTGCAACTGTTGTTTGATGGCCAGTTAAACACCTATTGTGGCACTGCCATCACATTTATCAGTGATATGACCCTACTGCAGCAAGTGCTGATCAATCTGCTGAAAAATGCCTTTGAAGCAGGGAGTCCGCCCGGCAGCGTTGAAATCCGTTTTCGACAACAGTCGCAAGTGCTGATCGAAGTGCTGGATCAAGGCCAGGGCCTACTGGCACCGCAGAATTTATTTGTGCCTTTTTACAGCACTAAACCTCAAGGTCAGGGCATAGGGCTGGTCCTATGTCGGCAAATTATTGAACAGCTTGGCGGCAGCCTGAGTCTGGCCAACAGGACAGACCACAGCCCTGGCGTCTGTGCACAGATTATCCTGCCGTCCACTACCAGCAGCGTTAACGAAGCTGGCTACAATAGTTTGCTCCCCAATGGGACTGATTGATCCGGCACACAAAGTGCCACCGCCCCTTCGGCGTTATGAAACCCAGTGATTAGGCATTCTGACATCAGCGGACCAATTTGTTTTTTCGGCAAGTTGACCACACCTACCACCAGCTTGCCGACTAAAGCGTCGGCTTGATACAGTTGAGTGATTTGCGCGCTGGATTTTTTAATGCCGATGTCCGGGCCAAAATCCACCGTTAACACATAGGCAGGTTTACGGGCTTGCGCAAACACTTCGGCACTGAGCACCCGACCGACTCTTAATTCAATTTTACTAAAATCATCCCAACCAATAGTGTCCATCTGTGCTCCTGTCTGCTAAAGGGCACCGCAAATCAGCCGCGCCTGACAGCATAACTTAACCAAGCCATGGGCTACTGGCAAGTCGCGGCTGCAGTGGCATTGCCGGTCCAGGCCCTGTTATCGCCAACAGCCAAATGACAGCGCTAACAATGAAAACAGTTCTCATTGGTCACTTAACCAACAAAAATGTCAGTTCGTCGGTAAATATTGATACTTTTGACTCAATTTTACTCCCTAATCTAGCAATAACTGCCCTTTCATCTTTAGCTATCGGCCACAACTGTGTAACGTCAGAACCGAAATGACAGCGATGTCATTTCCCAGTCTGAAGCACCATAGAGTTGCTGACCGCTGGTGATAAATCACGCATCCGGATTGGACGTCCTGCCAAGCTGCAGCAGAGCAATCCCACAGGTGCCACACCACTACAACAGGGATAATCATGAATCAGAAACATTTCGCCGTGTCACGCCTGGCGTCACAAATTACCTTACTGCTCGCTGCCAGCGTCAGTTTGTCCGCTGTCGCCCAAACCGCACCAGCCGCCGCCAGCACTGCTAAACCACAAGCAGATATTGAAGTGATGAGTGTGCGTGGTTTACGGGCTTCACAAGCTAAAAACCTGAATAACAAACGATTGGCCGAAGGGACGATCGATTCTATTACCGCTGAAGATATCGGTAAATTACCTGATATTACTATTGCTGACTCACTGCAACGGGTGCCGGGCATCCAGATCCGCCGCTCTGCCGGTGAAGGTTCGACGGTGAACGTGCGTGGTATGCCACAAGTGACGACTTTACTCAATGGCGAACAGTTTTTAAGTGCCGGTTCGATTAGTGATGTACAACCTGACTTTACCGATATTCCTTCAGCACTGATGGCAGGGATGGATGTATTAAAATCACCGGTCGCCACTACGCTGGCCGGTGGTATCTCCGGGACTATTGATTTAAAAACTGCCAGACCCTTTGCCTTAGAACAAGGCTGGACACTGGCCGGTTCAGCTGAAGCCTCAACCGGATCTTATTCGAAAGAAAATGACGGCAAATACAGTGCTTTTGTTGGTTATAACGACGAAAAAATCGCTGGTATTTTTACTGCTTCCTATGACAAAAGTAACTTAGCTAACTATCGTTTTGGCGCGCCGCACGAAGGCTGGGCTTCAGCTTTTGGTGAAGGGGGTGGTGCTAACTGTACCTTTCCTTGTGCTGGCGGCCCAGGTCGTGATTTAAACAAAGATGGCGATACCAATGACCGTTATTTTGGTTTTATCGACTACGGCAATATGAATCGCTTTAATGAACGGGATAGGACAGGACTCAGTGCTTCGTTACAAGCCGATCTCGGTCAGGGTTTTGAGCTGAGCGGGGACGCTTTTTACACCAAAATGGAAGATGCTGAACGTAGTCAAGGTCTGGTAGCTGACAACGCTTGGTCTGACTATGCCTGGATCCGACCCACCGATCTGATAGACCGCGGTCCAAGTCCAGAAGGTGGCCGGCTGTACACTGCAAATCAGGTGACACTGGATGCCCCAAGGGTAAACGCTTACTCTGAAAGTCAAACCAATGATCGCGATTCATTAAACCTGAATCTGCAATTGGCTTACAACAATGGGGATGCTTTTAGCGGGAGTTTCCGGCTGTTACATGGCTCTGCCGAACGTGCCCATACTGAAAACGTAGCCCAGGGTTATCTGACCAGCGGCGCGCAACACAGCTTAAGACGGCGTGATGCCAACGGCATGGAACCTGTCAACCCACGTGGATATGGTCCAGAGCGGCCACAGATCACCTTTGATACCAAAGGGGCTCATCCACAGTTAACGTTCCCGAAAGTGAATGGCGAAGTCTTTGGTGCAGATATCAACCGTTACAACATCGTTTCTACTTACTCAGAAAATAACTTTGATGAAGAAGGCACGCTGAATGTGGCCAGAGCTGACGGTAATTATAAATTTGATACCGAACATCTGCAGTCCGTCGACTTTGGTGTACGCCATGGCAGCCGTGATGTAGAACGCAATACCTGGATCATGGTCGCCCCATTTACCACCGCAGGGGTCACTAAAGACGTGATGTGGAAAGATTCAGGTCAGGCCATTGCTGATAGCAACGGCGATGGCGATATCAATATCGCCACTGGTGATTTGAGCCTGGGCCGCCCCTGGTACTTTACCGACTTACCGGCAGGCTGGGTGTCTCAGGTCAATAATTTCGGTCCTGTAGCCGGCAACAGCATTTATTTTGTCAATCCCAAAGTGATGGATGATCCATTTGCATTCCAAAATGCGCTGTACCCGAACAACAAAAAACTGGCGAACCCGAATGATTCGTATAAAGTCGATGAACGGACCCAGTCAGCTTACTTTAAAGCAAATTTCAGCAGTTCAGCGGGTGCCATGAGCTACAACGCCAATATCGGTGTGCAATATGTTCGTACCGAACTGGATATCCTGCAAAATGAGCTGGGTGAAAGTAATTGTATGCACTGTACCGCGCCGAGTGATGCCGGTGACATCACCACCAAGCGTACCTTTAACGATTTACTGCCATCCGCAAACCTGGCGGTTAATCTGACCGAAGACCTGATTTTCCGCTCCGCTTATGGCAAAACCATGACCCGACTGGATTTAGGTCGCTTAGGTCGCGGTCTGTCTGTGGGCCGGACCCGTGCCGCGGATCGGGCTGCTGATCTGGGCGTATCACCAGATACCATGGTTGCTGTCACTGCAACTCAAAATGGTAATCCACAACTGAATCCATGGTATTCCGACAATATTGATTTAGGTGTTGAATACTACTTTGGTAGCGCTGGTATGGTCAGCCTGTCCGTCTTTAATTTGAATATCGATTCCTTTATTGAGACTGGTTCTTCTACCATTCGGGTGAAAGACGGTGATGGGGTCGAGCGGCGTGCAGTGCCGGTGACAGGTGAAGTCAACGGCAAAGGCGGTACTATCAAAGGCGTTGAATTTGCTTATCAGCAAAGCTTTGATTTCCTGCCCGATTTCTGGAGCGGTTTAGGCGCTGGCCTGAACTTAACCTACGCGCCGAGTGAAAGTGGTGCAGTCGATTTTTATAAAGCGACTTTACCTATTATTGATAACTCTGAACGTTCAGGTAACGCAGTATTATGGTATGAACGCAGTGGTATCCAATTGCGGATCGCTGCCAACTATCGTAGCGAGCGATTGGCCAGCAATGGCACAGTGTTCGGCCTGGTTGGTAAATTACCGATCTGGACTGAGCCAACCACCTACATTGATGTCTCAGGAAGTTACGATTTCACCGACTACCTGACCGGCTACGCTTCTGTCAGCAATCTGACCGAAGAGTATGAAAACAATTACCTGCAGTGGGAAGGCAATGTGATTTCGCAAAATATCTATGAGCGCCGGATGACGGTAGGTATCCGTGCCCGCTTCTAATCAGCCGCAGCGCGCCGCTTTGTTGCGGCGCTAAACCGACAAACCGCTGCAAGTGATTGCAGCGGTTTGTTATTTTTAACTCCAGGCTCCATAAAGTGAGGCATTCATGCAGCAGTCTGCAACCCCTCAAATGCAACAGCTCCGTTTATTGATTGTGGGTGGTGGTACCGCCGGCTGGCTGACTGCCCTGATGCTGGCCTGGCATTTCCGCCAGCACCCCCAGGTTCAAATTGAACTGGCCGAAGCGCCGGGGATTGCCACTATTGGTGTTGGCGAAGGATCGACTCCGGCACTGACCCGCTTATTGCGCCAACTTGAGATTGCCGAACAAGACTGGATGCCCGCCTGTCAGGCCACCTATAAAAATGGCATTCAGTTTAGTCATTGGTCAACCATTCCAGGTTATCAGCATTATTTTCATCCTTTTCCCAGTAGCACCGACAATGCCGAACTGGCTGAGTTTTACCAACGGGTGCGCTCTGCACAGTTGGATCCCACTGTCATCGCACATCCAGATCCATTCTTTTTACAGACCACGCTGGCACAACAAAGCAAAGCGCCTTTTTGTCAGGCGCCGGGGGTGCAACTGCAATACGGTTATCATTTTGATGCTGGTCTGCTCGGCCAGTGCCTGAAAAAAATAGCCATGGCGCGGGGTATTCGCTACCGCCCTCTGACAGTGACCACAGCGCAATGTCACAATGATGGCGCTATTGCACAGTTAGCGACCGCCGAAGGCGTTCACTTGCAAGCAGATTTTTATTTTGATTGTACCGGTTTTGCTAGCAAGTTAAGCCGGCAAACTTTAGGTGGGACTTTTCACAGTTACCGGCAGATGTTGCCCAATAATTCAGCGCTGACCATTGCCACACCGGCACAGTTACAACCAGCGAGTCAAACCACTGCCACAGCCCTGCGGCATGGTTGGTGCTGGCAGATCCCGCTACAACATCGCACCGGCAATGGTTATGTCTTTAGCCGCGATTTTATTTCTGCCGATATGGCAGAAACTGAATTACGTCAACATCTTGGTTTATCAGAGCAGCAAGGCAGCAGCCGATTACTGACTTTTGAAGCAGGTCGCTTGCAACAGCATTGGCAACACAATTGTCTGGCAGTTGGCTTATCACAGGGATTTCTGGAGCCGCTGGAAGCAACTGCACTTTATCTGGTGCAGCAAACTGTCGGGCATTTTTTATTACATTGGCAACAAAGCCAGTATCAATGCCGAGGCGAGCTGGGTCTCAGAGCCGATTACAACCAGTTGATCAACGGCTATTTTGACAATATTGCCGATTATATTGTGCTGCACTATAAAACCAATTCCCGCACTGATTCAGCCTATTGGCAGCACAACAGACAGTTGGCAGCGATATCACCGAGGCTGAAGCAATTATTACAATGCTGGCAAAGCGGTGCCGATCTGCCGGACTTGCTGGCTGAACTGAAGCTGGAAAAATATTATCATTCGGTGTCCTGGTATTGCTTATTGGCGGGTACAGGTTTTTTCCCGGCGCTTAGACGAGCTGGCACTCCGTTGCCAGCGTCAACTTTGCTGCAGGATCAACAGCGGCAACAACGTTGGCAACAGTTGGCGGCTTTATGCCCGCAGCAATCAGAACAACTGGCACAACTGGCACAACTGGCAGCGTCATGCCGACTGGCTGCCGCGCAGGGCTAATTGATGTAACTGCCGGATATCCGATTGCCGGTACTGACGTGGTGTCATTTTTTTTAGCTTCAAAAACTGGCGGTTAAAATTCGCCATACTGAGAAAACCACATTTACCGGCAATCATTTCCACCGACCAACTGGTTTTTAGCAAGAAATCACAAGCCCGCTCAATCCTTAACTGAATGACGTACTGCGTGATGGTCATTTCGGTTTTTTGTCGGAAAAAGCGGTGTAAATGATTCGTGCTCATATGCACAATGCCAGCAAGCTTAGTTGCACTGAGCTCTTCTGTCAGGTTTTGATTGATATAATTGATAATTTTATCAATTTTCCGCTGACTGCTGATGTTCTCTGGTTCGGTACTATCTGGCACTGTCAGCAGTTGCACTTGCTCATCGGCACTGAGAAGCGCCAAAATCTGCAATAACCGGATCTGACGGGTCAGCCCATCATCTTGCTCCAGTTGCAATATTAAGGGTTTGACCGAAGCCACCACGGCCGGACTAAAACAAGCCCCGGCTTTGGCAAAATTCAGTAATTGTTGCAAAGGTTGTAACGCCGGATTTAATTGCAACCATTGTTCCAGCCATGCCGCTGGCAATTGCACGACATAGGCGTGTTGCTGACCCATTTGCCCGGCTGGCGATAGCTGACTTTGCCAGCCATGGGGTAAATAAGGTCCGACCAAAACTAAATCATTGTCCTGATAGTTTTGTGCACTGGTACCGACAAAACGGGTGCCAGCACTATTGCAAGTCAGTACCAGTTCATACTCGGGATGACAATGCCAGTTCAACTCAATGCTATCCCAGCAATAATGGAAAAATCGCCAGGATTGCCCCGCTTCAATGATAATTTTTTCAAATTGCAGTTTCATATTTTTCATCCTGAAAAGAAACTTGTCGACCCCGGCAAGTTGTTGCCTTGTTGTAACCTGCAGCGAAAGATTACCCTACATCAAACAACATCATACCGAACAAAAAAACATCTCAAAAAAATTATATTTTTCATATAGATAAATATAACAACTCCTTTTTGTCAGATGCCAAAACACTATGCCAAACTGCGCAAGGAAAGTACAGGTTTCAGGTAGAAATAGATTACAACATGTTCACAGCATGCCGCAGAATAATGAAAAATCGTTAAGGAACATTCATGCATATTTCGAGCAGCCCCCGCCAACCGGCCATTATTTTGCTAGTCCTCGCAGGCTTTATGACGGTGTCATTTATTACCAATTTGCTCGGGCCGATTTTTCCGGAGCTCATCAGCGATTTCTCGATTGGACTGATGCTGGCAGGCTTTTTTCCTTTTGCGTTTTTTATCGCTTATGGCGTGATGTCGATCCCCGCCGGACTGCTGATTGAACGTTATGGTGAGCGCGCTATGATGCGATTTGCGTATAGCCTGAGCACGCTTAGTTGCTTATTATTTGTAGTACTGCCGCATTTTGCTGTTGCAATGTTGTCATTGTTTTGTCTTGGTCTGGCCATGAGTGTGTTGCAGGTCGCGATGAATCCGCTTCTCAGATTTGCCGCTGGTAGTGCACATTATTCCTTTATGGCGGTGCTTGGTCAGTTATTATTTGGATTAGCTGCTGCCGCTACCCCTTTGATTTACCAAAAATTGACAACGCTGTCACCTGAGCATTGGTTAGCGCCAATACTGCAATTGCTGCCGCCAAATATGCCGTGGTTGAGCTTGTATTTACTCTTCGCCGTACTGTGCTTACTGATGTTGTTGTGGCTTTGGTGGTTGCCTTTTCCAGCAAGCAATAGTCAGACGCCAGCCGGTGAATCGGCCAGCCAACTCCTCGGCAAGCAGTGGTCCTTACTGAAAAATGGCACTTTACAAAAGTATTTTTTGGCAATTTTTTGTTATGTCGCATTGGAACAAGGCATTGCCAATAGTATCGCGGTGTATCTACAGCAAGTGCATCAGCTGGATGCCACCACCATTGGCGCCACAGCGGTCAGTCAGTTTTGGCTTAATATGACCATCGGCTGTGTACTGGGACTTGGCTTATTGAAGCTCTTTGATAGCCGTTTCATCATCGTGCTATTTAGCCTTGCCACTATCACACTGTTATTACTGGCGCTTTCCGGTGATGTCAGGTTAGCACTTTGGTGTCTGCCGCTGCTGGGTGGTAGCTTATCCGTGATGTGGTCAATTATTTTTGCGCTGGCGCTCAATTCCGTACCAACCCAACATGGTGCTGTCGCTGGCGTATTATGTACAGGCATTATTGGCGGCGCTTTTGCCTCGCCATTGTTAGGTCTGCTGGCGGAGCAACTCGACAGCATACAATGGGCGATGCTGCTATTGCTACTGCCGCTTGGCTATATCCTATCGATTGGCTTCTGGGCCAGACCGCTGGTGAATAACCAGAACTGGTGGTCAGAGCGGCAACGGCAAGCCACTGTTGCTGTGGAGGATGTCGCATGAAAGCATCCTGCCTAACCAGTTGCCTGCTCGCAGCATTTTGGTGTGTACCTGAAGCAGTAGCTGATGCCAACATGGCCGCGACACTCAAGGTGCAATATCAGTTATTGCAACCCTCTTATGCCGAGTGCCCAAGCAGTAAACTGCGCAAAGAGCCAGGCTGTTATTTATCACGCTTAAGTCTGAGCTTGCCTTATGCCAGCAATCGCAGAGATTGGAAAATTTATTTCAGTCAACTGACGCCGGTGATTGCTTCATTGCATCCACAATTGCAGATCCGCCATCTGAACGGCGATTTGCATGAACTCAGCCCAACCGCTGCTTTTCAGGGCTTTGCCCCGGATCAGCCGATTGAAGTGGATTTTATCAGTGCTTCCGGCATCTTCAGCCAGTCGATGCTGCCGGGTAATTATTTGCTCAAAGATCAGCAGGCACAGGTCCATCTGATCCAAAGTACCGCGTCAGCGCAGACAGATGCCAGCGGCACGCCAGCTTTTATTCAGCCTTTTACCCGCAACAATCCGGCGTTTATACAAAACCCGGCCGATCAACTCGGCGTCAGCAGTGGTGACCGACTGTTTCAGTTTTATCAGGCGGCACAGAACACCACGTTACCGACCACAGACATCAGCAGCCGGCTGATCCCAAAACCAGCCCAACAACGTCAGTTGAGTGCTGAACCAGTCAATAGTACTGGCGGTTTTGCCTTGCAACTGAGTGATGCGGCCTGGCAACCCCAACTAGCGGCAGGCCTGCAATTGTTAACAGAGTTACAATTATTACAGCCCAAAAGCAGCCGGCGACTGCGCATTCAATCAGACGCTGGTTTTGCATCGCCGGAACATTATCGCTTGCAGATCACGGCCGCAGGGATTGAGATCAGCGCTGGTGGCGTCGCTGGCGCTTATTATGCTCTGCAATCACTAGCGCAATTGGCTGAAGTCAAACCACAGCAACTGCCAGCCCTGGTCATTGAGGATGGCCCAGCCTTCGCTTATCGCGGCCAGCATGTTGATTTAGCAAGAAATTTTCTTGGTAAAGACTTTGTCATGCAGCTCATCAGCCAAATGGGCCGCTACAAAATGAACCAATTACATTTGCATCTGGCCGATGACGAAGGTTGGCGTATTGCCATCAAAGCCCTGCCGGAACTGACCGAACTGGGCAGCCGCCGTTGCCTGGATTTAACCGAACAGCAGTGTTTATTACCCCAATTAGGAGCTGGCCATCAGCCAGCTGCACTGCCGAATGGTTTCCTCAGTCAGCAAGATTATCTGGACATTTTGCGACATGCCAAAGCCCATCAGATCCGGGTGATCCCAAGCTTAGATATGCCAGGTCACAGCAGAGCGGCGGTCAAAGCCATGGCACTGCGCGCCAACAAACTCAAGCTGCAACAAGCTGTCGATTGGGATCAATATCTATTGAGCGAAGCGGCCGATCACAGTGATTATTTATCCATTCAGTATTATCACGACAACACCATCAATGTCTGTCTGGACAGCAGTTATCGTTTTATCGGCACTGTACTTGATGAGCTGATTGCTTTGCATCAACAAGCGGCGATGCCATTATCGCTGTATCACATTGGCGCCGATGAAACGGCAGGTGCCTGGCAACAATCGCCGGCTTGTCAGCAGTTAAAAGCTGGTGGTGAAACAGATTTAATGCAGTACTTTTTACGCCGCACCGCCAAGCTACTGGCCGACAAAGGCGTGCAATTAGCCGCCTGGAGCGATGGTTTAAAGCATTTGCAGCCAGGTGAACCGCAGGCACCCAAACTGCCGACTGCAGTCACCTCTTATATCTGGCAAAACAGCTATGACGGCGCCGCCCTGACGGCACATCAACATGCCAATGCCAACTGGCAAGTGGTGCTGGCGTTGCCAGATGCCAGCTATTTTGATGTGCCTTCTCTCAATACGCCTTATGCCCGCGGCAATCACTGGGCCAGTCGGAAATTAGACACCGAAAAAGTCTTTAGTTTTCAGCCACAAAATTTACCGGCACTGGCCGCTATCTGGCAAGACGTGAACGGTAAAGGCTATCGCACTGAAGATAAAGTGCCGCTAAACGCAGCGCACAACATCATTGGCCTGCAAGGCAATTTATGGACCGAGGTGATCCCGGATGCGGCCAGCGCCTGGTCGATGTTATTGCCGCGTTTGCTAGCACTGGCGGAGCGCAGTTGGCATAGAGCCGATTGGCAACCTGCTTATCAGCCTGGTCAGGCTTATACGCCAGCGAGCCAGCTCTTTAACCAAGCGCAAAAAGCCGCTTACCAGGCCGATTGGCATAGTTTTTCTAAGCGTTTATGGCAACACGAAGTTCCAACGCTACTGGCCGCGGGTTTACCGGTCCAACTCCCTTGGGTTGGCGTGCGCCAGATTGATCACAAATTACAGGCCCTGACCCAAACCGGGCTTGCGATTGAATACCAACAAGGCAATGGCCCATGGTTGCGCTATCAGCAGCCAGTACCGGCACAACAGGGTACCCGCTTTCGTAGTACCTTGCCGGCTGACAAGATCACAGCCTTACCAGCCGCTATCGCGGCCAAGTTGGCACACGGATTGAGCAGTACCCAGAGCACCACATGGTAACAGGGCATGATGCCCAACAACACAGGAGAGGAAAATGATGAAAAAGACCCTGCTGGCAGCCCTCATCAGCTGCACAGTCTTATCCGCCCAAGCCGCCGACAAAGGTGTTATTTACCTGACGTTTGACGACGGCCCAATCAATGCGTCCAACCAGCTCGTCAATGAACTGGATGCCGCTGGCATTCGTGCAACTTTTTTCATCAATGCTTTTCACATGTTTGGAGAAGGTGACGAGAACGAGTCATATGCGACCGCGTCATTACAAAAAATGCTGAATTCAGGTCATATCATTGCCAACCACAGTGACGACCACATGTTGCACAACTGTACTGATGGTGTTGAATCGGGTGCGGTTTATTGCAACAGAGTGGGCTTGTGGCCGGTTAAATCCTATCGTTCAGTCGAAACAGATCTGACTTATTTTGATAAAAATATTCAGCGGGTCGAGCATGAAATTCCTGGCGCTTACCTTTACACCAACTACAAAATGACCAGTCTGGCGCGACTACCATATACCAACGGCTGGCGGGTCACATCAAAGATGAAAGGGGATGGTCGTTGTGCCACTTCGGACACAGTACCGCCATGGGATCCGGCCTTTAGCTGTGATGCCGCCACGTCCACCCAAAGCAGTAAAACCGCTGGGCTGATTGCCGATCAACTGGCCAGTCGTGGGTATAAATTGTATGGCTGGGATTTGGACTGGGGCCCGGAAAACTGGGGCGTGGCTTTCCCGGCTGAGACCTTATTGGACGGTGAAGCTTTGTTAGCCCGGGTTAACGAAGTGGTCAACACTTGTGCACCGCGCACCATGAACCCACTGAATAGCCGCACGCCAGATCTGGACTGCTCGGATGGCATCGCCCGCAATAAAGTGGTGATCCTGGCGCATGACTTCCTGTTTGAAGATGGCAAACGCGGTCAGGGTGCCACTATCAACCTGCCAAAAATCAAACGTTTTGTCGAAGCCGCCACCCGTCAGGGTTACCGCTTTGACACGCTGGATAACTATGCGCCGCAATGGCAGCCGCATGTGGCTTATAAAGCCGGTGATTTTGTCAGTTATCAGGACAAAATTTACAGCATTATTCAACCACATACAGCTCAGGTGAACTGGACCCCGGCCGCTACGCCAGCGCTGTGGCGTAACGAGATTTAACCGGCTCTAAGCTTTTACAGCATCGGTACCAGCTTTACTCCCATTCCGTTATCGGTGCTTTTTTCTACCGCCAGCAAGTGACCCTTGCTGGCTTTTTGTTGAAGCGTCGATGAAATACAGTGCCTTACTGTGCCAGCAGTTGCTCTAATCGCTGTTTTCGTGCCTGAAATACCGCAAAACCTTCATCTTGCGCGTTCGACAGTGCAAGTGCTTTAGTGACCTGAACTAAAGCATCCTGATACTGCTTGTTTTGTTCATAGCCATAGGCTAAGCCATTGTAGGCTTCTGCTTTATCTGGATGCAGCTCAATCGCATATTTAAACAACTGGATGGCGGCCTCCAGTTTGCCTTCATTCACAACATGATAGCCGAGTCCCCGCACCACCGCTTCTGGCGGTCGGATCTGCTCGCCATACTGCCAGGACAACTGCTGATAATAAGCGGCAATGGATGGTATTGCGCCGTTATAAGCGCTCAGCGGCATTTGCAGCGGTAAAAACAGCCGATGATAGGCGGTAAAAATACCGGCGACTGAGGTCAAGCCATGCGGTACTGTGCTAAATTCCTCACTGACAAACTGAAAACCTTTAGGTTGGTTGGCCTGAATAAACTGCAGCAAGTCGTCGTAACGCTGGCGCATCAC
The DNA here is from genome assembly GCA_964525695.1 of uncultured Rheinheimera sp. GTDB lineage: Bacteria > Pseudomonadota > Gammaproteobacteria > Enterobacterales > Alteromonadaceae > Pararheinheimera. The sequence goes on along the minus strand of CAZGHW010000020.1, from coordinate 53,940 downwards.
ACCACTTTCTTCGCCGATGTTCATATACAGATAATTGTTTAAATTTTTGCTCCGCGCGAAAAATGCTTTGGTCGTTTTTGCGGTGGCGCCATAATCCCACCAAATAGCCGGGCTATAGGCTAAATGCGCCTGAAATAACTCAGGTTCGGTTTGCAGTGCATACAACACAAAAGCGCCGCCAGCTGAAGCACCAGCAATGACTTTAAAGTCATGCGTCCGATACTTCTGGTTTACAAATGGTATCAGTTCGTGTTTGATAAAATTTAAAAACTTACCGGCGCCCCCCCCTAGCCCGACTGGACCTGCTGGCTCCTGATTCACTGTGGGGTAAAAGTCCCGCATCCGATCAGTATTTTCGATCGCGACGATAATCACTTCCGGTGCCGCATCGACTTCTTGTAATCGTTCCAGCACACCATTCATTAATGGCAAATGATCTTTGCCATCCAGCCGATAGATCACCGGATACTTCTTATTGGTTTTGACGCTGTAACTCTTTGGCAGTTGTATTGTGATAGTTCTTTGCTCTTTGAGCACCGCCGAGTTGAGGGTATCGGTTTGCAACTGATATTGACCGACAGCAATTTCGGCTTGTTGCGCATCAACAGTTGCTATCGCGATAAGCCCCAACCACAGCGGCAAAACTATGCGCGTTAAGAAATCCTTTTTATTCATCATTTTTTTACCTTCGCTATCAAAAACAACAAATTAGCGAATAAAAAAACCACTGCACAGCCTAAATTATCACCAGGCAGTATAAAATCTGCTTCCTATTGACAACCTCAGGCTAGCCATGCGATGTTAGCTTTATGCAAACTATGACTCACTTTCAGCGAATTATTCACATCATTTTATTTGAGATGGTGGGATAACTTGCGCTTTTTATAATTTCAGCAACCCGCCAAGAGGCGGGTTTTTTGATCCTTCACCTCTTGGCTTTGGCACAGAGGTTAGGATGACAATCACAGACACAACAGCAACAAACACAACAACACAGACCACAGCACCAGCAAGCCCGACTTTTTCCTTTGTGGCGGCTGAACATCAGGTGCTGGCTTTTTGGCAAAGCCAGCAGGTGTTCCAGCAGTCCTTGGCGCAAACCGCCGGCCAGCCTGAATTTGTGTTTTACGATGGGCCACCTTTTGCCACTGGCCTGCCGCATCATGGTCATCTGGTCGCGTCCACTATCAAAGATATTATCCCGCGCTATCAAACCATGCGCGGTTTTCATGTCAAACGCCGGTTTGGCTGGGACTGTCATGGCTTACCAATCGAGCATGAAATCGATAAAAAACTCGGTATGTCAGCGCGGGAAGCGGTGGCGACGCTAGGGATCAAAGCTTATAACAACCAGTGCCGCAGCATAGTGCAGCGCTATACCGCAGAGTGGGAAACTATCATCAGCCGGCTGGGCCGTTGGGTTGATTTTGCCGATGACTACCGCACGATGGAGCCCTGGTATATGGAATCGGTCTGGTGGGTGTTTCAGCAGCTGTGGCAACAGGGTCGGGTTTATCAGGGCGAAAAAGTGGTGGCCTACTCCACCGCCCTAGAAACTGTGTTATCCAACTTCGAAGCATCGTCCAACTATAAAGAAGTGCAGGATCCTGCCATCACAGTGCTGTTTCAACTGGCTGAGCAGGATTGTTATCTGGCAGTCTGGACCACCACGCCCTGGACTTTACCGGCCAATGTGGCACTTTGCGTCAATGCTAGCTTGGATTATGTCCAAGTGCTGGACCCAGAGCGCAACAAAACCATTTGGTTCGCTGCCGAACGACTGCCACCCCAACTACAAACCGCTCCAATACTAACCAGGATGAAAGGGGCTAAGC
>CAZGHW010000020.1:0-52095 GCA_964525695.1 uncultured Rheinheimera sp. | reverse complement strand
AAGCTGGCGGGTCTGCGTTATCAGCCCTTGTGGCCAGCTAGTGCCGAACAGGCGCAGCCAGCTGCTTTTGTCGTGCTGGCGGATAACTTTGTCAGTGCCGACAGTGGCACTGGCATCGTCCATCTGGCACCCGCTTTTGGTGAAGATGATCAACGGGTGTGCCGCGCGCATCAGCTGAACGTCAGTCCCTGCCCGCTTGATAGTCGCGGCCACTTTACCGCTGACATGGGCGCGCTGACCGGGCTTTATTTAAAAGACGCAGACAAAGTAATCATCCAACAACTGAAACAAAGTGGTGCGCTGTACCAACATGAAAGCATCCTGCACAGCTATCCATTTTGCCCAAGAACGGATACCCCCATCATCTACCGCACAGTGCCGTCCTGGTATATCAGTGTGGTGCCACTGCGCGATAAACTGGTGGCCAACAATTTGCAAATCCAGTGGGTGCCAGCGCATATCCAACAAGGCCGGATGGGCAAATGGCTGGAAAATGCCAGTGACTGGGCGGTATCGCGCAATCGCTATTGGGGCACGCCACTGCCGATTTGGGTCAATGAGTTGTCCGGACAAACACACTGCATCGGCTCGGTGGCTGAACTCAAAGCGCTGACCGGCGCTGACATCACTGACTTGCACCGCGATCACATCGATGCCCTGACATTCAGCCTGCCGGACCAACCGGGTTTATACCGCCGGGTGCCGGAAGTGTTTGACTGCTGGTTTGAGTCCGGTGCCATGCCTTATGCACAGGTACATTATCCATTTGAAAATAAACAGCAATTTGAAGAAAGCTTTCCGGCAGCTTTTATCGCCGAAGGCGTGGATCAGACCCGCGGCTGGTTCTACACCCTGCAGGTCCTGAGCGAGTGCCTGTTTGGCAAGCCACCGTTTCAGCATGTGATTGTCAATGGTTTAGTCTTGGCCGAAGATGGTCGCAAGATGTCAAAGCGACTGCAAAATTACACAGCACCGGCCGCACTGATGGAACAGTATGGTGCCGATGCTTTGCGGTTATATCTGATCAATTCCGGCCTGGTGAAAGCTGAAGAGCAAAAATTTAGCGATAGCGGTGTGCAGGACATGGTGCGCCAAGTGTTATTACCCTGGCTCAACGGCTGTAAATTTTTGCAAACCTACGCCGATATCGACCAGTGGCGTTATCAGGCACCGCCTGCCAGCAACAATATGTTAGATCAGTGGATCCTATCGCGGTTACAACACCTGATCGGTCAGGTGAATCAGCACATGCAAGCTTATCGTCTGGATGAAGTGGTGCCACCCCTATTTGCTTTTTTGGCAGATCTGACCAACTGGTATATCCGGCTCAATCGGGCCCGGTTCTGGCAACACGAATTCAACGATGACAAACAACAGGCTTATGCCACGTTATATTGTTGTCTGCACAGCTTTGGCCGCCTGATGGCACCGCTGGCCCCCTTTCTGTCGGAGCATCTGTACCAACAATTAAAACGCTACCAGCCTGAGTCGACAGCGCCAGTGTCCGTGCATCTGACCACTTACCCCGAAGCAACGCCAGCCTGGCAGCAACCAGCATTGGAACAAAGTGTACAACGTTTCCAACAACTGGTGGTGCTGGGACGACAGCTGCGTAATGATTGGAAAATCCGCCTGAAAACGCCGCTGCCAACTGCCACAGTGTTGCATCCGGACGCCAAAGTGCTGCAAGACTTGACAGCGTTAGCCGGTTATATCCGCGCTGAACTCAATATCAAACAGCTGACATTCAGTACGGCCGAAAGCGACTTTTTTGATTTGTCGGCCAAAGCCAACTTTGCCCTGCTTGGCAAACGACTGGGTAAACAGATGAAAGCTGTGGCCAGCCAGATCGCGGCCATTAGTCCAGCGCAAATGGCCCGGTTACGCCAACAAGGACAGCTACAACTCGGTGAGCAGTTGTTCACCGAAGCCGAGATCATCCTGCAGCGCACGGCGAAAGCCGGCGCCCATGCGCTGGCGCATCCGCTGATTGGCTTGGCCTTGGATCCAACGCTCAGCCCTGAACTGCTGGCTGAAGGTAAAGCGCGGGAACTGATCAGCCACATCCAACAGCAACGGAAACAACAAGGACTGGCAGTGACCGATCAGATCCGACTGTCGCTGTGGATGTCGGCTACATTCCAGCAAGAGCTCGCGCCCTGGCTGAGCCATCTGCAAAGTGAAACCTTGTGTACTGCACTGGATTTTGCGTTGCAGCCGACCGCAGCCGAGCTGGTTGCGTTAGAGCAGGAAAACATCACCATCCGCCTGTGGCGCTGTGAGCAGGAGCTGGTTTAAAGCAACAGCTCGACCCCGGAGAAAATAGCGCAGTGCTCATCGCTGCGCTATTGCCATTCTTAACCTACAATTTTTGCAACATTTGGAATAACAACTCCTGCTGCAAAGGTGACGAAGTTGGTAAATCATCGGCTGCAAACCAACTCGCATCAGCCTCGTAGTGTGGGCCTATCAAGCCAACCCGACCCTGACCAAAGGACGATAGTCGGGCGGCAATTTGCTTTGAACCGGCGTAAAAAGCTGTAGCGCTGCCAGTCGCTGGCAAGTGGCGACCAAAATGTGGGCCGGCCTGGTAATAAACCTGCCGGGGTTTGCTGTCAGGCGGAACCATGATGGCCACCAACTGCGCTTGATTGTCGTCAGCAATTTCTTGCTCAATTTCAGTCAATTCAACCAAACCAAAAGCCCGCACGCCAGCACTGTGATCAGCATATTGACCAGCCAGATAAGCGCCAGCACAAATCCCAAGATAACTGCCACCCTGCGCGACAAAATCTCTAATCTCTTGCAGCTGACGATTGGAAAGTACCGATAGTGTATCCATAATATCGTCTGAACCACCCGGCTGAACGTACAAATCAGCCTGTTGCAGCACCTGAGCATTGAGTTGGCGTTCATCAACCAAGCGAACCTGATAATGTTGCTGCTGCAGTAAGGCCGCGACAGTCGCAGCGCAACCCTCACAAGTACCAGCGCCTGCAAAAATCACGGCAACTTCGGCTTTTAACAAAAAAGGCCACAGCAGCAAGCATACAAATTTTCGCATCCCGGATCCCTTTCCTTAGATGTTGTTAGAACGCATCCGAGTATGGCCGAGGTGAATGAATACCACATGACTGTCGGGCGTGGTTTTACCTTCTATCACTGCAGTTGACTGCATTAAAACCAGGCTAATCAAACGAATTACATCAGTTGCACGGGTAACAGCCATTGCAATTGGGCTCGCTGGTTTTGACTATTGATCAGTACACAACATAAAGATGCTTTTTTGATCTTCATCGCCTCGGCTGCAGTGCCCAATAAACTGCTAATGAGCTGTGAAAAATCCGGTTCATGGCCAACGAACAAGGTATGGGATGGCAACTGCGGCAGCAATTGTCGCAGTGCCGCAAGCGCTTGTTCGGTCGGGGTTTCCAGCGCTAACCAATCAAGAACTTGGTAGCTGGGGAACCCCGCGACATCACAGACAATCTGCGCGGTCTGGCTGGCTCTGGGGTATGGGCTGGCAAACACCCATTCAGGCGTTAGCTGTTGGCGCTGCATAAAAGCCGCCACCCGCTGTGCTTGGATGCGGCCTTTGGCGATCAATTGCCGAGGCCTGTCCGGTAGATCAGGCTGACGCAACTGCGCTGTGGCGTGACGCAGAAAATACAGCTTTTTATCCATCTTGCTTTCCTAAGGTAAAGGTCCGGTTTCGGAAAAAACGTCCGAAATCGGACGAACACTCAAATTAATAAAAATATTATTGATTAATTTCAATAACTTATATTTGGCATCTATTTTGCTAAAAACATGATAGCGCACAACATAAACTGGATGGCAACCTACAGTAACACAACCACTTCCTGGACTTTTGTTGTGTGATCTTTCCAGCTGCAATGGCTTTGATGTGAATAAGGGAACCGCATGGATATTATAAAAACCAGAACAGCAGCAAAGTGGAAAAAACCGACCTTGCTTGTCGTAGGGTTTTCTCTGCTGGTTTTTACCGGCGTGATGCTTAGCAGCCCAAGCCATGCCGTGAAAGTTGAGCAGCACCAATTGTTGTTTGCCCAAGTGCAACAAGGTGATTTAGCTGTCACTGTTGATGGTTATGGCGTATTACGTTCGGATAAACAGAAACTGATCAGCGCCTTAAGCGCAGCCACTGTGGAAGAAGTGGTATTAAAACCTGGCGCCGTGGTGAGCCCAGACTCGGTGATTTTACGCCTCAGTGATCCCGAATTATTACAAGAAATTGAGGCTGCCACCATGGCAACCACCCAGGAAAGAGCCAATGTACGCCGCCAGCAACTGAACAATCAACGTGATTATTTGACCGAAGAAGGCCGCTTCGCCGAGCTGAATGCCAACTATCAAATGCTGGTGTTACGCCACGCGGCCGAAGCCGAGATGGCGGCCAAAGGCATAGTGTCACAACTGGCGTTTAACACCACTGTGCTGCAAAAATCACAATTGGCAGAACAAGTGAAACTACAACAAGACCGACTGGCGCAGCTGAAATTGGTCAATCAGGAAGCCATCAACATTTCGCAAGAACAACTGAATCAAGCCATCGCCCATGAAAGTCGACTACGCCAGCGGCTCGAGCGGCTGACAGTGCGCGCTGGCATCCAGGGCGTGCTGCAAAGGTTGCCGGTGGAGCTTGGCCAAAGTGTGGCGCCGGGGCAAGAACTGGCGCTGGTCGGCAGCGATCAGGATTTATTAGCCTTAGTGCGGGTTTCACAAAGCAAAGCCGAGCAAATTCAGCCCGGGCAAAAGGCTCGGATTAACACCAGACGAGAACAAGCCGACGCTATTGTGACCCGGATCACGCCACAAGTGGTCGAAGGCACGGTGGAGGTGGAATTAAAGTTTACCCAAGCGGTACCGGCTTCGGCGCGGCCAGAACTCAATATCGACGCGCAAATTTTTACCGCCACCCTCAGCAACACTTTGTATGTGGAGCGACCAGTGAATATTCAAAGCCACAGCAAAGGCGAGTTGTTTAAAGTCAGCGCAGATGGCCAGTTGCTACAAAGTACCCCCATCGAGTTTGGTGACGAAGCAGGTCGGTATTTACAGATCAAACAAGGCGCACGGTTAGGTGACAAACTGGTGCTGTCGGATATGAGCACTTATCGCGATACCAAAGAAATCAGATTGTTATAACTGAGCTCATACGCAGCAAAACAGACATGAAGAACAGCTCTGCGCTGTGCAACAAATCACGAACTAAACAAGGACATCCAAGATGCGTGAACAAAAAATTAAAATGCAAGGCATCACCAAAGTGTTTGCCACTGATGAAATGGAAACCCATGCCCTACGCGGCATTGATTTAGATATTTTTGCCGGTGATTTTGTGTCGATTTGCGGCCCATCCGGTTGCGGCAAATCCACTTTGTTATCGTTGTTGGGGCTGCTGGATATGCCAACGGCCGGCAGTTATCAGATTGAAGGTAAAGAAGTGAGCGGTTTATCCTTGTCTGAAGCCGCCTTTATCCGTAATGAAAAAATTGGCTTTATCTTTCAGTCGTTTAACTTAATTGATGAACTGACCGTCTTCGACAACGTGGCTTTACCACTGCGTTATCGCCGCCAAACTGTTCCTAAAGCCGAGCTGGAAGCTCGGGTGATGGCCTGCTTAAAAACCGTCGATATGACCCATCGCGCTGGGCACCGTCCAAACCAGTTATCTGGCGGTCAACAGCAACGCATCGCCATCGCCCGCGCCTTGGTCGGCAGCCCTGCCCTGCTGCTGGTCGATGAACCGACCGGTAACCTGGATTCGAAAAACGGCGATGCGGTGATGGATATGCTATGTGAGCTCAATAGCAACGGCACCACTTTGTGCATGGTGACGCACGACCCGCGGTATGCCGATATGGCCTCGCGCAAATTGCATTTACTGGATGGTCGGATTTTGGATGCTGAAGGCACGCCCATCACTCAGCAGACGGCTTGGCAGCAAAATACCTCGCCAGAACAAATCGTATCTCCCCTTGCGCAGGTCGCGCCATGATGACTGGCTATCAATGATGGCTGCTCCATAGCCTGTTATTGCCAAGGGTGTTACTCCCGACGGCGATATTGTGGCCGGCCACCAAAGATCTAAACGGAACTGAGCATTCAACACAAGGATAAGCCGATGATCTCCTCTAAAGATTTATCGAACGCGCTGTATGCCCTAAGCAAAGCCAAAGGTTATGCCGCTACTGTGATACTGACCTTGGGGTTAACCCTTGGCACACTGGTCGCGATGTTTAACCTTAATTATCAGATTTTGGCAGCGCCTTTGCCTTATGCCGAGGAAGAGTCGTTGGTCTTTGGCAGCACCGCTTGGTTGGAAAAAGATGGCTCGACCATCTATCCACGCATTTTACCGATCCATCTTTTTAGCAAGTTGTATCCACTGCCATCAGCCAAACTCAGCGATCAGGCGATGTTTAGTTTTTCCTATATCGGTATGACACTGCGCGATCTGCCGCACAGCCCACAAGTCCAAGTGGCCTATACCACGCCCGGTTATATGCGGATGTACCAGATGCCACTGCTGCACGGCCGGGCTTTTAGCGCGCAAGAGGATGTGGGGAGTCGACAACCGGTGGCCATTTTGAGCGAACAAATCTGGCGTGAACATTACAACGCTGATCCAACCACCGTTGGGCGGAGCATTCAAGTCGGCAATCAATTTTATAAAGTGGTCGGCATTGCCGCCGCCCACTTTATCGAGCCCCAACTGACCGGCCCTTCCCGCCACAACGATATCTGGCTGCCATGGGATTTTGCTGATAGCACTCCACCGCAGCCGGGTGATATCAGCGGTGCGCACTTTTTTCTCGGCAAATTGAACGCGGCCAGCGAGCGCCTGGCATTTGAACAAGAATGGCGCGCTGAAATTGCCCTGCGTTATCAAGACGAGATTACTGGCGTTGCGAGCGAAGCAGGCCGCAGTGTACAGTTTAACGCCGAACCGCTGCGTCAGGTGCTACTTGGCGATAGTCACAACCGCACCTTATGGATGTTGGCAGGCAGCTTGCTGCTATTAATGATTGCGGCGGCCAATATCACCAATTTGTTTTTATCCCGTGCCGCCCGCCAGCAACGTAATATGAGCATTCAAGCGGCACTTGGCGCACAGCGGCATCATTTAATGGCGCAAATTTTAGCAGAGCTGAGCTGGCTGCTGGCTGGCGCTTTGTTGCTTGCTTTGGCGGTCGCGGCAGGTGCTTATGTTTTACTGCAAAGCTTTATGGCCGACCGCTTACCAAGATTAATGGAACTTGGCGTTGGCGCTGTCACTGTCGCTGTGGCGCTGGCCAGCACCTTGTTAATGGCATTGCTCTTTAGCCTGTTACTTAGCCGACAAATCAACTACCGGGCGCTGCAACAAAGTTTACAAAGTAGCGGCAAAGGCAGTGGCGTCCAAGTTAGCGCCCGGACCCGCCAATGGTTGATCGGCGCCCAAGTGATGCTGGCCAGTATGCTGCTGATTTGCTGCGCTCAGGTATTACTGCAATCGTTACAGCAACTGCGTCAGCAAGTCGGCTTTGCCAGCAGCGACCGGTATCAAGTCACCATCGATAATATTACCCCTGCTCCAGCTGACAGCTTACCACTGGCCGAGCGCCGCGCCGCCTATCGGCAACAAAAAAACGAGTTGATGCAAATTAGAGACTTATTGCAACAGCATGCCGCGGTGCAAACAGCCTCGGTCAGTAACTATCCACCGATTTCTTTTGACAGTTATTACGGTTCAATGAATTTTATTGCCTCGCCAGAGCAGCAAAATGACTTACTGTTTAGCCGTGCGGTCTATACCGATCAGTTTTATTTGCCCTTGTTTAACATCAAACTGCTGCAAGGGCGCAACTTTACGGCGCAGGAAATCAGCAGCCAAGCCCTGGTGGTGATTATTAATGAAACTTTAGCACGGCAGCTGCAACCGGACGGCCAGGTGATTGGGCAAAAACTCTATTCTGCCGATGCCAGCATGGTCTATGAAATTATCGGTGTCAGCAGCGATCACCACTTGCCGGATCAATGGTCTGCCGTCGAAACAGGCCGCAGTTATTTAACCCGTAATTTGATTGAATCTGCCAATTTGCAAATTCAGCTTAAACCCGGCATGCAGTTAAGCAAAACCGAGATCAATGCTGCCATGACCAAAGTCTCGCCGCACTTTCGCGCAGCGAATATCTACAGCATCGCCTCCAACGTCAACCGCGTGCTGTTTAACAACTATCTGGCTGCTGCCGTCACCAGTACTTTGGTGGTGTTAAGTTTTGCGCTCGCCGCCATTGGTATCTACGGCGTACTGAGCTACAGCGTGCAACTGCGCCGCTTTGAATTGGGCGTGCGGATGGCAATTGGCGCACGGCCAGTCACCATTTTGCGCCAGTTGCTGGGGGAGAACTTAAAACCTGTATTGGCCGGTTTAGCGCTGGCGGCGGTTGGGCTGGCCGCCCTGTGGTTTGGCTTACAAAAAACCACCGTTAGCATTGAATTGTCGGCCAATGGCTTTGCCCTACCACTACTGCTGATTGTAGTGCTGACCGTGCTCACCACCCTGCTGTCGGTGTGGAGCATTCTCCGCAAACCGGCAGTTTATGCGTTACAAGGAAGATAAGATGCAGCCGTTTTTACAACAACATTGGGTTCAAACCGCCACACTGCTGCTGCGCCGCCAGCAACTGTATGCGCTGACCATTATTTTAACCCTTGGCCTGACGCTGGGTGCCTTAGTTGCCACTTTTAACCTGAATTATCAGCTATTTATGGCACCGCTGCCCTACCCGGATGCCGAGCGGATCCAGTTAGTGCGGGGTAGTGTGTGGCAGCAGGACAAACAGCTGTCGCCGGACTGGCTGCCATCGCAAGCGCAACTGGATATTTACCGCCAGCCCTGGGCGGAAATCGAAACCAAGGCGCTGCACAATATTGGTATTGATGTCGAGCAAAGCCTGCCGGGTCATCCGTCATTTAACGTCGGTTATGTCACACCGGAGTTTTTGCCGATGTTTGATGCACCATTGGCGCTCGGCCGCCATCTGCAGCAGGATGAAGGGCTGGATAGCAAAGTACCGGTTGCCATCTTGAGTTATCAAGTGTGGCAACAGCATTTTGCCGCTGATCCGGCCGTGCTTGATAAAACGCTGCAGTTTAAAGGCGTGTCTTTTAAAGTGGTTGGGGTATTGGCAAAGGATTTTGTCGAACCGGTGATGGCTTCGCCAGGCTGGTTTACTGAGGTTTGGCTTAGTTATGACTTTCACGATGCAGGCCCAACGAGCTGGGATGGTGGCAGCGATCAGATGCATTTATTGCTCAAATTGGTACCAACTGCAGATCCGGCACGGCTCGCCACTGGCCTGGCGCATAGCCTGCAGCAATGGGCCACGCCGGAGTTTAATACAGCAAACGGACAAAACGCTTATTTAAAAAACAGTACTTTAACCTGGCGAATGCAATCGTTGCGCGACCGGATCCTCGGTGATGCCAGCCTACTGAGTATAAGTTTGCTGGCAGGAAGTGCTTTGCTCTGTGCAATTGCGCTGGCGAATATCGCCAATCTGGTGTTAAGCCGGGCTCTGACTCAGCAGCACTCGCTGACTATACGCATCGCCCTGGGCGCGAAACCAGCGGATTTGTTTCGCCAATACCTGACTGAGTTGAGCCTGTTAGCTATCCCTGCGTTGTTACTATGTTTGCTGGTAGCTGAAGCTTGTTATCAGAGTTTAAAAGCCGGTTATGCCGGCCCGGTGCCTAGACTGCAGGAGCTCGGCTCCTCAACCGGTTCTTTGTTTTTGACGTTTAGTGCGCTGTTGCTGTGGTGTGTTCTGCTTGCTACCTGGCTCAGTCGTCAACTGAATTACCGGCAATTACAGCAAAATCTGCAACACAGTGGCAAAGGCAGCGCCGTGCAGGTATCGGGTCGCACCCGCCAACTGCTGTTGATGTCGCAGACCTTGTTTTGTTTATTAACACTGATTTATTGCAGCCAGATATTTGTCACCGCTGTGGCCAAAATTCAACAACAGAGCGGTGTTAACTTGCAAAGTTATCAGGTGGCGCTCAATCCCGGCGCTTTATTGGCTAGCATGGCGGATGATGATCGTAGCCAGCTGTTTATTCAAGCACTGGAACAGGTAAAAACTCAAACCAACGCCAGCCAAGCCGGACTTGGCAATGCGCCACCGATCTCGTACTGGCAGAGCGAACAAGAGTTGTATGGCGTTGGCAGCACCGCTGATAACGAGACTCCATCGTTGCAGACCCAGGTCTACCAAAGTGACGGTGACTATCTGCAGGCGCTCGGTTTAGAACTGGTCCAGGGTAGTTTTTTCAGTCAGGCTCAGGCACGTCAATCGGAGCGGGTAATGCTGATCAGCGAAAGTCTAGCCAAACAACTGAGGCCGGATGGTCAGGTGCTGGATAAGCCGCTGTATTTTCGGGGCGCAAGCAACCCAAGAACAATCATTGGTGTAGTAAAAGATTTGCATCTGCCAAACCAAACAGGGGCGGCGGCTGCCTACATCCCAGTGCTCCCAAACTATTTCCCGACATTGGTGCTGACGATGCCTACTGGACAAACCCTGACTCGTGAACAGGTCAATCTGGCACTGGCCCAGGTTAATCCGCAGCTGAAAGTATTTCGTTTTGACCGCACCAGCGACATTTTTGCCGAACATACCAAAGATGCCCGAGTGGCGGCAGTGGTCACAGCGGCATTATCCTTGCTGGCGCTAGCACTGGCAGGCCTTGGCATTTTCGCGGTGATCAGGACGCAAATTCAGCTGCGCCAATATGAACTGGCGGTACGCCAATCGCTCGGCGCACGGCCACAACATTTACTGCGACTTACATTACTGGACAGTTTAAAACCCTTGTTATGGGCGGTGTTGCTACTGGCTGTTTCCTATAGCGGTTTACAGCTGAGCCTCGATTTGGGTTGGTCTTTTGACTTTGCCGGGCAGCTACAAATAGCCCCACTCCATGCGATTGTTGCATTGTTAACAGTGCTGCTGCTCACCACGCTGATTGTCGATGGCTGTCTAAGGCCTGCACTACGCCAGCCAGTGGTGCAGCTGCTACGAGGCCCACAATAATATGACAACACCACGCCTACGCACCCAAGCCAGATTCCAACAATTCATCCAAGGAGCGGTAACATGCTGATGTTAAGTTTGCCTTTACTCAGCTACCAACTCAGCACCGCCTGGCGCAGTTTATGGCAGCGACCTGGTTTTAGCCTCAGCGTGATCTTGACGATGAGCCTGACACTGGCACTGATGTTAACCGCCAGTCGGCTGTTTGATCATCTGGTGCTCCAACCGCTGCCTTATCCGGCACCGGCGCAGCTGTTTAAAGTGGAGCAGCAACAGATCGATAACAGTGGCATGGTCAATGTGAATGCCTATGGTTATGCCGGTCTGATGCATTTGTATCAGCAGCAGCGAAAGCCCGATGCGGTGTTTAGCAGTGTCGGCTTAGCGCATTATGATGATGAAGTGCTGGCTTCCCACCAGGCCCAACCTAAACTAGCCACCGCTTATGTCAGCGCTGATTTTTTCCAAACCTTAGCCGCCAAGGTACAACTGGGGCATTTGCCCAATCCAGCCAGTCACATCGAGCAAGCCTTACCCAGCGCGGTATTATCGGCGGCCAGTTGGCAGACGTTATTTAACGCCGACCCAGGCATTATTGGCCAAACGCTCAGTATTCGCGGCCAAAGTTTTCAGATTGTCGCCGTGCTCGCGAGCGATTTTATCGAACCCGAACTCTACCAAGCGGGTCGGCAAACCGCGATTTGGTTGCCTTGGCAATTTAATCCAGTGCCCACATCCATCCGCCAGCGCTTTGGTGATCGAAGTAATCCACGGATTTTTATCGGTCGCCTCAAACCAGAGTTCAGCCCAGCGCAAGCCAGCACTAGGCTCACCACCTTGATGGATGAAAGCTGGCAACAACAAACGGCCAGTATCCCGTTTTATCAAGGCTGGCGCGTCCAGCTGCAACTGATGAGTTTCCGCCAGGTGATGTTTGGCAACTCGACCCAAACCGCGTATCTGATGCTGGCTTGCGCTTTGGGCTTACTGCTGATTGCCAGCTGTAATATCGCCAACTTGTTGTTATCCCGTGCCGCTGAGCGGCAACAGGAACTCGCCGTCTCGGCGGCACTAGGCGCAGCGCCAGCTCAGTTACGGCTGGCTATTTTCAGTGAAATTGCGCTGTTGATGTTGCTTTCTGCGCTGGCAGGTTGGGCTTTATCCTTGCTGGCCGTTCCTCTCTTGCCACACTATCTGCCAGCTGTCCTACCGTTGGCAGGGTTTCAACCTTTGCCTGTCAGCTCCCTCCTACTGGCGTTGTTGTTGATGTTGGTTTTAGCGGCCATCTTGGCTTTTGCTTGCAGCAACTTACTGAACTACCAACAATTGCAACAGCAATTAGCCACCGGCAGCAAAGGCAGCGCTCGGCAAATTCGTCCAAGCACCCGCCAACTGTTGGTGTATAGCCAGGTGGCGATCAGCGGTAGCTTATTACTGCTTAACTTCACTTTTTTGCTCAATGCCACCCGACTGTTGCAAGATCCTGACGTCTTTCCAACCAGCACGCTGTTGAGCCTTGAAGTACGACTGAATAGCGCCGAACCCTTAGCACCTGCCCAATACAGCAGCCTGCTGAGCGAGCTGACCAGCACGCTCGCGCAACTGCCCAGCGTGGCAGGCGTTAGTCGGGCCATGTCACCGCAGCAACAAGCGAGCAATACCTGGTCATTGGTGGATTTAGCCAGCAACCAAACCGTGTTGCCACAGGCGCAGATTGTCGACGAGCACTTTTTTCAAGTGACAAAACAACCCTTAGTGGCTGGCCAAGATTTTACTCAGCAGCAGATCAAAACTGGCGCCAATGTGTTGATCATTAATGATGTGTTGGCAAAGAGTCTCTATCCGAATGGTTCGGCACTTGGCCAGCAACTGTCGTTTGATGCCAGTGCTGGCGCTGAAACTGCTTTTACCATTATTGGTGTGGTCAAAGGCTTAAAAAAACCGGGCGAAACCACAGCACCGCCACGGGTTTATCGGCCACTTCACAGCGGTAATAGTTTTATTCTGGCACTCAAAGCTGGTCAGCAGCTCGATCGCTTACAAATGCAACGGGCGTTGGCGCAAGTCAGTCCTTTATTATTGATTTATCAGTTTGAAGCGCTTAGCCAGCAGCAACGTAAGTTACTGCAAGGCCACTATCTCA
Source organism: uncultured Rheinheimera sp. (assembly GCA_964525695.1). Taxonomy (GTDB): domain Bacteria; phylum Pseudomonadota; class Gammaproteobacteria; order Enterobacterales; family Alteromonadaceae; genus Pararheinheimera. Next base: position 38,847 of record CAZGHW010000020.1, on the reverse strand, counting down.
CCGCCATCGCCGCGCTGCTGCTAACGTTGCTGTCGATGGCTTTGACCGCCGTCGGTTTATATGGTGTCATCCACTACCATGTGCAATTACGCCGCCAGGAAATTGGCATCCGACGGGCCTTAGGGGCCAATAGCGCCCGCATTGTCAGGTTGTTGTTGCTTGATCACAGCCTGCCACTTGGTATTGGACTGCTCAGCAGTATTGCTTTCGTGCTTGCCACCAGCAACCAATTACAGCCCCAACTGCAACAAATTCTGGTGGCGCATTGGCCCTTGTTATGGGCGCTGACGATCACCCTGTTAGGCTGCCTCTCACTGCTGGCGCTGCTACTGCCGTTACGCGCTTGTTTGCAGCAAAACGCCAATCAGCTGATCCATCAGCAGCATTAGGGACATAGAGAAAATGAAGCGACATGATTTGCGCAGCGCCTTTGATTCGTTATGCCGAGCACCCAGTTACGCAGTCACTGTGATACTGAGCCTTAGTTTCAGCCTTTGTTTGTTATTACTGGTAGCTTTACTGAATTATCAAGTGCTCGTGGCCCCCTTACCCTACCCAGCAGCTCATCAGCTGATGGTGCTGAGTGGTCACATTGAGCGGCAAGGTCGGCTTGAGGTTGATGAAACTTTTGTCATGCCCGCCTTAACCGAGTTGTACCAGACGGTGCTGCCGCAAGCTGGGATCGGCCTTCGCGCGTTGCAGGGTTATGGCACTGTGCTGTTACAGCAACATGCAGAAAAACCTTTAGTCACCACTAGTTATGTCACTGCTGACTACGACGACCTGCTCGCAGTCCCGATGCATTTGGGCCGATTTTTTCAAACAACAGAAGATTTGTCGCAACAGCAACCTGTTGCAGTGCTGAGCTATCAGAGCTGGCAACAACTGTACCAAGGCCGTGCCGATATTCTGTCACAGTCGCTGCTCATCCAAGGTCAAATGTTTCAGATCATTGGAGTCACGGCCAAAGGTTTTATTGAGCCGAAGCTGATGAGTGCCGATCAAAGTGCGACTGAGCTGTGGCTGCCGTTTGATTTTAATCCCGCCAGTACAGCACAACGGCAAGCTTGGTCCGCCAGTCGCACCGGTTATTATTTGCTGGCCTCACTGCCAGCACCGATGCAAGCAACGACCTTACAAAAAAAATGGTCTGATTGGTTGGCCGCACGGTTTCGTTTGGAAAATGCCGGGGTCGCCCAGTTACAACCATTTTCACATCGGCTGAAACTGCAATCCTTGCAATCGAAAGTGAACGCCGACAGTGCCCAGCTCAGTGTATTACTGCTGCTCGCGGTGCTGGCTTTGGTCGGCATCACGGCCAGTAATCTGAGTCATCTGATGCTGGCGCGCACGAGCCAACTACAGCCACAACTGGCTATCGCTGCCGCAATAGGCGCTGGCCGTCGTCAGCTGTTTGGGCGTATTCTGGCCGAGCAATTGTGGTTACATCTGACGGCGCTCATCGTCGCGGTCTTGCTATCCATCGCGCTGCTGCCTTGGCTGCGTTTTTATCTGACACCTTATATCGCAAGAGCCGCTGAATTACAGTTGGCGTGGCCTGGGTTGCTGCTGGTGGTTGGCCTGACGTTACTGCTGGCGCTGGCTTTAACCGCCCTGATCCAACGCCACTGTGATTACCGCCAATTGACCACCCGTTTACAAAGTGCTGGCAAAGGCAGTGCTTTTGCGCTTTCCAGTCAACGTGCAGCCAGCTTACTCGCCATCCAAGCGGGTATGGCAACCCTGTTACTGGTTGCTTGTGTGCAGGTAGGCTTACAAGCCATTGAGCATTTGCAGCAACCCTTTGGTTTTGCCACCACACAAAGGTATCTGGTCGAATTACAAAGCGCTGAATTAAATGCCGTCACTGCGGCCGAAAAGCGACAGCATTTGCTAAACATTCAACAACATTGGCAACAACAAGCCGCAGTTGCCAGTGTCAGCCTCACCACTGCATCGCCTTTACACCGCTTTGGCGATGATCAATGGCAAACGGTGGTTGCGTTAGATAGCGCTTTTAGTGCGCCGCAACGCACCGCCGGGGCGCTGATTGATGAACACTTTTTACCCCTGCTGCAAATCCCGCTACTGACGGGTCGGCAGTTTAGCCCGGCAGAGATCCGTTCAGCCGCCCGCGTGGTGCTACTGAATCAAACATTGGCGCAGCAGTTATTCCCCCAGTTAGCGCTGACGGAGATCCCAGGGCAATCTTTATTTTGGTTCAATAGCCCACAACCCCAACAACCTTACCAGGTGATTGGCGTGACCGCTGACTTGACTATTGCAGGTTCTATCGAACCTGGTCGCCTGTTGTTGCCGCAGCCAGATCCGCAACGCACTGTGTTACTGCTATCGGTTCGACCTGAGCATCAAGTGAGTAAAGCACAATTAAACCAATGGCTTGATGAAGTTCAGCCCGAATATGCGGTGTCTTCAATGCTAAGTTTTACCCAAGCGAGGCAACAACTGTTACACAATGATCTGATTTCTGCCGTCACGACAATCAGCCTCACAGTGTTGGTATTGCTATTAGCATTATTGGGCATGTACGGCATGCTCAGTTATCAATTCCAATTACGCCACCATGAATTGGGCATCCGTCTGGCCATCGGCGCTGCACCGTTGCAACTTTGGCAACAACTGAGTCGGCAACAATTGTTGTCCGTGGCCAGGGGGGCTGGCATTAGCTTGAGCCTGTTATTGCTACAACAATTATTGCTGCCGATGCCACACCTATTACCTGAGCTGACCGCCAAGGCTATTCTCATGCCAACCGCTTTATTGTGTTTGTTAACAATATTGACCTGTGGCTCTGTGCTGTGGCCCATTTTACGTCAACCACCTGCTATGACACTCAGAGGGCACTGACATGCCAACAACACAGGTTACTCCCCCGCGAAGTTGGTAAGGAATAAGCACTTGATTGCAGAAAAAATCGCGTTGTTTAACGCCGCGGCCGCGGCATTAGTCCGAGTTAAAAGCTACAGCCTGACGATGATCCTGACCCTGGGTTTAACCCTTGGCGCTTTACTGACCGTACTGCAGCTGAATTATCAAATTCTGGCGGCACCGCTGCCCTATCCGCAATCTGAGCAGCTGTATCTGGTCAGAGGGCAAACTTACCAGGCGGATCAACAGGAATACAGCAACCTGCTGACCTTGGCCGGTGCGGTTAAACTGTATCAGCAGGCGGCGAGCTGGAGCCAGCCCACCACGTTGCAATCAGCGCCAACCATTCAGCAACAAGCATTAGTGGCTTTTCAGCGTGACGTGATCCGCAATCGTGATGATAGCCCTGAACTGCAAGTTGGTTATGTCAGCCCTGAGTATTTCACTGTACTGGACGTGCCGATGGCAGTTGGCCGCACCTTGTTGCAGAGCGATGGTTTGGATCAGCACAGTGCTGTGGTGGTGATTAGCGATCGGTTATGGCAATTGTGGTTTCAGCGCAGCCCGGCCGCCTTAGGTCAGCAATTACAGTTGGGGGCGGTGTCATTTCGGATTGTCGGGGTGACGGCGGCAAATTTTATTGAGCCTGCTTTGCTGGGGCCAGGACAACAAACCGATCTTTGGTTGCCCTGGGACTTTAATCCCACTTATCAAGAATTCAAACACTGGTGGGGCGCGCTGGCACCCGATCATCACTTGCTGCTGAAAGTCAGCCCTGACACAGATCCGCACCAGTTGGCAGCGCAACTCAGTCTGCCGTTAAACCAGGCTTATCGCAGCGCGGTCGACGCCTCAGCTTATGCGCAACATTTTGTCCAAAGCCGGATCGGCATCAGTCTGGAGCCGCTGAATCAAGTGATCCAGGCTGGCAGCCAAAGCCATAGTTTATTAGCCCTGCTTGGTGCTTTGTTATTATTACTGATTGCTCTGGTAAGCCTGGCCCAGCTCTTTCTGGCCAGGCAACATAGTCGTCAGCAGCAACAAGCCATTCGATTGGCGCTTGGTGCCTCTTCGCGGCAAGTGGCGGCACAGACCTTCGCTGAGCTGCTGTTACTGTTGCTGTGTAGCGCCCTGTTCGCCTTGTTACTCACGACCTGTCTGCTCCCCTGGATCCAACAGTGGGGCCAAGCCTATGTCCCCAGAATGCAGGAACTTCAATTACAACTGCCGCTTTGGTTTGCCATGCTGCTGTTGTTGTTACCGCTGGCTTATAGCGCCAGCCGGTGCGGCCAAGCCGATGCCAGGTTGCCAGCCTTACAGCAACAATTACAACGCAGTGGCAAAGGCAGTCAGTCGCAGCATGCCCGCAGCGGACGACTGTTATTAGCAACACAAGCACTGGTCGCCACTGTGTTATTGTTTTGCTGCCTGCAACTGGCACAACACAGCAGTCAACTACTATGGCAAACACCAGGTTTTCAACCGCAGGCGGTGCAACAACTGAAGTTAAACCGGCTGACAGCTACTGCGACAGCCAAGGCCTCTTTGGCCGAGTTACTGGCAATACGTTCACACTTGCAACAACAGCCTGGCATCCAACTGGCCGCCCTGACCAGCAGTGTGATGCTGGATTTTAATGACCAATCGGTGCAGGACAGCCTGAGTTGGCCTGACAACGCTCAGCAACAACTGCGGCTGGAGTCGAACTACAGTGACAATCAGTTGTTAGCTTTACTGCAACTGCCGTTAGTGAGTGGCCGCTATGTCACAGCCCAGGAGCTGCAACAGCAAGCTGGGGTGGTGGTGATTAATGTCACTGCCGCCAAAGCGTTGTGGGCGGCTAAACCCCAAACGGCTGCCCCCCGAAGGAGTCAGCCACACTGGCGTGCCATCGTCGGACAGCGCTTGCTCCTGAACGGTGATAGTGCTGTCACAGTGGTGGGCGTTGTTGCTGATCTGCAATTCAGTGCCAAGCCCGAGCCAGCGCGATTGTGGCTGAACAATTTTTACCATTTCTTACCGGATTTGCTGCTGCGATATCATCCCGGCGCCAACCAACTGACAGTGCCACAACTCAACCAATTGCTGGCACAAGTGGCTCCGACTTACCGGGTGCAATCGGCTTTACTGGTCGAACAAAAACTGCAGCATAGTCAGTTTTTATGGCGACTGAGCCTGACACTCAGTTTGAGCCTCAGCCTCACCGCCCTGCTGCTGGCTTTAATTGGCAATTATGGGGTGTTGCGTTACCAGCTTAATTTGCGTCGCTACGAACTGGCGATGCATTTAGCACTTGGCGCGCGCCCGGCGCAGTTACTATGCCGGTTGCTGCAGGATTATCTCACGCCTGTTGCCTGGGGCTGTGTGCTGGCGCTTTGGCTTATCTTGCTTGGTTGGCACTGGCCACTGCTTTATAGCTTGTTACCGACATGGTTAGTTGCTGTGAATATGCCGGCACTGCTCAGCAGCATCTTGCTCTTGCTGCTGCTCAGTGCTGCGACCCTCTGGTATTGCAGTCGGTTGTTGTTAGGTAGTCAGGTGGCTGCATTATTACGGCCAACCTAAGCACAGCCAGGTCAGATCTGATTGAGGCTGAGCAGTTGTTGCTTATCCAGCACCGCCAAAAATGACTGACCGGCGGTGGCCTGACACAAATCCAGCGCTTTACTGTTGAGCTGCAGCTCGCCCTGACATTGTTGCAGGCTGAACCAGTCACTGAGCTGGCCTTTTTGTAAGCGGATGTCAAGGCTGCCCACTTTGAGGTGCAACTCATGCGCCACTGCCAGCACACGCAGCCGGTAAACACCGTTTTGCGAACTACTTTCGCGGCGGAATACTGAGATCCGCACTTTAGTGTCATCCTGCCAGGCCACCACTTGTAACGGTTTCTCCGTCGCGCTGTTGATTTGTTGAAATTCCCCCGGCGCTTTAGTCAACATATCAAATACCTGTACTGACAATTTGTCATTGGTATAACTGCGTCTGACTTCGACATCTTTGGCAGCTTGCCCCACTTCCAGACTGCCACGCAGATATTTTGCTTCGCTAATCACAGGCGCGCCATTGGTTTCACTAAAGGGGGCCAGATGAAAATCCACTGGCCTTTGACTGGCGTTAATCAGTTGCACCTTGGTTTTATCACTGAACTGCCCCCAGTCATCCGACAGTTTAAGATCCAGCTCATCACTACTACAGCTGGTTAACAACCATACTCCGATCCATAGGCCAACCAGACCCGCTGCTGTTTTTAATTGCATACTCACTCTCCTTGTGTTGAACCAGCCCTAACTCTCTGGACGCTAGCCTAAAGGATGACTGAGTGATGCGCTGGATGATGTGATAACAGGTGAATAAGCACGACCGGATTGTCGTAAGCATCGACGAAAAGACCGTGCCACACAGTCTGAACTCTGCTGCGGCTAGCCGCTTTATGAGCAATGTTCCAATCGCGGCTTCCCCTTCGCGGCGACATATTTATTGACACAAGGTCAACTGAGCCGCCAGCAAGGGCCAGGGGGATCAGTCACTGCAGCTGTGACGTTGCCAGCAGAGATGTTTACCCTTGTAGAAAAAACTCAACCGGCACAGTTAAGACATAAGGCGCCGTTAATTCAGCGGGTAAAGCCGGATATGGCGCACTCTGGTGTACCGTCTGTGCTGCCGCTTGATCCAGCAATTGATGGCCTGAGCTCCTGACCAGGTGCACCTGCAGTAATTGTCCGTCGCGGCCAAGTTGCAACCGCAGATAGACCACGCCTTGCAACTGCTGGCGTAAAGCAGCGGCCGGATAACGGCGTTGCAGTTCCAGTTTCGCCATCACTTCGGCCTGCCAGCTTGCTAAGCCACGACTCTGTTGCTGCCGCATAGATTGCTGGCTGGCTGAAGCTGCGTTTGACTGACTGGTCGCAGGCGCTTTGCCAGGTTCTGGGGTTGCGGTTGGTGCTGCTGTTGCAGCAGTCTGCGCTGCTGCTGCGGGTACAGCTTTGGCTATGGGTGCCGTGATCTGGCGTGGTAACGACGGTTGCGGCGCGGCTTTGACGCGCTGTGTAACCGGCACCTGCGACTTGGTCGGCTTGGACTGACTGGTTTTGGCTACGGCTGCCGCCGCCGGTGTAGCCTTGGCCGCAGGCGTACTGGCTTGCAGCGGCGCTGGCGCACCATCAATCCATTGCACCGCGAGTACCTGGGGTGGTCGCATGGCGATCGGCGCCTGCTGTGGTGGTTGCCAATCCAGCAACCACCACAGCGCCAACAGCAGATGCAACAACAATGACAACAGCAACATCTGACACCAGGGCTGCGCCAGTGGCGAAGACCAGCGACGTTTCACTGGCATCGGCGCGGTGGACTGAACGACTAAACTCGAAGCGAGCTGGGATGGTAATCGCCATAACCACAACAACACCGCCACCTCCAAAGCGGCCAGTGTCCACAACCAAAGCTGGCTGCCTTGCTGCCAAAACAGCAACAGCCAGCCACATCCCATTCCCACAGTTGCCAGATATTTTGCCCGCAGTGGCACCAGCCGATGTTGTTGCCACTGCTGTAATATCGCACCATAACGTGGATGCGCCAGTAATTTGGCCGCCCGCTGTGGCGACGAACGACCAAAACACCACAACGCCAGGATCAGAAAAATTGTCGTCGGTAAACCCGGCAGCAAAGCCCCTATCACGGCCAATCCGACCATCACAAAACCGCCAAGCACATACAGCTTTTGTACCCAAGGCCGCTGAGTGACCTTGGGCTGGCGGTAAGCTGTCACAACCTCCGGCTCGGTTGCGCTTGCAATAAAGTCTGAACTTGAGCTTGCTGCCGACATGCGTTAGGCCTCGGCCAATGAAGGTTTAGTTTTCTCTGCCACGACAGGCTTTGCCTTTGGCGAAGCCTTTGGCAAAGCCTGATGTTGTAACAGCCATGCCAGATGTTGCCGTACCCGTCCAAAGGCTTGACTGGCACTGTCAAACATCAGTGCTTCCTCTGCGGTCGTCAGTGGTTGCTGATCAAACAATTGCAACAATTCACGCCAGGCTGCACCCCGCCCTGCGCCAGGACCGGCCAGAAAATGGCCACCAAAGTCGGCACTCAGTGCCAGTTGGCCCAGTTGTCGTCCCAGCATGGCAGCGCCCAGCTTTGAACCTTCAATCACATAAAGCCAGCCCAATAATTCCGGCAAACTGGCAGTGAGCGTCAGCGCCGGGGTAAAATAAAGCCCGGGTTCTGGCCAGCCTAAGTCGGCAAAGTCTTGTTGCAACAAGCGAAATCGATTGCGCTCAGCTAAATCGGCGACCAAGGATTGCAGTGTTGGGTGCTGATACAGCACAGCAGCATCCTGCAGTAAAAAATACTGCAAGGTTAAAAATTGTTGGTAATGCGCCAAACCAGCAAAGGGTGTTTGTTGCATGATCAGTGCATCTAAGCGGTCGTGCGCTGTGCTGGTATGTTGTTTCAGCCTTACACTGCGCGCTGCTGGACTGCTGGTGGTTGCGATGCTCAGTGCATCATTAAACTTGGTCATGACAAATATCCTTAAAACTTCTGGCTTAAACTTAATCGCACAGTACGACCCGGTGCAGGCATTAAACTGAGGGTTTGGGCATCAAAATAATAACGGTCAAACAGGTTATCGACGTTGGCATTGAGCTCCAGCCCGGCCGTCGGGCGATAGCTGGCAAACAAATCGACCACAGTGACGGGTTTGGTCAGCACCATAGGTGCCAGACCAAAATATTCCATCCAGATCGCTTTAGTATCGACTTTGGCACTGGCAGAGCCGGTGTACAAAGTGCGCTGCCCGAATTCAAGCTGTTGCTGCCATAAACTGTAGCTCAAACTGAAACTGGCACTAATTTTCGGTTGCACATGGTTACTGACATACATACCGGAAAAACCAGCAGGGGTGCAGTTTGGTACGGCTTTCATCCAATCGCCTTTATCCCGCAGCAGTTGAGCCGTCGCCGTATCACAAAGCTCCGTTTTGCTGTAATAGGTCAGCCCCAATTGCGTCTGCCAGTGCTGCCAGCTGGCTTCGCCCTGTACTTCCACACCTCTTAGCAGATAATGATCAACATTGCCGATGGCCTGACCAATATCGGTACTTGGCACCAGCTGGCGATCAAGCGGTTTTCTGGTCAGATAATTGTCGGTTTTATGCTGAAACAACGCGACTTTACCGCGCAGCTGCTCTGCCCCTAAGGTTTGATCGGCCAGAACATTCAAACCAATTTCATGGTTTTTGCTGCGCTCAGGCTCAACCTCAACCATCTGAATTGACACCGATGAACCCAGCGTACTTTCCATCAGACTTGGCATCCGCAAGCCCTGACTGTGACGATAATACAAGCTCCAGGCACCGGCAGGGTGCCAGTCTAGCGTCAACGTCGGTGTGATGCCGTGATCACGCCGGCTTTGGCCCGGGATGGCAGTATATTGACCGGTCGGTATGTCGCCTTCACCGCTAATCCGCGACTGGTCATACTGTAGATTTGCCATCGGTGTGGCTGGAAAATCCCAACTCTCGACGGTGCCAATGCCGGTTAGTCGCGGATCGGTGGCGACGGTAAACTGACCAGCCTCATCCGCCAGCCAATGGATCCAACCCAGCTCAAGTTCGCTGCCATCTGCTTGTAACCGACTGAATTGTAAAAGTTGATACCGGCGTGTTTGTGCTTCTAACCGCGCATTATGATCAAGGTTTTGAAACCGCTGATAACGGACGCCAAGCTGTGCACTAAAAGCTGCCGTCGGTGCCCAGTTCAGCGCAGTAAACAGGCTTTGCTCTACCCGGTGCCCATCCCGCAACAACCAGTTATTTTGCCGGTCTTGCAGGCTGTAGTGCACTGAATCTGCCGGCGCCAGCGCTTCCCGTTGCCAGCTCCAACCATAGTTTAATTGCACTGCGCCCACGGCAGTCTGCCATTGCTGCTGATTGCTGACATCAGCGCCGCTGCGTTGCGACTGTGTCAGGGCTAAATACAATAAATCGACGCAGCTTTCGCATTCATGGTCCCAAACATTAGGCTTGCCCTGGCGTGGATTGCGAAACACATCACCGTTATACACCCGCGACTGTAAATCGGTATGCCACAGATTACTGGTGAGCTGTAGCCAGGGCAGCGTTTCTGAAGCCAGTTGATAATTCAGACTGAAGCTATTGAGGTCAATTTTGCTGTCTTTCCATTGCGGGAGCACGGCTTGAGTACTGCGATAAATTTGCGAACTCATAATCTGGCCAAAATGGCTGTCAGTGTATCTATGACTCAGCTCCAGCTTTTGCCGGGCATCTGGCTGCCAGCGCGCTTTGAGTAAAGTCGAGCTGGTGTGCTGCGAGGTGTTCAGCACTTCATCACCGGCATGAAAATAGGCGGCAATGCCTTCATCCAGCACCGTGACAGGTACATCGACCCATTGCTCATTTTCATACAGAGTCTGGGTTTCCTGGCGCAGTTGCACATAGTGCTCACGGCCGTGTCGACCAGAAAAATAATTGCCTAAATCCCGCCGACTAACGGCGCCAAGCACTGCCCAATCGGCAAATTTCCCGGCCAGACTCAGGCTGGCATTGCCGCCAGAACTGTCCAGCACATCTCGGCCACCTTGTCTTGGTGTGACATGAAACTGCGAAGGCCGGCGGACACTATTACTTTGTGTGGCCAGATTCAGTCTGGCGCCTAATGTTTGCCCTGGCAGTAAAATATCTTCCGGTTTTAAGCTGGTTAGCCTAACCAGACCGCCGATTGCACCAGCCCCCTGCGCCGATAAACCCGGGCCTTTTTCGATATCCACGCTGCTGATTAAATCCATATCAACATAACTGGCATCCGACATACCAGCATAACCCCGGTAGGACGACACACTTTGTAAGGAACCATCGACCAACACCGGTACCCGGTTTTGTCCTTGCAAACCACGGATATTCACATCCAAAGCGTTACTGTTACGGGCATCCCCCACCTGCACGCCGGTGACAGCTTTGAACACATCAGCCGGGCTGGTACCGCGATGCCGCTGGATTTGCGCACTGCTCAGATGCACTTTAGATTGGGCTGCCAAATAAGGCCGGTCCGCCGCCTCGACCAGGCTTTCATCGATAAAAGTGCCCGCCTGACTGCCCTGCACATTCAGCGTCGCCAGTGTGCTGGCCGACTGACTGTGGCGGATTTTTTTTAATATAATTTGCTGAGCAACCACTTCGGCTTCCAGTCCGCTGCCTTGCAACAGTTGTTGCAGCGCATCACGCAAAGTGTAAGGCCCTTGCAGGGCTGGTGCTTGCAAGCCCTGTAACAAGCGGCTGTCCACCAGCAAGGTCAGTTGGCTTTGTTGTGCCAGTTGATTGAGTGCCGCGCCCAGCGGCTGTGGCGCCATCGACAGTTCCAACACCACAACACCACTGCTGCGGGCTGGTATGTGTTGGGCCAGCAACTGAGATGGCAAAAACAGCAAACTGCTGGCCAGCAGTGCTGGCTTGAGCAGTCGCTTACTAGGGTTGAATTTCATCTAATCATTTCCTGTGTCAACCAAGGGGTTAGCAAGAAAACGTTTGAGAATAGGAATCACTCACAACAATTTGCAATTTATTTTATCGCTGCTGAGGTAAGGCCTGGCCAGGTCCGGCCTGGAGAGGTCCGGCCTGGAGAGGTCCGGCCTGATAGCGGATTAGCCATTGCGTGGGCTGCGCTTCTAGCTGCACTGGCAGCACTGTAGGCAACATCTCAGGCAGCTGTGCTAACTGATCTAACTGAAAAGTGGCAGTGAGCAGCAAGGCGGCACTTTGCTGATCAGCCAGTTGCAAGGGTTTGGCTAAATAACGATTCAGTGCCGCCACCACCTCGGACAGCGGCTGCTGCTCAAAACTCAGATAGCCCTGACGCCAACTGGCAATAGCGGTAACAGGCAACTGGCTGAGCTGGCTATCTAACTTGCCCTGTAAACGCTGCCCCGCCGTCAGTTGCCTGACCTCACCCGGATAACTAAATTCCACTTTGCCATGCGCCACTTCGACCTGACTGTAACTGTCAAACCAACCGACAGCAAAACCGGTCCCCAGGACTTTGATCCGACTGTCCGGCGTATTTACCACAAATGGCCTTGAGCTATCCGCTGCCACCTCAAAAAAAGCCTGGCCCTGTTGCAGCTGGATATGCCGCTTGTCAGCAGCATAATGCACATCCAGTCTGGTGGCGGCATCGAGTTTGATAGTGCTGCCATCCGGCAATTGGTAACTGGCAAATTGACCTACTTCGGTTTGCCAATGGAGATTCAGTTCAGTGGTTTGGGTATGCCAGCCTAGCCAACCGATCGCCAACATCGCCACGCATGCCGCTAATCGACAGCACCACAACTGCGTATGCTGCAATTTGCTGCTGGCTGGAATGACCTGCAGTGCTAAATCCAGCTCTGTAGAGGGCGCATTGGCGGCTTCAGGACGATCCAGCAGGTCGTTTGCAGCTACATCGGTCCAACTTGCTGGCTCAGCCTGCATCAGCTGCTGCTGCCAAACTGGATTGAGGGCGGATAACTGCTGTTGAACATCACAACATTGCTGGTAATACATTGGATGGCGCGGATCGGCAGCGAGCCATTGCTGGAACTCAGCTTGCTGCGCCAGAGTCGTTGCTTGTTGTAATTGCAACCACCAACGGCTGGCTGCATCAGCCGCATCGGTCAACTCAGTGTGTGCTTGCTGTGCTCGGGATGGGGTCTGCAGACGGCTCTTCATTGCTCTGCCCCCTGCACCGCTTGCCGGGCCGCCTGCATCGCCCGGATCAAATGTTTTTCCACCATACTGACCGATACCCCAAGGCTATCGGCAATTTGCGCATAACTTTGGCCCTGAAACTTAAACATGATAAAAGCTTGCCGGGTCGGGAGCGGTAAAGCTGCCAGATGTTGATAAACCCGCGCCAGTTGCTGTTGTGCCGCTAACTGCACTTCGGGATCCGCCTGCCGGCCAGCCTGCAAACTATCAGTGTCAGGCAAGGTATCGACAGCATGCGGCTGTTGGATCTGCGTTTGCCGGTGCTGATCAATCAACAAGTTGCGGGCGGTCGCAAAAAACAGTGCGCGCGGATGATGTGCCTGCGGCAGTCCGTCACTGCGTTGACGGTGACTTTCCAGTCGGCTATAAGCTTCCTGCGTCAGCTCCTGCGCTTTATCGCGATCACCCAGCCGGTGACTAAGATAATGCAACACTTCATGGTAAAACGGCAAATACATAAGACAACTAAATAAGCTTCCGAAAGGCTTATGATATCTTATTTTTCAGCACTTAAATAGTAATAATTCTCAATTACGATTTGTTCAGTCTGTCGCGGTACGCAGTTGTCAGGCGGGCTAACAGTCATCAGCACTCAGCCGTCCATCCGGCGTTATAACTGCGACCATTGCCGTAACAGATTATGATAATGCCCGGTCAGACCAAGCACTTGCGGACTATCGCCCAACTGCTGCCGCAACGCCTGAATATGGCCATCCAACTCAGCCAGCATGGCACGTTGCTGATCATCTTTGACCATACTTTGAGTCCAAAAAAAGCTACACACCCGCTCGCCGCGTGTTACTGGCAAGACTTGGTGCAGGCTGCTGGATGGATACACAATCAAATCACCGGCCGGTAGTTTGACTTCATGCAGACCATAAGTGTCCACCACCTGCAGCTCGCCGCCATCATAGTCTTCCGGCTCTGTCAGAAACAAAGTTGAGGATACGTCGGTGCGTAAACTCAAGGTGCTGCCCGGTAAGATCCGGATCGCACCATCCACATGCAAGCCATAATGCTCACCACCGCTATAACTATTAAACAACGGCGGGACTGTCCGATAGGGTAAGGCCACCGCTAAAAACTGCGGATGCTGATACAATTTTTGCAAAATGTATTCACCCAATTGTAGCGCCAACCGGCTATCGACCGGCAACTGGCGATTCTGTTTCACCTGAGCCCCCTGTGGCCCAACAGTTGCGCGGCCATCTGTCCAATCGGCTTCTGCTAATAAACGACGAAATTCAGCTACTTCAGTTTTACTGAGTAAACCTTCAATATGAAACATCATGCTGCTGCTCTCCCCCAAGCCCGGATAAACTCAAAATACGGCTATCACGGCCACTATCCGCAATAACACAGGCCCCAGCATAGCTGAGGCCTGGCTAGATGGTGCTGATCTGGCGCAAAGATTGCTCCAGCGGCTTGATTAAAATGCCACGTTGACACCCAATTTGGCCGAACGTTCTTCCCCAGGGAAATAACGCAGACCGGCATTATTTAAGGAAGAAATGTACACTTTATCCGTCAGATTGTTGATGTTCAGTTGCACAGTCACAGACGGATTCACTGCATAAGAAGCCATCATATCAAACACGGAGTAACTTGGAATTTCCAGCACTGAGCGGGTGGCTTTCGCCGCGTCCAGCACTACACTGCTGCTAACGGCAGTGGATACATAACGCATGCCACCGGCCAGAGTCAGGCTGTCAGTCAGCTGATAACTGTTCCATAAAGTCAGGGTTTGTTTTGGCGACCAGGCGATAGTTCCGCCGTCGTCAACACGAGTGCCACCTTTACTGCCGCGACTAATTTTTGGATCCAACAGCGCTGCGCCTAAACTCAGTTCCCACTCTGGCAGAATTTTACCGACCAGACCCAGTTCCAGTCCGCGCACTTGTTTTTCACCCACAGCGCTGACCGTAGTGCCATCCGGCTCAGTGACAAATTCATTGTCGTTGACACTTTCAAAAACAGCGGCTGTCAGTGCAATTTTGTTATCCAGCAGATTCCACTTGGTGCCCAGTTCCAGATTGGTACCTTTTTGCGGATCGACGTTTGGTGCATCAGCCCCAATAGCGCCACTGGTGGTCAGCGCGAAGTTATTGCTACCCGGCGGTAATTGTGAGGTGGCGTAACTTAGATAGATACTGCCATTGCTGGCTGGTTTGTATAAAGCACCGACTTTGTAGCTCAGCAGATTGTCACTGGCGCTGGCAGATTGGGGTAATAAAGTCCCGACCGGAATAGTTTGTACCTGACCTTTCGCCACTTCACCCTGTGCCACGACCCGACGGGTATCCGTGTTAAAATGCTCAGCTCTTAAGCCGGTGCTGATTTGCCACTGTTCAGATAAATGCGCGGTGTTATGTAAATACACAGCTGACGTCATGGTTTCGCCATCCGTCAGTTGACCATTTTTCAGCACAGCCGGATAAATCACCTTGCTATCTGGCTGATACAGGTTGGTCTGTGGCCGCGCCACGCCACTGGCTGTCGCAACTGTGTTATTGAGCTGGCTTTCGTAGATAAATTCAACACCTGTGGTCAGGTCGTGTTTGACGTCGCCAGTTTGCAAATGGCCGGTCAAATTGGTCTGGTTGGTGATGATACGGTTTTCCCGATCAACGCCCTGGCGTAATAATTCCAACTTCCATTGGGTTGGATCTTTGATGACAACCAAATCCTTTTTGGCCTCAGTACCTGTGCTAAATACACCAGAGAAAGGTGCTGTTAACACCATTTCCTGCGTCGACTCACCAAAACGGGCGGTATTACGGACAGTCCAGTCGGCCGACAGATCATGCTCAATTTTGACAGTGAACATCTGGGCGGTGACATCATTGTTATCATTGGCATCGCCATAGAATTTGCTGCTATCCACCGGGGCAGGTTTGACCGCTGATAATGGGCCGCCATTGGCAAAAGCACTGGATTTCGCTGCATCAAAAATAGCGTTGTAATAACCTGGTAAACCCACGGTTGGTACACCACCGTCTTGCACATTATCCTGCTTGACATGGAACAGGTTCAGATAAGTACGGGTCGCGGTGCCCAAACCTAAGCCTAACGAAGTGGCAAAACCTAATCTGTTGTTTTCCACCTGATCGCGACCTGGCACCCCAGAATCCTGCCACAGTAAGTTGACCCGTAATGCCGCGTTCTCAATCGCCAAAGTTTGATTGGTATCAACAGTCACTCGTTTATGTTGCGCTGAACCGACTGTTGCCCCCATTGTGGTGGCATCTTCCTGATTGGCTAATTTTGAGCTTAGGTTGACATAACCAGACGCTGCACCGCGGCCGTTATCAACCCCAGCCGGACCTTTGGCAATTTCAACTTGCTCAGTGTTAAAAGTATCGCGGCTAATCGAGCCTAAATCACGAATACCGTCGACAAAAATGCTGCCCTGGGTATCAAAACCGCGCATAAAAATAGAATCACCGGTTGCGGTGTTACCGTTTTCACCCATTAACATGGTAATGCCTGGGGTATTACGTAATGTCTCAGCCAAACTGGTGGCAGCTTGCTGTTGGAACAGCTCTTTTTTCAATACCACGATCGTCTGAGGTGTATTCACCAATGGCTGGGTATGTTTAGGCGAACTGACTTTTTCTGCCACAAATTCAGGCTCTACCGTATCAGCGGTTACTTTGACCTGTTGCAGACGACCAGCTTTTTGCGGGTCTGCTGGTTCAGCCGCCAAAGCAACGGTCGGAATTGCCAGTAATAATGCAGAAGCCAGCGCAGTACGACTGGCTGATAGATGTTTTTTTGCCTGAATATACGCCATTTGTTGATTACCTTTATTTTTTAGCTGAGACAGCGGCTAGACCAAGTCGCTGCGCTTTGACAGAAATTTGCGCGAATACTAGCGAGAACGATTCGCAATTGCAAATCATTTTGATGCTGTTTATCGCATAACTGCCAAAGGTTTCAGCCAGAACAGGAATGAATCAACAAGGGATTACTTCACTGAGTGTGTGCCGAGGTAATGATTTTTGCTGCGGACCAATTGTTGGTTAAAAGCGTTGACTAAAGCCTGGTTGGCTGGGTTGGCTGGCAGCACCAGATGCAAACTACGATGCTCAGTCAGGCTCTGGCTAAATTGTACCTTGGTCGCGACTGCTGCGACCTCAGCGTCATGCTGCAGTAAATAGTTCAGCACTCTTTTATCAATGACTGCTGCATCCAACTGACCGGCCGCAACCTGCAAAATATTCTGCCGATCAGTCAGGTTGCGCACTGGTCTGATGTTACCGGCCGCAATGCTGCGGTCAAGTTCCGGCATATTCAAATACCCTTCTACCACACCAATTTTCAAGCGGGTTAACTGTTGCACTGAGGTTAGCAACAGCGGCGCCTGCACGGGTTCCACCAAACCGAGTTCGGAATAGCCAATGGCTGCGGTTTGGATATAACGTGGATCTGTCAGCGGATATTCTGGGAAGAAACCTCGAAAACCCTGTTGCTGCTGATTCACCAAAGCCATTGCATCCGACCATGGCATCACGTCAACCTGCACCTGATACCCCAACTGCTGGAAGATGCGTTGTATTAAAAGACTAGTTTCGCCCTGCCCGGGCAAGGTTGCACCTGTGTAAGGCGGCCATTCCAGAGTACTGAATTTCAGCAGTGGTGCTGTTGTTTGCTTCTGACCATCCGCTTGTTGTGTTGCACTCACCTGGCTGGCAACAGCACAAAGCAACCAGCCGCACAACAGCAAGGCATTGCTGAACATGCGGCGGCGATGGCCTCGCTGTAAAAGCGAGCTGCTATTGTTTATCGGCAGCTGAGCCGGTGGCACTGCAGTGACCATTTAGCTACGCAATTTCGCCAATTGTTGATCAATATCGGCCGTGATCTGATCAATAGCACGACTGATCGTCAGATTGGTGCCTGACAGCTGATCTAACTCGCGGGTAGCGTCATCAATTGCAGTAATATTACGGTTAATTTCCTCACTGACCTGATTTTGCTCTTCAGCTGCCGCAGCCACCTGAAAGGCATTATCCGCAATCGAAGAAATACCAGCGGTGGCACTGGACAACTGCTCATATGAACTTTCAGCCTCCAATAGAGTGGCACCGACTTTGCTGGTGTTGGCCGTGATTTGACTGACCGTAGTGGCGACCTGTTGCTGTAAGCCGTGGATCAGTTTTTTAATCTCGTCGGTGGAGGTATGAGTGCGGGCGGCTAAGGAACGGACTTCGTCGGCCACTACCGCAAAACCACGCCCTTGTTCCCCAGCCCGCGCCGCTTCAATGGCTGCATTCAGTGCCAACAAATTGGTCTGTTCGGCGATCGCCTGGATCACTTCAATAATACCGTTGATCTGCTGACTGCTGTGCGACACAGTTTCGACTGCCTGACGGGTTTGTTCAAATTCGCCTGCTACAGTTTTAAAAGCCCCAACGGTCGTCTGGAATAACTGATTGGCCTGCGTCAGCGCGGACAAAGAAGATTGCGCACCTTCCGCCGTCCGGCCTGCCAAACTAGCCACTTCGTGCGCTGTTGCCGTCATCTGGTGCATGGCCGAAGCCACATTCTGCACTTCAGCAGATTGCAGACTGGTCGCCTGATTGGTTTGCCCGCTGACGCCAACCAATTGCTGACATTGTTGCTGTAACTGAGCGGAAGAATGTTTCAGCGCCAGGATCATGGCTCTTAGTTTGGCGGTAAAGGCGTTAAAACCATCCGCCATATCCTGCAACTCACGATCTTTGCTGCTGGCCAACTGATGGGTCAAATCCCCTTCCGAGCCCGCCAATTCTTTCATCAACAGACTCATGGCGACTATTGGCATGGTCGCCGCTTTTAACCAAATAGCGGTAATCAGCACAAACACCAACAACAAGACCATGCCAAGTCCAACCATTTTGCTGGTTGTACTGGCCGCATCTTCATCCAACTGTTGCGCCAGTTGATTCGCCACCGCCAGCGCCACGGTTTTTGGCACTGTGATCACCACTTTCCAGCCCGCGGTCGCAGCTTCGACGGCTAATTGCCGGCTGATGACTAAATCATCGCCCAACTCAGAAGTTGGACCAGTTTGGGCTGCCAGATGAGCAGCCAGCTTGTCATCAATGTTGCCAAGCGCCTGACCGAGTTTATCCGGATGCCGATTGCTGGCCAGCAACAAACCATGGGTACTCAGCAGATAGAGTCTGGCGTTACCACCATACAAATTTTGTGCTTGTTTTTCTAACAGCGTTTGTAATACCGGTAAATTCATATCCACACCGGCCACACCACGAAATTCGCCATTCACCAGTACAGGCGACACTAGCGAAGTCAGCAGTACGCTATTACCTGGTGCAATTTCCCACTGATAAGGCTCCATCAGACAAGCTTTTTTCAGATCTTTACTGCACAAATACCATTCAGCTTCCCGGATGCCAAATTCATTCTTTTTATCTGCATATTTCACTGCCGGATCCGGTGTCTGGACAAATTTTAGTTGGCCTTGCTCCCGCACCCAATAGATTTCCAGTGTACCTGTTTTAGAGCTGTGCGCTTGCTGCAGGCTAAAACTGGCATCGGCATTATCATAACCATTCGGCTCAAACTGGCCATAAATCGAACTGATGCCCTGATTCGCGCCTAATAATTCACCAGCCAGTGCCTGCACTTGCTCCCGGCTATAGGAAGGTAACTTACTACCATGGGCAGTCGCGCTCAGCAGGGCGGCAAAATTTTTCGAGAGATCAAAATTACGGTTGATCAGAGCTTCAGTTTCAAAAGCGATGCCAGCCGCCGCATCTGTTAAGGTCAATTGTGCTTGCTGCTGCATCGAGGAGCTCAGCAGCTTATTGGCGGATGTATTATTCTGGTTCATTGAATACCAGCCAACGGCCGTCATCACACTGATACTAATGGCAATAAACAAAGCCACCCCAGATGTTAACTTAAAGCGAAGCGAATCAAATTGCATAATAACCCCAAATGTTTACTGCCAGGTCGCCATATAGCTCAACCTTAAAACAACGTTAATTCCACCGGTTTGTTACCAGTTAAAAGTTTTTGCCACTGAAAGCGATACTTTGGCATCTCCCAGCACTGGCAACGCCAGATCGGTATCATCAAATGCCAAAGTCCAGTTCAGGCCCACCAAGCTGCTGCTATAAGCAATTCGCCAGTGATGATAAGTACCATCGGTATCGCGTAAAAACTTATCGGTTTGGGTCGAGGTGGAACGATCCACCGTCATTAACAAAGTGCCGTTTTCATGCAACTGAAAAGTCTGAAATAACGCCAGGATATAATGCCCACCACCGGCACCGAAATAATCTGACGCATACCAATAACCTAGTTTGGTATTTTGGTATGACAATTTGACATAGGCTTCAGGAAAATTAAAAGCTTCACTGTTGGCGCTACGACTACCATGGTAGGTATATTGCGCCACCCCGACATCGAGCAGCCAATCCGGGGTAAGTTGGGTCCAATACCCAACAGTTCCATCAAATTCCAGCTCAGTGCCGGGTGAAAACTTGACATTAGAAGCCCACAGACCCGCATACCACCCCTCCCCACTACTCCAGTCCAACGTTGGCTGTAACGCAGGATCATGCTCGGTCAGCGTAATACCATTGAACAAATAATTACTGGTCAGGGTGACAGTGGAAGAAATATCGGCCAAACAAGATAATGGACAGAAGGTCGCGACTGACAACATCACAACAGTACGTACAGACATAGGCTTTCTCCATCAACATGGCTGCTACCGCAACGCCTGGGGTCAGAATCACGGCCGCAAGGCTAAACAAAGCAAAAAAACCATGCTACAGCGGCTTTTAGTTTGAATTGAATAAGGTATAGCAGAAACAGCAAAAAAAGCCTGTAAAAATGTAAAAATAAATGAATTAACCGCTTGAATCAAAAATAAAAAATGCAATGTGGTGGTACGATGTTTCAGGAACAGAAGTCGCCAACAGATACTGCCCCCGGTGGCAGGCAGCTGGTAGAAAGTTGACTGAACGCAGCTTCCTGCAGTGGCACCTAAAAAAATCCCCCGGTAAAGACCAGGGGATTTGTCCAGGATAAAAGCGATGCGAGCAGCGGCAAGCGTTTTTTGCTGCAGTTATCGCTGCTTACATGCCATGTTTGTCAGTATGACGCATATGCGGGAATAAAATCACATCCCGAATGCTGGCTGCATCGGCCAGTAACATGACCAGCCGGTCAATGCCAATACCTTGACCGGCAGTCGGCGGTAAACCGTGCTCCAGTGCGGTGACATAATCTTCGTCATAGAACATGGCTTCATCATCACCGGCGGCTTTTTGCGCCACTTGTTCGTGGAAACGAGCAGCCTGATCTTCGGCGTCATTCAGTTCGCTAAAACCATTGCCTAACTCACGACCACCGATAAAGAATTCAAAGCGGTCAGTGATTTCCGGGTTATGGTCGTTGCGACGGGCCAAAGGTGAAATCTCAGCCGGATATTCGGTGATAAAGGTCGGTTGTTGCAGCTTGGTTTCCACCAGCTCATCAAACACTTCCATCAGAATACGACCATGACCATAGTTGGCTTTGACTTCAATGCCTAAGGATTTGGCCAGTTCAGCCACAGCTTCCCGCGTGGTTAACTGCTCAATTTTCACATCAGGGTTGTAGTGCAGGATAGATTCAGTCACTGACATCCGCGCAAAAGGCTGACCAAAATCAAAGATATGGCCCTGATATGGCACCTCAGTCGTGCCAAGCACAGACTGCGCCAGACCACGGAATAACTCTTCGGTTAAATCCATCAAGTCGTTGTAATCGGCATAAGCCCAGTAAAACTCCAACATGGTGAATTCCGGGTTATGCCGGGTTGATACACCTTCATTACGGAAGTTACGGTTCAGCTCAAATACTTTTTCAAAACCACCAACCACTAACCGCTTTAAATACAACTCTGGCGCAATCCGCAGATACATTTGCATATCCAACGCATTGTGATGGGTTTCAAAAGGACGGGCCGAAGCGCCACCAGGAATGCTTTGCAGCATTGGGGTTTCTACTTCTAAAAAGCCTTTGCTGTTAAAAAATTGCCGAATGTAAGCCACTGTTTTTGAACGAATTAAAAAGGTTTTACGCGACTGTTCGTTGACAATCAAGTCTAAATAACGCTGACGGTAACAAGCTTCCTGATCGGTTAAACCGTGGAATTTATCCGGTAATGGCCGCAGTGCTTTGGTCAATAAACGAATCTCATCCAACCATACGGTCAGTTCACCGGTCTGGGTTTTGAACAGCACACCGCTGCCACCGACGATATCGCCTAAATCCCACTTTTTAAAACCTTCGTTGTAGACATTTTCTGCCAGACTGTCGCGGGCAACATAAAGTTGAATTTTGCCGCCAACATCCTGAATCGTGGTGAAACTGGCTTTGCCCATAATACGACGCAGCATCATCCGGCCAGCCACTGTCACGCGGATTTTCTGCTCTTCAAGTTCTTCTTTGCTCAGATGCTCATACTGGGCATGGATCTGATCCGAAGTGGCGTCACGGCGAAAATCATTTGGAAAAGCATTGCCTTGTTCACGCAGCGCTGCCAGCTTATGTTTTCGCTCCGCGATCAGCTTATTGACGTCTTGATGTTCTTCAATCGGATTATTTTGTTCAGACATTTTAAGTTCCTGATTTTAAGCGAAAATTATAAACCGGCTTTTAAGCTGGCTTCGATAAATTTATCAAGGTCACCATCTAATACCGCTTGGGTATTACGGGTTTCTACCCCGGTGCGCAAATCTTTGATCCGCGAGTCGTCCAACACATAAGAACGAATTTGACTGCCCCAGCCGATATCCGACTTGGTATCTTCCAGTGCTTGTTTCTCAGCGTTTTGTTTTTGCAATTCAAACTCATACAGCTTGGCGCGTAACTGCTTATAGGCGTTATCGCGGTTTTTATGCTGCGAACGGTCGTTCTGACACTGCACCACGATATTGGTCGGTAAGTGGGTAATACGGACCGCAGAATCGGTTCTGTTGACGTGCTGACCACCGGCACCAGAAGCACGGTAGGTATCAATCCGTAAATCAGCCGGATTAATTTCGATTTCGATGTCATCATCCACTTCCGGCGAGACAAACACTGAAGCAAAAGAGGTATGGCGACGGTTACCAGAATCAAACGGACTCTTGCGCACTAAACGATGCACCCCAGTTTCGGTACGCAACCAACCATAGGCATATTCGCCGGTGAACTTGATAGTACAACCCTTGATACCGGCCACATCACCATCAGTAACTTCGTATAACTCAGGTTTAAAGCCTTTGGCTTCGCCCCAGCGCAGATACATCCGCATCAACATGCTGGCCCAGTCTTGAGCTTCAGTGCCACCGGAACCCGATTGAATGTCCAGGTAGCAATCGCTTGGATCACTTTTACCAGAGAACATCCGGCGAAATTCTAGTTTAGCCAGCTGTGCTTCCAGATCGGCCAGTTCAGTTTGGGCTTCGACAAAGGTATCTTCATCTTCAGCTTCGACGGCCAGCTCCACTAAACCTGCCACGTCTTCCAGACCCTGATCAAGCTTGTCAATGGTGCCAACAATTTGCTCCAGCGCCGAACGCTCTTTACCAAGCGCCTGTGCCCGTTCTGGATTATTCCAGACGGCCGAATCTTCAAGTTCGCGCGAGACTTCTTCTAACTTTTCTTTTTTCGCATCGTAGTCAAAGATACCCCCGAAGCACGTTGGTGCGTTCAGTTAAGTCTTTGATACTGTTATAAACTGGATTGACTTCAAACATGATTTTCAGGATCGTCTTAAAAATAAGGCGGCAATTGTAGCAAAATTTCACCAGCAGGTGCAGACTTTTACGTGCTTGACGCAGCGCTGACACCACGAAATACTCAGCCAACGATTTAGTGCGTATGAGCTAGTTCTAGTGCTGAATAACCATAGCAATGATGCTGACACTTCGTATCTAATGCATGTAATTTATCTGCTACGGAGTGCAATGTATGTTTGCCAGTAAAGTATTCAGGTTGTGGTTTATTTCAGCCCTGCTGCTGTGGTTACTACTATTTAACCTGATGAATGACTTAAATTTTTTAATTGAACATTGGTATTACCCAGCCATTATGGTACTCGGTGCCTTTGTGGCGGGAGTGACACCGGAGGGCGGCGGAGCTGTCGCTTTTCCGATGCTGAATATTTTTCTCAGTGTGGATCGCGAAATGGCACGGGATTTCAGTCTGATGATCCAGAGTGTTGGCATGACCAGCGCAAGTATTTTTATTCTGAGCCATAGCGCCAACCGACTGGCAACCTACAAACACTTGCTCTGGATGATCCCTTTTGCATTCAGTGGTTTTATCCTGGGTATGCAGTTATTACAGCAGTTACCTGTGTATATCATCCAGGCTTTATTTTTAAGTCTGATCACCAGCTTTGCGCTGATTTACAGTCTGGGTCAGCATCGCGGCTGTCAGGCGTATTTACCCAAGCTGAAATTGTCAGATCGGTTTTTTCTGGTGTTGATGCTGCTGTTAGGGGGTTGCTGCGCCAGCTTATTTGGCACAGGCGCCGATATCATTCTGTACACATTGTTAGTGACACGTTTTCGGATGCAGGAAAAGATAGCCACCCATATTTGTATCATGCTGATGGCTGCAATCAGTGTGCTGGGTTTTGCTTATCGTCATCTGCACGATCAGCAACTGAGCGACTACCAGTTCCAGACCTGGCTTTGCGCCTATCCGGTGGTGTTATTGATGGCGCCATTTGGTGCTTACGTGCTGCACCGTATTAACAAAGAAATTATGCTGCGGGGAGTCGCTCTGCTGAATATTGGTCAGCTTGGGTATTTTATCTGCGTCAAACCAACGCTGGAAAAAGCCTTATGGGCGGCGTTTTTCACCATGTTACTGTCGATGTTATTTTACTGGTTAATCAGTAGCCTGAGTAAAACTTCCGTCAATACCATTAAAGAAGCGGAAGTCAGCTAACTGCAGAGGATAAAACCAGCGCCTAGTGTTGCCAAACTTGCGCTGGTTTCAGTTACAAGGCGGTCATCTGCCTGACCAATAACTGCAAATTTTGTTGATCCCGAAAATCATTAATATCGAGTTGAAAAGCCAGTTGCACCTGCTGCACATTGGCATTGGGCCAGTTTTTATTGTCAGCATTAAACCAGATAGCATCCACTAATTTGCCATCACTGGCTTGTAACATCATTTTCAGATGTTTATCGCCCAACAGCCGCTGTTGCACCAGTTTAAACCGGCCTTCAAACACCGGCTCTGGAAATGATTGCCCCCATGGCCCGGCTTGCTGCAACAATTCGGCGACCTCGGTACTGAGGTACTGCGGTGCTAATTCACCATCGGTAAAAATCACTGCAGTTAATAACTCGGCTGTCAGATATTTTTTACTGACAAAATTCAGCGCCAGCTTAAAAGTATCCAACCGATCTTCTGCTATCGTCAAACCTGCAGCCATGGCATGGCCACCAAACTTCTTAATCAACCCTGGGTACTGGCTGGAGATTTCTTCCAGTAAATCGCGAATATGCACGCCATGCACAGAACGGGCTGAACCTTTTAATTCGCCATCATCCCCCTTCGCAAAGGCAATCACCGGCCGGTGAAATCGCTCTTTGACACGACCGGCCAAAATCCCAATCACGCCCTGATGCCAATCGGGTTGATACAAACAAAGGCAATCTGGTAATTCCTGTTCATGCAAGGTGAGCTTTTGTAACAGTGCCAACGCTTCTGTTTGCATCCCCTGTTCAATCTCACGTCTTTCCACGTTCAGACTGTCCAGTTCAGCCGCCAATTGCCGCGCTTTGGCCATATCAGGCGCTAGCAAACAGGCAATGCCTATCGACATATCATCCAGCCGGCCAGCTGCATTCAACCTTGGGGCCAGGGCAAAACCAAAGTCTGTTGCCGTTAATTTTTCCGCTTTGCGCTTAGCCACATCAATCAACGCCTGAATACCTGGCCGTACTTTACCGGCCCGGATCCGCTGTAACCCCTGATAAACCAAAATACGGTTATTGCTATCCAACGGCACCACGTCCGCGACTGTTCCCAATGCAACTAAATCCAGTAATTCAGCCAAATTAGGTTCGGCTTGCTGGCTAAAAGCCCCGCGCTGCCGTAACGCCGAACGCAGCGCCAACAACAGATAAAAAGCCACGCCGACTCCAGCCAGCGCTTTGCTGGCAAATTCGCAGCCAGGTTGGTTCGGGTTGACTATCGCATCAGCTGCCGGCAACTCGGCGCCGGCCAAATGGTGATCGGTCACTAAAACTTTAACACCGGCCTGTTTAGCCAGTAACACCCCTTCAATGGCTGAAATCCCGTTATCGACGGTAATAATCAGCTCCGCCCCTTGCGCCACAGCGAGTTCGGCCATTTGCGGCGATAAACCATAACCAAACTCAAAACGGTTCGGCACCAGATATTCCACCCGCCGAAAGCCAAAAGCTGCCAAGCCAGCTAATAACACCGCAGTACTGGTGGCACCATCGGCATCAAAGTCACCAACAATAATAATTTGCTGTTGTTGCTCCAACGCTTCGATTAACAGCGCCACCGCCTCCGGCATGCCTTTTAATTGACTGAAAGGTAATAAATGTGCGGCTGAACGCTGCAACTGCTCCGGTAAGCCAATACCACGATGGGCATAAATCCGCTGTAACACCGGGTGCACCGGCAACTGAAAAGCCGCCTCGGTTTGCACCGGGCGGACTTGAAGGGAAGGCACCAACTGATTCATCGATTATTTTGCAACCTGAGTTGCCAAAGCCGCAGCTAAGGCTGCTGCCGGTTGATAACCCGGAATTAAACTGCCATCCGGTAATACAATGGCCGGGGTGCCACTGATACCAAAACTCTGTCCCAACGCATAATGCTCCGCCACTTTATTGCTGCATTGTTTGGTCTCAATCGGATCACCTGCTTTAGCCTTTGTCAGGGTCTGTTGTGGATTTTTCGCACACCAAATCGATTGCAACTCCTGATAGGTACCACCTTGCAGCCCACCGCGTGGAAATGCCAGATAACGCACACTGATGCCCTGATCCAGATAAGTTTGTAATTCGTTGTGCAACTTGCGGCAATAGCCACAGCTAGTATCGGTGAAGACAGTGATGACATGCTTTTCGTTTTTGGCTTTGAATTCAATACTAGAATCCTGGTATTTCGCAACCCCAGCGGTGCGCACTGCCTGCAAAATTTTGTCATTAAGTAACATTTTATTTTTCAGATCATAGACATTACCTTCAATCAGGTATTGACCATTATTAGCTGCGAAAAATAATCCTTTGTCAGTCAGCACCTGCAACATACCCGGAA
The DNA here is from genome assembly GCA_964525695.1 of uncultured Rheinheimera sp. Lineage (GTDB taxonomy): Bacteria > Pseudomonadota > Gammaproteobacteria > Enterobacterales > Alteromonadaceae > Pararheinheimera. The sequence continues at coordinate 11,897 of CAZGHW010000020.1, read as the reverse complement.
TAGGTGAATCGGCCACTGAATTAATCTGCAAGCCGATATCAGCAAAAGCGGCCTTTAATGTATTATCGACCGGCTGTTTGGCCTCAGCTGCAACTGCACTGAATGCCACCATCAGACCTAAAAAAACACCTTTCATTATTCTATTCCTGTGTGTAATCCCCACTGCAGCCGACTGGATGCCTTGGAGGATAAAGCTGTAAAAATTAATATGCGGCCATCGTTTACTGCGGCTGAACGGCGCTGAATAAGTGTCACTTTGGCATAAAACAGCAACCGCTGCCAGAACGTTTGCCGCGTCATCTGGCCTGGCAGCCGATTGTAGCGCCACGGATGCCGATAGCAAGGTGCCAAAGTTGTCGCACTGAACACTGCCAGCATATCCTTGCGCTGAAAATGAAGCAAATTATTAACAATGTATGTTCGTTGTCATCACAGGGGGTGCTGCAGCTTTGTACGTGGCACGCCATCTGTTAAACTGTCACTCTTTATCGTTGTCGTCAGGCCCGTTATGTCTCTTAAAATTGCGGTTTTTTATGGTTCTACCACTTGTTATACCGAAATGGTGGCAGAGAAAATTCAGGCGTTGCTCAGTCAGGATCCACAATTGCCAGCGGGCACTAGTGTCACTTTACATAACCTGAAACAGCAGCCGCTGGCGAAAATGACAGAGTATGATCTGTTAATCCTCGGCATTTCCACCTGGGATTTTGGTGAACTGCAAGAAGACTGGGAAGCAAAGTGGGATGATATCAACCAAGTCGACTTAAGTCATAAAGTGGTGGCGCTGTATGGCATGGGTGATCAACTCGGGTATGCCGAATGGTTTCAGGATGCGCTGGGGATGTTGCATCATGCCATTGCCGAGCAGGATTGTCAGCGTATCGGTTTTTGGTCCACTGAGGGCTATGATTTTATTCGTTCCAAAGCCGTGACTGAAGATGGTGACTGGTTCTATGGTCTGGCGCTGGATGATGAAAATCAGTACGACTTGACTGACGAGCGTTTATCGGTCTGGTTGCAGCAGTTGGTGGCGGAAATGACTGATTTGAAACTCTTTTAACGACTGAACATTTCGTCACGCTTTTTTGCGACTTTATCGCCATTGCTCAAAAAATAGCTTGCAGCTGGCCTTGCCTTTGCATAAAATGCGCGCCACTGAAGGGCAAGTCAGCTGAAAAGCTGATCACGCAAAGCTGCAGGTCTACCGGTTCTCATACCCATGACGGCTGAGCTACCATCGTTTAACGATGTCAGTCCACACTGTTGTTTTGTGTGACTGCGTGCTGGGATCCCCCCTGCCTTTCCGAGACCACATTTGTTGCATCAACATTTATTTATTGGACCCGGAGCTGGCTATGACACTGAAATTCTTACCTTTGATCGCTGTTTTCACTGCACCATTATTCACCACATCTGTCAGTGCAAACGATCAACTGGCGCAATCCTTTTGTTCTTACGTTGCCAGCAACGACAAAAACAACCTGCGTAAAACTTTGTCTGAAAGCAGACTGCGACTGAAAAACGTTTATGACGGTATTGCTTGTGATGGTCTGCCGATGATTCGTTTTGCCATCAAACATAACGCAGGTGATGTTGCTGAATTCATTATCAAGCAGTTACCAGGTAGCCAGGTTGCCAAAATGGGTGACGCGGAATGGGCTGCCAGCAATGGTTTTGCTGCCTCGCCAATTATCGAAACCATCAAAGCACGTAGCGCTAGCTAACACTGACGCCACTTTTAGCTTGGTCGCGACAAGCGGCTATGGATAAAAAAGCAGCTTAGGCTGCTTTTTTTGATCGCCCTGCTCGCACCACCTACACAACTGCAATTCATCAGCATTTATTTGCACTCTGGTTTTGATCCGCGCTGGCGAGCGACTGCAACCAAAGGCGTACATCAGGCGCTGCTTTGACCAATTGCCAGCATTGGCAGCCATTAAAAGTTGCATAATCAGTAAAAGCACGGACTAAAGCACGCCCAAAGGTGATACGTTGGCTTGGTTGCTTGGTCAGCACCAGATGTTGTAACAGCAGCACTTGCTGCTGACGGTCAGCTTTGACATCAACCTGGCCGACCCATTGTTGCCGGTAGATGATCGCCAGATTGTAATAGCCAATCTGACGCTTGGCGGCTGGCAGGTACACTTCCAGTTGAAAATCAGTCGCAAACCAATGTTGCACCCGTTGCCGCTGGATCAATAAATTATCAAATGGATTGAGCAACCAAACCCTGGCGGGGGCCGGCATTAACGTCGGTAACTGTTGCCGGTAAAAATAGCGCTGTCCTTGTAGATCAAAACTGGCCAACTCCCCACCCGCTTGCCGCTCCAGCAATTGTTGCAACACAGGTTTTTTCAGACCCTGCCGCAGATAACTGATCTGGCTTGCGGTCGCAAAGCCATGGCTGTCGAGCGCACGGTTAATCAGATAACTAACCATCTCCGCCAGATCCGGTAACCGCTGGTCCACTCCAGCTGGTAACACCCGCTCAGTTAAATCAAACACTTTTTCAAACTTGTCGCGACGGCATACCATCAGCTCGCCTTGCATAAACAGCTGTTCCAGCGCCTGTTTCGCTGGTTGCCAATCCCACCAACTGCCTTTTTTCTGCTCAGTTTTAACAAAATCGCTGCTCTTTAGCGGGCCCTCCTGCGCAATCCTGTGGCGAACCAGCTGCATTTGCTGATGATCAGCATCAAACCAGTGCTTTTTGCCTTGTTGCAACTGGGCTTTGCGATACAGACTAAAGCGATAATCGGCCATGGGTAGGTAAGCTGCCGCATGCGACCAGTATTCAAAAATTTGGCCGCTGGCCTGTAACTGGGCCAGCCAGTCTGGCTGATAATCGTTGAGTCTGCTATGCAGGATATGATGATGGGCCCTTTGCACCACATAGATAGAGTCGATTTGCAGATAACCCAACTGCTGAATAAGCTGCAAAGTACGGGCAGGTCCACTTTGCGCACTGCCACGGCCATAGTTGGCCAAATGCAGACCTTGCAATTGCTGATTCAATTGCACCATCTCAGCCGGACTGAGCGGCAAATCGCGGAATTGACTCATACGGCTCCGATTAAAATTTCAGATAAAAATCCCGTAATATCTGCCGATAAGCAGGGCTATATTGCCCCTGCTCGTCACGGATCAATAACCTTTCAGCTACAGGCGCGGACTGAGCTACCACTCGATCTGCCGCAGTCCGGCTCAGCGTCAATAACAGACGCAGCGGCGGTTTGTCCGGTACCGTTTGCACCAGACAATGCCGGTCCAGTTGCCAACCATTGGACAACGCCAACGCCAGTAATAAGTTGGCTTCGGCGCAAGGCAAGACTAAACTGAACTGTCCATCAGCAGTGAGTAATGACGCTACTACCTGCAATAGGTCAGCAAAAGGCAACGCATCGGCGTGCCTGGCTTGTTGCCGCTTCGCATCCGCACTTTTCAGCGACCCGACAAAAAATGGCGGATTACTGATGATTAGACGATAGCGGCGTCCAGACGGATAGTCAGCACTGAGCGGATAGGTTAGAATGTCGCCTTTCATCAGCCGTAAGCGCCCGGCAAATGGACTGGCGGCAAAATTCTGTGCCGCCACAGCTGCGGCGCTGGCATCCAGTTCAATCGCATCGATCTGACTGTGCGGGCAACGTTGGGCCAGCATCAGACTCAGTATACCGCTGCCAGTGCCGATATCCAGCAGCGCTCCCTGAGCGGGCACCTGAGTCCAGGCACCAAGTAACAGCGCGTCAGTGCCGACTTTCATGGCACAGTCGCCATGATCGACATAAAATTGTTTACAGCGAAAACCTGTGCTCATCTGCAGCCCGGGACAATAAAATTAATAGATAAAAGTCACTGCGTCTGACCGCCACGATAAGTTGATCCCAGCAATGGGAGCGCACATAAGGTCAGCAGTGTAAGCCATCCGGACTGAGGTTGTCAGCCCGAAACAGACAAAACCGGCTTGGCCGGCTAAAGTTAGTAAGTTTATTCAAAAAAAGGTACTGTGACTGTGACTGAAGCAATCAGCCAAGCCGAAATAACCTCATTTAACGATTTCCAGTTTGATGATGACATCAATAAAGCCCTAAGTTTTGCTGGCTTTCAAAAACCGACCAGTATTCAACAACTGGCTATCCCGGTGGCAATGGAAGGCCGGGATATTTTAGCCAGCGCGCCAACCGGCACTGGTAAAACCCTGGCATTTTTATTACCGGCTATTCAGTATCTGATTGATTTTCCAAGAAGAGACCCTGGCTTTGCCCGCGTCTTGATCATGACGCCAACCCGTGAATTGGCCTATCAGATTTATGAACAAATCAAAATGCTGACCCAGTTCACCACGTTAAATACCGGCGTAATTACCGGCGGTATTAACTACGGCAGCCATAAAGAAACCTTAGAAAAAAACAACGACTTGCTGGTAGCAACCCCAGGCCGCTTGATTGAATATCTGAACGAAGAAAGCTTCCATGCCGATGAAGTGGAAGTGCTGATCCTGGATGAAGCCGATCGGATGCTGGACATGGGTTTTGTGGGTGAAATGGATCGGATTATCCTCGAAGCCAAACGCCGTCGGCAAACCATGTTAATTTCAGCCACCCTGGAAGGCGTTGCCATCAGCCGTTTCTCTACCCGCGCCTTAAAAGAACCGGTGTTATTGGAAGCAGCCCCACCACGGCGCGAAATGGGCAAGATCACCCAGTGGATCCATCTGGCCGATGATGCCGATCACAAGCTGGCACTGCTGATCCATTTACTGAAACAGCCGGAAATGAGCAAGGTGTTGGTGTTTATCAAAACCAGAGAGCGGCTGGCGACCTTAACCGGTCAACTGGAAGCGGTTGGCATTAAAACCTGTTGGCTGCAAGGCGAAATGCCACAGGACAAACGGATGCAGGCGATGTCCAGATTCAGCAACGGTCAGGTGCGAATTTTACTGGCCACTGACGTCGCAGCCCGTGGTCTGGATATCGATGATATCAGCCATGTGATTAACTACGATATGCCGCGCACTGCGGATATTTATATTCACCGGATTGGCCGCACTGGCCGCGCCGGTAAAAAAGGCATTGCCATTTCGTTGGTCGAAGCCCATGACATCGGTATTGTTGGCAAAGTTGAACGTTATACTGAGCAAGCGTTAAAACGGCGGGTGATTGAAGAATTAAGACCAAAACACAAAGAAGCCAAGGCGCCGGGTAAAACCAAAAAGCCTAAATCTGCTGCCAAGAAAAAAGCCTTAAAAAAAGCCGCTAAAGCGCGCGGCTAAGCCAAGGGCTAGCAAAGCTTTGGCTTTGCTAGCCCTTCACTCAGCTGAGTGTCCAAGCCCATCATCCGTCTTGGATTGTGGCAAATAGCAGTACTCATCCATCACTGCAGGCAATCCCATCATTGCCAGAGTTTGTCCACAGTCTGCGCTGCCAGTTGCTGGCATGCCTATGCTGGCTATTGAGTTGGGCAGAAGGAAGCCAGCGTAAAAATCTGCTACCCTGAAGCGTTGAGATAAAAAAGGAACATTGATGCGCCCCCGCCTGCACAACACCTTGTTTTTACATCTAATGCTCAGCCTTTTGCTGGTGTTGCTGCCTGCAGCGCAGGCTCAGGCCGCAGCGACTGTGATCAGGGTCGGTATTGGTTTTAGTGATCAGGTTAATGGCAGTAGCACCGGACCTGCCAATAACTTTGATATTTTATTCAGTTATCTGCTGTTTACCGAGTTAGGTTATCGGGTTGAATTTGTGGTGGCACCTTACGCGCGGCTGACCAAGCTGCTGAGGGAAAAAAAAATCGATGTAGCCACCCGCCAGGCCCAACAGTTACTAGAGCTCAGTTACAGCAGTCCCTATTTGCAATTTCAAAACAAGGTGTTTGCTCTGGCCGGTTTTAATCAACCGCTGCGGCAACTGTCTGATCTGGCCTGTTGCCAGTTGACCGCTTTTCAGAATGCGCATCAGGCATTGGGACCTGCCTTTACTGCGATCAGCCAGCAAGCGCCGGGCTATCAGGAAATGCTGGATCATACCCAAGCCATTCAGTTATTGCTCAAGGGCAGAACTCAGTTATTGGTGATGGATGAAGTCACCTTTTACCGACGACTCAAGGAGATGCAGGCCAGCCAACAGCAGGTGCGTAGCTTCCATCTGCTGCCGCTGGTGCGATACCGACTGGCATTTCATCAGCCCGCACTGCAACAGCAAACAGAAACAACCTTAGTGGCCTGGCTGCAATCGGATAAAATCAAAAAAATTCGTCAAGCAGCTGCCGATAACCCAAATGATATCAGTAGCTTACTTCGGCGTCATATGCATTAACCATGGGCAGTTAGCCGATGCCGCGACAGCTGTCACTGCAACAACCCCACAGCTTCACCCTATGTCAAGGGCACTTGCTGCGACGCTGCGCCAATCGGCATGCGATTACAGCGCAAAGGCATAACTAAACTTCAAAAACACTGAACGTTGATCGCGCGTTAACTGCTGAATTTCATCACTGCTAAAGGCATTATCACTGTAGCCGGCAAAAAATAAGGTTTGCGGATTCAGTTTGTAGGAATACAGTAATTGCGAGCCGAGTGTTTTCTGCTGTGCCTGAACTTCCCCAATGTTATTCAAAGGGTTATAGCGAATATCAGCATAAATCAACGCCAGCCGGACAAAACTACGCACCGAAAATTGATAGCTGAGCCGGACATCCGTCAGATTGGCAGTAAACACCTCAGCATTGGCCGCATCCAATGTGCGATAAGTATGCCTGGTCTGCAATTGTAAATGCTGGTTCAGATGCCATTTCAGCTCTGGTACCAGTTCCAGCCCATCACCGAGCCGGTTATTGCGAAAATCCAGTGTTTTACCCGCTTCAGCTTCGACCTCAAGAAAAAGTCCGGCCAGCGGCTGAAATTCGGCGCCAGCACTGAACAGTTTTTCGGCAAATAAGGCGGTATTGGCATCAATCCGCAGGATGTTCTGATCATGCCGGCTGCCGACGCGCTCGCGCCGGGTGGCACCAACAAAGCCATTGGATTGTTGTTGCCCTTCCCACTGCAGTTCAAGCTCAGCTTCTTTTTCCAGCAACTCGCCATCACTGTTGTGGCTGATGTCCCAGTCACCCTGGATTTTAAAGCGGCTGAACCATTGCTGTTGATAAAACCACTGATAACTACCGCCGTGGGTTTGTTTAGTCCAGTCCGTTTGTGGTAAATACCCCAAATCAGCGCGAAAATCCTGCCCCATCGCCTGATAACGGCTGTACCAGCGCCAAGCACGGTTTTCATGTTCATAAGCCAGATATTGCGCCTGATCGGTCAGGCCATCGCCCTGCGTTCTTAAGCGCGCCTCCGCCGAGAGCTGTTGCTGCACACTCTGTGGATAAGCACTGTCACTATAGAGCCACTGTGCAATCACCTTATTTTGGGCATCCAACTGGTATTTTACATCGGCACCCGTGACATGGTTATGGTAATGCTCGGACTGACGAAAGGTGCTAATCATACCGAGCGACAAGGCCTGATTTAAATCATGGCGATAGCGCAGCACGGCGTTTTCACTTTTTTCATCCAAAAAGGCGATATCTGAGCTGACATTGCCTGGCACAATAAAGGTGGTGGTTTTGTCATTGGCGGCAAAAAAAGCAAAAGAATGCTGTTGTTGCCGGCCGGTTAAACGCACACCAGCATCCGGTGACGACACATTACGGGTGTAGACCAGATCAAGAGGTGAAGCAAAATAGTCGGCGTTATCGAGAAAAAAGCTACGTTTTTCGTTAAAAAACAAAGCAAAAGTGTCATTCACCGACACCTGGGCTTCATCGGCTTCAACCTGAGAGAAATCTGGATTTAAGGTAGCGTTAAAATTGATATCCGGCGTAATGCCCCATTTTAAATCCAGGCTGGGTTCCAGATTATTATTGGTTCGCCAGTCTGAGTGACCCTCAGCACTGACAGTGCGCTGTTGCTCGGCAGCAGCCACCAAGGCTGGAACTAAGGTCAAATTGTTGCCAGATTGAGCGCCGGCAAAACCAGTGGCTGTGCTCATCTGACAGATCCAACAAGGATCTTGTCGCGAAATCATATTACTGGACAAGCGATGCCTGACATCCCGCGGATAAAAGCGCAGTAACTCAAGCTTCCATTTCTGCGACGTCTGTTGCTCGTTAAAATTCAGCATCCGCAATGGGATGGCCACTTCGACCTGGTAGCCTGCAGCGGTGATTTTACCGGCACTATGCCAGATCCCATCCCAAGCATCACTTTCCATTTTAGTGACTTCGTTTTCAATCGAATCCGCCTGCACACCCAATGGGTTAATAAAAAACTGATAGGCCAATTTACTATCATGATAGGTATCAATTTTGATGCCGACGCTATCGTCATCCCAGACTTTATCGCGGTCGCGGTAAAAAGCCCGGATGGCGGTTGGATCTGGATCTTTGGCGATGAAAGCGACATAAAAATACTCGCCATCTTCCATCACATAAGCCGTGGTTTTGACCGGTGCCGGACTATTTTCTGCCGGCCAGGTATCATACAGCAGCTCTACTGGACTGGCTTGTTGCCAACTACTTTCATCCAGCTCGCCATCGACTGCAATAGCCCCTGTGGTTCTGGGGATCTGGATATCAGCCCAAACCGGCGCGAGCAGCGTCAAGCCAAGACTAGCGCAACACAACAGCGGAGCGAGCCAGCGCGCTATTGTTGGCCAGAATACTGTTGTTGCAGGCTGTCGGGTAAAAATTGTCATGCGGGTTCCATCTCTAGGTAAAAACGTCAGCAGCCGGCAGCGGTGCTGGAGCACGACATCCCTGACGACAGAAAATTGCGACGACTATAAAGAGACCCAAACGGATTGACAAACAGATGCGGTGAAATTGCGATTTATATCGACGATAAAAAAACCGGTGTTGCCTGATACACCACAAGGGGTACAAAGGTTAATAAACACCGGTTTTCTAAAGGAACAGAAATTAAATCAGTTAGTTAGCGCTGCTCGCTTACAGCTGCCGAACTTAACGTTCCCAATAGGCTTCTTCCAGACTGTCTTCTTTTTCCGGTAAACCCCGCGATAACCGTGGTGCATTTTGCACCAGAATGGCGTAGCTGACCCGATTGGCATATTTGCAGATCTGGGCAAACGAAGAGTACGCCAGATAAGGCAATTCATGTTTGCTTGACAGCGGTAGTGCATGACGGTGGTAATGATTGGCGGCAATATCATGCAAAATAGCGGCTAAGGCACCATCCCCGGCGCCATTGGTATTTTTGATCCGCTCTGGCCCGCCCAGATAAGGGTCAATATGGGAAAACACTTTCACTGGTTGTTTGCAATGCTGACGCTGCACCGGCCGGCTAAATTCAAACTGGTTGTAATCGGCAATGGTACCGGATTTAATCGGATTCGAGGTTTCCCGCTTACCCGCCTCATCGGTGTAACCACATAGATATAAACCTTCAGCGCCGGCTGTGATCAACACCATATCGGTCAGTTCCAGCGCCGCTTCAGCCGCTTGCAAGGGATCGGCAAAACCGGTTAGCGCTTCTGCTTCCAACTCGTTCATCGCCAGCACATCCACATACTGCTGCACTGTGGCTAAAATCAACTCGCGATGTTCTTCCACCAGATGTTTAGTGCCAAGACTCATCACCACCGGCACCTGATGCTGGTTGGCGACCTGTAATAAACGTAACATCGCCTGCTGAATTGGCTGACCGACAGCCCGCAATGGATAAGCACTGACCACCACAGCCGCCGCACCGGCAATAATTTGTTCCGGAATATACTCAGGGGTTAATGCATCCATCGCGCCCGGATCAATAACAAAAGTACGCTCGCCATCCGGCGTAATCATGGTAATACCGCGACCGATATCGCCATGCACCCCTTGTAAATGGTTCATATCGACTTTGGAACTGGTATGGCACAAATAATGATAAGCCGGGCTGCCCAATTGGATATTGGCCGACATCACTCCGAGCAACACCGATTTATCATCCGCCAGCACTGAATAGTTGTGAATGGTATTGCCAATGGTGCCACCGGCAAAATGATCGGAGATAGCCGCGTTTTGCACCAATTCCTGATAAATCTGATCAGCCTTGCCGTGTTCAACCAGGTTGGATAAACCTTTACCAATATTGTATTTTTCTAAAAACTCATCGGAAACATTGGCAATCACATCAACGATGGTCTGATCCAGCCCTACCACATAAGTGTCCAGTTCAGGCCGCACTTCAAAGCTGGGCAGTTGTAATTTAGGCTGGGATACCGGGAAATAATGCTTCAGTTTACGGCGGCCGGGAAATTTCATCGTCAAGTCTCAATAAAGGTCAGGCCAGTATTTTAGCAAATGCCGACTGAAAAGCGCAGCAGCAATTTTACTGCCGTGCTGTTGCTGCAGTGAAAGAGCCGCCGCTGATGGCAGGAAATGATGGCATCATTGATTGCCAATCGATCACCCCACTCGTTGCAGCTCACTGACCACCTGAAACAAAACTTTACTCTGATGGCAGGGCTTTAAACGGCAAAACAGTCAACATCTTAAGTTGGAGTCGCTACTTCAGAATGTAGCTTTGTGCCAAAAGCGGAAATTCACTACAACTCGATTAAAGTGCTGCTTCTCACTGAAAGCGGACGTTGTTGAGACTGAATGAACCATAGCTAAGGGCGAGCATGGTTAACATTCTCACCCGTAGTCTTCTACATGTAGAATTGTTATGAATTAGCTGAGAGTAATTCCTCCCAATCAATTTTACTGAATGGATTTGGCAGCTCTACATCAGTTGGGTTTGGCATGTTGCCGACTCCTGCCATGTTCCAAGTAATCTGTCCGGTTGCTCCGGTAAGTCTAATGTACCGGGTCTTTGGGTGCACATCCTCATAACCAGCAAAATGCGACTGGACCAAATACGTCAAAATTGGACGGACGTACAGTATGTCCGAAGCGTCAATTCTGACCTCAGTTTCCGCAAAACCAGTATCACTAAAGCCAACGCTGACAACGAAATAATTTTTCATAAATAACCCACCATAATTGAATCAGGGTTTACTATTCTAAAGACTTTTTTTTGTCCTAATTCAAGCTAGGAAAATAAAGTTCACTTCTGAGCTTTTCACTGATAGCGGACGTTACTGAAAATCAATAAATCGGGGTTCTCGAAAATTTCGAGAACCGGTAATCTCCCACCTATCAACTTTCGAACCGAGCGGGCGGCTTGCAGTTGGAAACATTTAAGACACGGGTAAAAAGATCATAACCGGAAAAGGGGATCGGACTTTACACTGTGTGTCGTGCGTATTTCCTGACGGATCCCCTGAAATAACCTAACAATATCATGCGATTACCTTTCTTACATTTGACCAGTCAAAAACACTGACCCATTCAAGCAGTTGCCTGACTGCAGCTTGGATCTCCTCGCTGCTGATGCCTACTCTGGCTAATCGGCATAGTCGTTTACCCAGATAATTGAACGATAACACTCTGCGAGTTTTCACTGAATTCGCTTGAAACGACCTGTGTTTACCAGCCAACTCAGCTGCTAGCCCAAGCATGTAATGCAACCAGTTGGCCAGCGCAGCCAGCAGAAGCAGAACTTCTAACCGGCTTTTCTTTTTCGTGCGATGCGCATTGCTGCCAAGGCCGTATGTCTGGCTTTTCTGGTCGCGGAATGCCTCCTCGATTTGCATTCGCGCAGCATAAAGCTTGTTGATTTTCTTCGCATATTTGAAGCAATAAGCCAAGTTAGACACGAGTAACCACGGTTCTTTATACGAGTGGTGTTTGTCCTTTTTCCGTAGCTTCCAGCCCTTGCCTGCAAGTATTGCGCGACAGGCATATTCCTGCGATTGACCTAAATAACTGATCCTATTAATGCTACACCCGCTTGATACCATGCCCGCTGCCGG
>CAZGHW010000019.1:0-79419 GCA_964525695.1 uncultured Rheinheimera sp. | reverse complement strand
ATATTGTGCACTGGTAACTGTAGAAACGGGAATTTCAACTGATAGCCGGTGCAAAACACCACCGCATCAATCTGCTGCCAGCTGCCATCCTGAAACACCACAGCATCTGGCTCAAATCTGGCGATACCACCAATATTCGGCAGTACTTTACCTTCTGCGATGGGTTTAAACAGGCGCTCATTTTTAGTCACAGCCTGATGGTAAGAAGGGCCGGATTTTTTCAACCATTCGCCCCGGATCCGCAAATGGTCATTCCGGCTTTGAATGTATTTTTTAAAAATGCCTTTGGTTATGCCACCGTGATAACGGTGCGGTAATTTATTGACGATGCGCGACGTTAGCCAGGAAGTGTCAATGGTGAAATAGGGGTCCTCCTGAAACGCCATATAACGTGGCGCCACCGCTGGGTAACGCCGTAACGACAGGATGCACTGACTGGCCACCTCGGAGATTTCTGAGGTAATGTCGGCAGAACTTTCGCCCAGCCCCACACACAGCACTTTTTTATCTTTAAACTGCATTTTGTCGCGATAGTCATTGGAATGCACCACCTCGCCGGCAAACTGCGCCAACCCTTCGATGTCTGGCAATTTTGGCGTCTGGAAATGGCCCGAACAGACCACCACCATCTCAGCCAGCTCTTCATGTTCACCACTTACATCACGATAACGAATGCGCCAGCCCTGCTCAGGGGCCTGTAAATCGCCACTGACCGGTACCACTTGCAGCACTTCGTGACCATAACGAATATGTGCTGCCAACTTAAAATGCTGAATGTAATCGCCCAGATATTGCACATATTCTTTTTTCGACCAAAATTTCAGTTTTTGTTGCTCTGGTAGAAAATCAGAATAAGCCATGAAATAGTTAGAAATAGTCAGGTACAAGTCTTCGTAAATTTTTTTATCGGCGAAAACCCCACCAAAATTTTCTGCTTTCTCCAGGCACAACACCTGATGACCTGCAGCAGTCAGTTGCCGGACCGCTGCAATACCAGATAAACCGGCACCAATGACGACAATTTTTTTATTCATATATTCTCCTCGCAGCGTCGGCAACCGACACTGACTTGATGTAAGTGACGGCTATCAGCGTGCCTGCTGCTCCAGCAAAGCCTGACGGGATAATTTGCCATTGCGATTGCGTGGCAATGCCGCAGCGATATGCACCTGATCGGGCAACATATATTTGGGCAACCAGCGGGCACAGTGCAGCTTCAGCGCCAGTAGAGTGGGTGCTTCGCCATCGGTAGCGACATAAGCATGAAGTTTCTGATCCTCACCCAGCAGCACCAGACACTCCCGGATAACAGGGTGCAAATAAATCACCCGCTCAACTTCGGCCAGATGGACACGGTAGCCGCGCACTTTGACCTGATGATCCTGCCGACCGACAAACACAATGTCGCCATTGCCATCCTGGTATCCAATATCACCAGTGTTGTAATCGGCCTCACTGCGGACGGCACAGCCCCAATACCGGCTAAACACACTGGGGCCATCCACGGTAATAAAACCCTGCTGGCCAGCCAGCACCGCTGTGCCATCCTCCGCCAGAATACGGATAACCGCACCACTGGCTGGTTGGCCGACCGGTAACAGCGACGGCACTTCTGCTGGCACCTGATAGGCGAGACAGACATTGGTTTCAGTCGGTCCGTAAAAATTGTACAAGGCCACCTGCGGTAACGCCGCGCGCAAGCGTTTCAATGCTTTCACTTCAAATGGCTCACCGGCAAAAATGATATGGCGTAAGCTACTCACTTTACTGGAGAAATCAGCCACCTGATCCACCATCAACGCCAGAGCCGTTGGCACTGAATACCAGATAGTTAACTGATGCCGGGCAATAAACCCGGCCAGTGGTTCCGGCAGATAACTGACCATTTCCGGCACCAGGTAAAGACTGGCGCCAGTTAACAGTGACAGATAGATATCCAGCACTGATAAATCAAAATGCCAGGGCGCATGATTGGCAAACCGGTCAGACATTTGCGGCTGTAAGCATTGTTGTGACCACAGAATAAAAGCTAAAGCATTGCGATGGCTGATACATACCCCTTTAGGCAGACCCGTCGAGCCTGAGGTGTAGAGAATGTAAGCCAGCCTATCCTCATCCTGGGCTAACGGCGGCTGAAAAGTGCTGCTATCGAATTTGTCCAGTTGCTGCCAGGTCAGCACATCAGCTGGGTATTGCTGTTGTGGCTGGCTGTCGAGTAACAGATAAGTCAGCCCAGTCAGCCCACTGGCCAGACACTGGTGATAACGGGCTTCAGTCGTGATCAGCAGCCGCATTTCACAATCGCTGACAATACTGCTGACCCGGCCCGGCGGATTCAGCGGGTCAATCGGGACGTAACACCCCCCGACCGCCGATACCGCCAGCATAGCAGCCAGTGCCCGACAGGACTTATCCAGCCACAAACCGATCCGGTCTGCACTTTGCAGCTTTTGGTCCTGCAACAACAACGCAATTTTGGCACGACAGGCTGTCAGTTCAGCATAGGTGTAACTTTCATTGGCATCGGTCACGGCCAGCATGGTGGGCGCGGCCAACTGACAGCCCTGCAGAAAAATATGTTCCAGCCGCGTCATCATAATAAGCCCAACCTGTGGCAAATTAACTCCCGTTGAATATCAGAAGTCCCTGAGAACAGAACAGAGCCCATGGCATCACGCAGACTCTGGTCGAGCTGACTTTCCTGCATATAGCCCAAGGCGCCATGGATACGGATTTTATCCAGTCCTGACTGGACAAAAGCTTCGCTGATCGCCAGTTTGCTGGACGCCACCGCTTTGGTATTATCGACCTGCTGTGATTTTTGCCAGGCGGCAAAATACAACAACAATCTGGCACTTTGCAGTCGCACTTCCATATCAGCGATCCGGTGTGACACCGCCTGAAACTTGCCGATAGTTTTCCCCCCTTGCTGACGTAAATTGGCGTACTGGATACATTGCTCCAGATCCCGTTGCATCACGCCGACAAACAAGGCAAATAAACAACAACGCTCCCAATCCATGGAACCGGCAAAAATCCGCGCCCCTTGGCCCTCCTCGCCAAGCAGGAAATCACGATGCACCCGCACCTCATCGAAATACACCTGATTGAGTGGCGCTGAATGTAACCCCAATTTCTGATAAGGCAAACCAACCTGGATCCCCGGCGAATTGGCAGGTATCAGCAAAGCAGTCTGACCTAAATAGCCAAAAGCTTTATTGGTAGTGGCATACACCAAAAAATAATCAGCCACACTGCCGTTGGTAACATAAGACTTAATGCCGTTGACCACGTAATAGTCGCCATCCCGCACCGCAGTGGTGGCAAGTTTGGAAATATCAGAGCCAGCTGCGGCTTCGGACATGGCATTGGCTGCAATCCATGCACCACTGGCCAGTTGTGGCAATAACTGCTGCTTTAACTTTTCACTGCCATGCAGATAAAGTGGCATACAGCAGGCGAAGGTATGAGCGGCCCCGGCAAACAGCAGGCCAGTGTCAGCATAACCCTGACCAAAAGCTTCCAGTACCCGTACTGTTGTCAGAATGTCAAAACCTGATCCTTTGGCGGCATAACGGCCGTCGATGGGTAAACCAAATAAACCAAACTCACCCAGGGCCTGCCAGGCTTGCCGCGGAAATTCAGCGGTATCCTGCGGCGCAGCCGACAAACTGCTGGCAAAGTTCAGCGCGTGGGCAAATAATTCCTGCTGCGCGTCACTCCATTGAAAATCCATGCTTGTTCCCTCTTTTGCAGTTCACTAAGCCAGCTGACTGCAGTCGCTGGCGACCCTCTGATTACAGCGCCATTGCTGGCTGGTACACCGTCTGTTTGGCGGCCAGTTGCTTACGGTCATATTCTTCAATGGCTTTGCGGAAAATCATCGGCGCTTTCCAGTCTTTACAATCGAAACAACAGCCACCGAGCAAACGGATCACTTCATCACGCAAATCCGGGTTCTGCATCTGATAACCGAAGAAAATTGGGTAGATCCAGAAATAACGGATCAAATCGGCAGCAATTTGTTGCCCGCCATTGCTCCAGTCGCGAAACGCATAAAACGGACTTTTCCACTGACCCGTGCTAATCGCTTGCCCAATCGCGGCTGCAGCATGAATACCTTCCTTAAGGGCAAAAGACACACCGTAAGAAAAAATCGGGTCCAGAAAGCGATGAGCATCGCCGATACAAAGCCAGCCATCACCGACGAAAGGTTCGATCCGGTAAGAAAAGTCTGCCATCGACTCAGGCTTGCTCAGCCTGGTGGCATGGCTAAAACGCCGCTTCAGTTCCGGACTGATATGCTCCATCCCCCAGACCATGGCATCTTCAGGATTGTTACACTCCTGGTAATACAGCTCTTTTGGGATCACAATGCCCAGACTGTCGACGGTTGGTGAAATAGGAATAATCCACGACCAGTGATACTGCTTGGAATACAAAATTGTGGTGTTGGTCGAAAACGGCGGCAAATCTCGCTCTGCACCTTCAAAATGGGCAAATGAGGCTATTTGCTGGGAAAAAAACTCAATTTCACGCTTGCCGGCAATCCCTTTACGTGACAGAAAAGTCTGCTGACCACTGGCATCAACCAACACTTTGGAATAGACCTGAAACTCACTATCACCGACTTTATACACTGCCCCTAACACTTTGCCCTGCTGCTGGATCACATCTTTGACCAGACCCGTTTGATAGTGCACGCCATGTTCAATCGCTTTATTTTTCAGCAACTGGTCAAAATCACTACGGCGGACTTGCCAGGTTGGAGCCAAAATAGGAATAAAAAATTCATTCCGAGATAACGAGCCAATGACATTCACCCCAGGCTTAGCCGGAAAGCCAGCCGCATCCATCGCCTCCGCCAGCCCCAGATCCCGAATAATCTGCCCAGCATTCCCAGTCAAAGATTCACCGATGTGAAAACGAGGAAATTGCTCTTTTTCGATGCATAACACCGACAGACCTTTTTTTCGGCACTCGATGCCACATAAAGTGCCTGCTGGACCACTGCCAATGATCACGACATCATAATGTGCTGCTGTATTCATGCTGTAGCCACCTTTGCTAAGAAGTCTTCAATCACCCACAAAAATTCCTCCGGACGTTCCGACGCTGAAAAGTGACCACATCGGGACAGCCGGGTAACCTGCGCATGCGGCAACAAAGCGGCAGCTTGTTCACTCCATTCTGGCGGAATGATCTGATCATGGTTACCGGCAATAAACAGGGTTGGCACTTGAAGACCAGCAAAGGTTTTGCTAATTGAACTGCGCGCTTGCTGATCTAAAAACTGATGATAGGCTGGGCGTGACAATACATCGTCCAACAAGTTTTTCAGCGCCGCAGTCATCTTTGGTGGATGGTAATAGGCGGCAGCCAGAAATTGTTCAGGATTTGATGCCATTTGCTGCAAATCACGCCACCAGCTGTCCACATCCTGGATCAGACCAAAGCCGGTACAAATCAGCGCTTTCACCCGTTCTGGATAACGACGGGCGATTTCTGCCGCAATCATGGTACCGGCAGAATTGGCGACCAGTACCCATTCCTGTTCTTCTAGCGTGGCCAGATATTGCAAAGTGTATTCGACATGATCGACAAAAGTCGGCACGGCCTTTTCACACTGACTGAGACCAAAACCAGCTAAATCCAGTGCAACGGCATCATGACGCCCCTGTACTGAACGCAATAACGACGACCAGGCCGTGGACGGGTTGCCCAGCGCTGGCAACAAAATCCATAATGGACCCTCACCTTTGACCCTGAGCACATGTTGCGCAAAGCCAACGCCAGCCGGTACCAACTGACTTTCAATACCGTAGCTCTGCTGCAATCGGACCAGTCGGTCCAGCTCAGAAACCTGCGGTTGTGCCAATAACTCAGGAGCCACAGTCTGCGTTTGGATAAACTCAGTCAGGGTGCGCAGATTTTCAAAATGGACCGGCGTGATGCCATGCTCGGGAATTTTCACCCCAAATTGCTGGTCAATATAGGCCAGCAAACGCACCATCGATAATGAATTCAGGATCCCTAATTCCAGCAAGGGTGTATGTTGATCCAGATCTGGCGCTGCGCCTTCTAATAGATCCTTATTCACAAAATCAATTAATTGTTCAATCATCCCGGTTTCCCTATTCAGAAGTCAGTGCATGGTAGCCATTGCTCAGGCTGCAATGAGCCGGCACGTTTTACGCCGAAAAACTCATCACCACGAATCCTGGTAACGACCTTCGAACTGCCTGCTTCAAGATAAAAAAAATTTGCCACGGCGGGCATGGTTCAACCGGACTAGTTGCATGACTACACTGGACTATGGGCAACCGGCAGCTAGACGCCTAGTTTAAAGTCGCGTTTACACAGCCTAAGGAACTGAACAATGCACACTGTAATGAACCATCTGGTCCGGCCGGTCCAGCGTAAGGACGTACCTGAATTGGAGTCTGTTTTTTTGTCGATCGAAAATAATCTGGGATTTATTCCGAACGGCATCATGACAATGGCGAAAAATCCGGCCTTGGCGCAAGCCTTTGGTGGTTTGTTTAAATGCCTCAGCCAGTTTCATCATATTGGCGTAGAACTTAAATGGGCTATTGCCACCATCAGCAGCAATGCCGCTGGCTGTCACTATTGCCAGGGGCATTTTTCACATATTGCCAGCCGGTTGCAGGTCAATCGCAATAAAATCCTGGCGGCTTTTGAATTTGAAACCAGTAGTTACTACAGCGATCAAGAGCGCGCTGCCTTGCGTTTTGCTTTTGCTTGCAGCACTTCACCAGCGCATTTGAAAGCGGCACATTATCAGGAACTAGGACAGTTTTATTCGGAACAGGCTGTGGTTGAAATTGCGGCAGTGATCGCCATTTGTGGTTTTCTCAATCGCTGGAATACCGCGATGGACAGTGAACTAGAAGCTGAACCAGCAGCATTGCTGGCTGAAATTCAGCAACTCAGTAAGTTTTCAGGCTAAGGAGAGCGCAGATGCCGACAATAACTTTCATTCAAGCCAACGGCCAGTCACAGCAGGTCGAGGTGCCGATCGGAGCCTCGTTAATGCAAGCAGCTGTCAGTCACAGAGTGGCCGGTATTGAAGCTGAGTGTGGCGGCTCAGGCAGTTGCGCCACCTGTCATTGTTATCTGGATCAACACTGGATGGACAAGGTGGCGGTCCCTGGCAACAACGAAAGTCAGTTGCTGGAGTTGGTGATTGCGCCAAAACCATTCAGCCGGCTCAGTTGTCAGGTGATCGTGCAGGAACAACACCATGGCTTAACGGTGCACTTACCGGAATCCCAATATTAAAGCAGGTTAACTGATGCAAAGATGTATTATTATCGGTGGCGGCCATGCTGGCGCCCAGGCCGCCTTTAGCCTGCGTCAGCAAGGCTGGCGCGGTGAAATCATCTTAATCGGCGCTGAACCAGAAGCGCCCTATCACCGACCGCCACTGTCCAAAGCCTTTTTACTGGGTCAACAAACTGAGTCTCAGTTGTTGATCCGGCCAATGACCAGTTATCAGCAGGATTCGATTGAACTGCGGCTGCATTGTCAGGTGCTGCGGCTTGACCGCCAGCAACGGCAAGTGTTGCTGGACTGTGGCACAGTCCTTCATTACGACAAGCTGTTCCTTTGTACTGGCAGTACGGTGCGGCGTCTGCAAATTCCCGGAGCTGAACTGGCCGGGGTTTGTTATCTGAAAACACTGGCAGACAACCGGCAGTTACAGCAACAACTGCGTGGTTGCCGCCAGATTGGTTTGATTGGCGGTGGTTATGTTGGCCTGGAACTGGCTGCCGCACTGCGAACTATGGGTTTTCAGATCAGCGTATTTGAACGGGAACATCGCTTATTATCCCGGGTGACCTCGCCGCAGGTATCGGCATATTACCTGAAACTACATCAGCAACATGGTGTAACTATCCATACCGGACAGCAGATCAGTGCTCTGACCGGTACTGACAGAGTCAATGGCATTGCGACCGCAGATGGCCGGCATTATCCGGTGGATCTGGTGATTGCCGGTATTGGTACAACAGCGCAGACCAAACTGGCTGAACAAGCAGGCTTGACGGTGGCTGATGGTATTGTGGTCAACCAGTGCGGTCAGACTTCAGATGTGGATATTTATGCGGCAGGTGATTGTACCCGGCAATTGGAACCGTTCAGTGGCAGCTATTGCCGGATTGAAGCCGTGTCCAATGCTAATGAACAGGCGAAAGCTGCGGCAGCAGCTTTGTGTGGCCTGCCAGTTGCACCGGCGGCATTGCCCTGGTTTTGGTCTGATCAATACGACAGCAAAATTCAGATTGCCGGTTTGAATCAGGGTTATCAGCAGGTGATTGTCAGGGAACATCAGCCAGATCAAAGTTTTTCGGTCTGGTACCTGGCAGATGGCCGTATCCTGGCGGCTGATTGTATTAACGCCGCCAAAGATTTTATGCTGGCAAAACGAATCATTAGTGCTGGCCAGCAGATCCCAAGCGATATCCTCAGCGACAACCAGCAGGATTTACGCCACTGGTGTCAGCCGTCGCAGCCAGCCTGAGCTTTTCAGTTCTGTCACACCACAGCGCCAGTTCACGGCGCTGTGGTGTTGTTCATTGGTTAAACTGCCCGCTGCGCCAGGCCATGGTCTGTGGTATCAGGCACTGCGGTGAGCTGAAAATCCGCCAAAATGGTGTAAAGACAAGGCAGTAATAACAACACCAAAAAAGTCGACGCTAGCAAACCAAATACCACGCTGGTGGCCAGTGGGATCAAAATTTGCGCTTGTACACTAGTTTCAAACAACAGCGGTGTCATGCCGGCGATCGTGGTGACTGACGTCATGACAATGGCCCTGAATCTGTCATGGCTTGCTTTGGCGGCAGCTTCCGGCACCGGCATCCCCTGGCTGACACTGCTTTTGACAAACTGTACCAGTAAAATCGAGTTATTCACCACAATGCCCGCCAGCGACACAAAGCCCATCAGCGATGGCATCGAAAAATGGGTCCCCATCAGCACATGCCCGAACACCACGCCAATCAGCGCAAATGGGATAGCCACAATCACAATCAGCGGTTCGACATAGCTGCGAAATTGTAGGGCCAATAACAAAAAGATGGCCGCTAGTCCGGCCAAAAATGCCCGCCGGATCGACGCCTGAGTGATGGCGGCATTTTTCACTTCCCCTTCGATTGCATAACTTATCGTGGGGAATCGCTGGTGAAAGTTTGACAACCAACTGCCTTCAATCGCGGTTAACACGGTTTTGGCAGTGGTGATCCCAGCGTCCACATCGGCATACACCGACACACTAGGTTGTTGATTAAAGCGGTGTAACACTGCAAATCCGCGGGTCTGACGAACATCGACCAGCGTTGATAACGGGATTGTCTGTTTAGTCAGCGGGTGAATAATCGGAAACTGATCAAAATCAGCAAAATCATCCATACTCTCCCCAGCCAGCTTCACCACTATTTCATACGCTTCGCGACCGGCATAAACTTCTGCCACTTTAAAGCCCTGAAATGCTGCCCGCAGTTGGCTGGCAATCGTGCCTGCATCAATGCCAAGTGACAAAGCACCACTTTTCAGCTGCAGAGTAAATTCCGGTTTACCGGGCCTGAGTGTCTGATGAATATTCAATACCCCAGAGTAGCCTGCCAGCCAGCGACTGAACTCTTGCGCCGCCAATTGCAATTGCGCGAGATCAGGCCCGCTAAAGCGCACATCAATAGCCCGGCCCTGCGGTCCGAGTTTAGGCTCGGTAAAATTCAGCGTGGCATTGGGCAAAGTGCCAACTGCCGCCTGCCAATGCTGAATAAACTGCTGCAATTGGGTATGGCGCTGCTCAGCACTGAGTAAATCTACCGACAAATAAGCCAGATTGCTGCCTTGATCTTCCACATCAGGATTTTCACCAAACACCAAGGTCACTGCTTGCACTAATGGCTGGCTCTCGGTCTGACTCAGCTGGTCATTGGTGGACGTTAAAGCTTGCTGCACTTGTTGCATCAGCGCCTGGGTGGTCTGTAACGGCGTCCCGCCAGGCAACAATAATCGGGCCTGAACCACATCGCCATCAATATCAGGAAAAGCAGTAAACTTGAGCCGGCCAGAGGCAAGCAGACTGACAGAGAGCACAAACAAAGCAACGACTGCCCCAGCCATTAAATACCGATACTGAATAAGTTGGATGTTCAAATGATAAACAGCATCATTCCAGCTGGCAAACTGCTGTTCAAAACTGCGCCTCAACCAAGCAACAGTGGCATTAACAGGCCGCGTTGGTGCAGACAAGGAGTCATGCAGATGCCTCGGCATGATTAGCAAAGCTTCCAGCAGAGAAACCAGCAGCAGCGGAATTAACACCATTGGGATCACCTTCAGCACTTGGCCGAGGTCACCTTCAATAAAAACCAGTCCGACAAAGATACAAAGTGTGGTCAGGCAAGAAGACAGAATGCCGGGTAATACCAGCAGCGTTCCCTGCAGGACCGCACTTTGCAACGGCAGGCCACGACTGAGATGTTGACCAATGGATTCGGCGATGACTATTGCATCATCCATCAAGATACCCAGCGCCAACAGCAGAGCCACCATCGACAGCATATTAATCGTAATGCCAAATTGCAGCATCAGGAAAAAACTGGCGGCAAAGGCGACGGGTAATCCCATCACCACCCAAAAGGTATAGCGCAATGAAAAGAATAACCACACCACCAGAAACACCAGCAACAGCCCCTGCCAGGCATTGGTTAACAGTAACTGGATCCTGTCCTGCACTATTGAAGTATTGTTATTGGTTATCGCCAGCGTGATACCCTGCGGTAAGCTTTGCCGCAACAACGCCAGCACCTGTTCAGTCGCCGCAAGCACTTTGAGACTATCCTGCTCGGTATTTTTGCGGATCACCAGCACAGCGGCCGCTTGACCCTGATAAAAAATCAGGGCGTCATCGCGCTCAAATCCATCCTGGATTTGGGCTAGTTGCGCCAATGTAAGCTCATTACCAACAGAACCGCTGAGGATCGGCAATCGACCCAGTCCCTCGACATCGCGCTGTTCGTCAGTGAGTCGAATTTGCGTATCGCTTAGCGGTGTCTGAATCAGCCCCAGCGGCAATTCAATATTTTGCTGGCGTAGTTGCTGCGCTAACGCCGGGAGACTTAACTCATATTGCCGCATGGTCTGCTGAGTGGGACGGATCTGTAACTGATGCGGTGAAAAATCTTTGATTTCGACCAGCGAAATATCCTGATGGCGGAGCAATTCGGCTTTGACCCGCTGTGCTAACGCTTTCAGCGCAACCCGATCCAGTTCAGCCGCGACGGCCACTGAAACCACCTCCTGAGTCCGGCCGCGCTCAGTGATAGTCCACTGTTCGATGTCAGGCGGTAAATCATCAACACTATCCAGCGCATTTTTTACATCGGTGGTAAAACGCGAAAAGTCACCCGATTCGCTCATTTTCACTGTCATCACGGCCAAATTTTGCCGCGCCATACATTGTTGTTCTTGCAAAAAGCTGATGCCATCGAGCGCATTCTCCAGACTGAGACAGACTTTTTGCTGAATATTTTCTGGGGTGGCACCCGGATAAGGCACCCGGATATCCAACTGATAGCTCTGGATCTGTGGCAGTGTTTCCCGATGGATGCGAGGCAAACTAACCAGCCCAAGCACTAGTAATAACAGCATCAATAAATTGGCTGCCGTTGGATGGCTGATGAAGTATCTGATCATCAGTAGGCTCCAATCCAGTGCCGTACCTGTGCAGCGGTGGTCTGGTCCAGAGTTAACTGCAGCGGTTGGCCCGGCAATGCCGGCTGTTGTACTGTGGTCAGCAGTTTCCGACCTGCCAGCGATAGATCGGTACTAAGGGCCAGTTGCTGTTGCAACAACAATGACCCTAATGGATACGGCTGGATCTGGTCAGTTTCGTCAGCCAACAGGATCTGTTGATTGTGCAGCAAGTGTCGTGGTATCGCGACAAAAGCGCTGGCTTTGCCCAATAAATCCAGCTGTACTTTCATCCCGGTCAGGAGCGGTGGTTTTTTACCGCGCTGCATATTCTGATAACTGTTAGAAATACTGGCCACCACCCCGACCGTCTGACTGTGTGGATCCAGTTCATCCTGGATCCGGACTATACTGGCTTGCCAAACTGCGCTGTCATCCCCCAGCAGGCTAACTCTGGCACTGACGCCCTGACGGGCAAAATAAGCTTCTATGCCTTGTTCCGACAACTGCGCAAAATCAGGATTATCGCTGAACAGGCCAACAAACTGCTGAAACTGACGGTAATCAAACTGCGCATGGATCTGCACTTGTTCAATGCCAGCGGCACTAAATAATGCCATACCCGCTGTCACCCACTGCTCTTTTTCCACCGAGACCTGGGCGATACGGCCACTAAAAGGTAATCTGACCACTGTCCTGGCTAAATCAAGTTCAGCCTTTTGGACATCAGTTTTCGCCTGATGCTGCCGTGCCAGCAATGCTTTGCGCTGCAGCGGAAATAAGTTTTGCCGGTTGACTAATCGCTGTAATTCCTGCTGCTGGATCAGCACGGCTTGCTGCGCTTGTGCCAATGCTGAAGCAGACAAATTCTGTTGTTTGCGAAGAGCCGCCAGTCGGGCTTGCTCAGCTTGAGCAATCGCTAATTTATGCTGACTTAATGCAACATCCAACTGCTGATTGCTTATTTCAGTGTCATGCGCAGCAAGCTCGACTTCTGCCGTAGTTAATGCAGACTGTGCTTTTGCGAGCCGCAATTGATACTCGGCATCATCAATCTGCAGCAGCACAGTGCCCGCATTGAATAACTCGCCTTTTTTTAATCGCGGATGCCGAAACACCACTTTTCCACTGACTTCCGCCAAGCTATTTAGAAATTTTTCGGGGCTAGCCTGGCCAAAACCACTAAGTAATGGCCGGATTTGCTGGCTGCTCAGTTCGATATAACTGGCCGGGCTGGCTTGCTGACGCAAATCCTGATGCGAGATACCTGGCTGCGACAATATCAGGCAAAGTGCGCAAAATACCCCAGACAATAGTACCAGCGGAAAGTTTTTCTTAGCCCGGAAGTTCCAGTGCATCAAGATTAGACTCCTTAAATCCATTTAAAAAATGATGGTACAAATCCCTGGTCCACTGCTGACCAAACAGCTCATCATCCGCCAATTGCCAACCATGTTGTCGCACAGCCCGAAACACAAAAGGTGACACCAGACTGGTCACCAAGTGAAACGCTGCCAGCCTGGCCCGATGCAGATCGACAATACCTGTTTCCTGCATAATCAGTCTGGGTAAAAATTTTGATACTCTGGCCGGAAATGCTGCCAGAAAAGCCTCTGCCAGCGGCGTCGTTTTAGCGAGCACTTCCTGACTGAGCAAATGGACAAAGCCTGGCCGGCTTTGCAGTAAAGCGCCGAATGCTTCAATAAACTTCAACACCGGACGGGATTCAGTCCGCAATTGCTCAAACATCAGAAAGTGCTCATCAGCAACCTGGTTCAGCAACGCAATAAACAAACCTTCTTTATTGCCAAAGTAATATTTAATCATCGCCGGATTAATATTCGACAAAGCACCAATATCGCGGATCGCAATCTGGCTGTAGGCATTTTCATCCAATAATTGTTGTGCTGCTTTTAATAACCTGGTCTTCTGAATTGCTTGTTTGTCCGGATCTGCCGGCCGCCCGCGCTGTTTCATCATGGTTTCCACTCGGGCTATCTCCTCTTACTGCCAACTGCTCAGAGACGATGACTCAGTTGAGTAACAGCGGTCAGTTAGATAAAAGGTGTGGCAGCGGCGGCTTGCTTTGAAGTGCCTGGTCAAATGCCAATTTATTTAATCACTCAATTAATTAAATTGGAAAAAACAAAAGCTGTCAATGGCTTTTTCTAGCATTGCGATGTTCTTTGTTGCCTTTGATATTCATCTAAGCCCTGAACATCCTGACTGCAGTGCTAGGGTTCTGCGCACAAGAATTCAGCACATGTTTATGAATTTACTTGTTTATCTTATTTTCATCCTCTTTATATCTGTTTTTTATCAGCATAAAAAGGTAGTCACTGTCATTTTACTTTGTTAGCTTTTATTTTATTTAATCAGGCGATTAAATAAATTGATTAGGGTAAATATCTAATTCTGTTGTCTTCTCCGTAACAGGAGATTAAGGATTAATGTAGACGACCAGGCTTGGAGGAGATACAAGTGTTTTCAGGATGCACCAAAGAATTATCTTTAGTTCTGACCGCAGTGGAAAGGTTGAAAAGTGCCAGCCACAGCAGATTACTGGATTGCCAGCTTCTACAGGAGGTGCTGGCCTTTGCCGAATCAGACGGGTTATTGCTGTTATTGGTAGATAAACAACAATTCAGCATCCAGTCTGAATTAAGTATTGGTTTTCCCTGCGAATTTACCAAAGCGTTACTAGAAGTGGGGGCCAGAGAAAAATTCAACAATCTGTCTTTATTAAGAGCTTTGTGCAAATCCAAGAATTCACTGGCTGATCTGGTGCTTTATGATTTGGATAACAGAGAGAGCCGCTATTTTACGCTGGTCGCGTTTAATAATAAAAGATCGAATAAATGTGCACCAGCATCATACCTAATCCAGTTGATCCTGCCCTATTTGCATCAAGCCAATTTAGCTTTGATCAGTAAAAAACGTCCAGCTCACAGCACTGTCGACACATTACAGATCCTGACAGTGCGAGAGCGTGAAGTGCTGGATTGGATCCACTCAGGTAAAACCAACAGTGAAATTGGTATGATCCTGGGGATCAGTACCTATACCGTTAAAAATCATGTGGCAAATATCCTGGAGAAACTGAATGCACCCAACCGTTTTGCCGCCATGGCAATTACGCTGTCACACTCTGCATTCCGCTAAATAATGGTCGTCGTCGTGCAACAACAATAGTCAGTGCAGTTGGCACTGACAGTGCCAGGCTGCGGTGAGCAAAGTAAAGGATACCAAGCAGCCAGCGCAGGATCACTGCCGCTCCAGCGTGCAGCACGAGGCCTAGCCACGGTAAATCAACCTAAAGTTAGGTGAATATACGCAGCAAAAAATAATGCCAGTCAGCTTAACTGACTGGCATTGGTCACAGAAGAACTGGCTTTTCTGTGGTACCTTCATGGCACCACAGCACAGTTATTTTTTGGCGGTGCCGACTTCAACCCGGCTTTTCAGTTTCTGGCCAGGACGGAAAGTCACCACGCAACGGGCGGAGATTGGAATATCTTCACCTGTTTTTGGATTACGGCCTGGACGCTGATTTTTGACTCTGAGGTCAAAATTACCAAAACCAGAAAGTTTCACCTGGTCGCCTGCTTCCAAAGCCACTCGGATCTCTTCAAAAAAAGCTTCAACAATCATTTTGGCATCGCGTTTGCTGATGCCAAATTTGGTAAATAAACGTTCTGCTAAATCGGCTTTGGTAAGCGCCATTCTCAATCCCTCAACGTTGCGTTGAACTCATCTCCAAGTGCTTGAACAACGGAAGCCACCACCTGCTGGATGTCTTTATCTTCCAAAGTTCGCGTCTTGTCCTGCAATGTCAGAGCAATAGCCAACGACTTAGAGCCATCAGCAATCCCCTGTCCGGTGTACACGTCAAATAACTTTAGGTCAACTAGTTGATTTCCGCCAACTTTTCTAATAGTAGCAAGGATATCTGAAAAACGCACATCAGATTTCACAACAATTGCCAAATCGCGACGATTTGCTGGATATTTTGACACTTCCTGAGCTAAAACAAGGTGTTTTTCCCCAAAAGCGGCTAATTCAATTTCAAATAAATAAGCTTTGCCTTTAATACCCAGTTTACGTTCTGCTTCCGGATGTAAAGCACCGATAAAACCAACTTGCTGACCATTGCGACGAATAGCCGCTGTCTGGCCCGGGTGTAACGCCGAATGTTCGGCCTTGTCGAAACTAAACTCAGCTGGTGCCGAAGTCACCGCCAATAAGGCTTCAACATCACCTTTGGCATCATAAAAATCAACATTGCGCTCACTGATGCTCCAGTGTTCATTGGCTAAGCTACCAATAATGACACCACCAAACACCGCCACCTGACGCACCCCACCTTCTGCACTGGCATCCGGAATAAACTTCAGACCAGATTCGAACAAACGGATGCGATTTTGTTGCCGGTTTTGATTGTACTGCACGGCTTGTAATAAACCAGGCCACAGATTTAACCGCATCGCCGACATATCGGCCGAGATTGGGTTTGGTAATACCAGCGCTTCGGTCTGTGGGAACAACACTTGCTGTACTTTCGGATCGACAAAGCTATAAGTAATAGCTTCCTGATAACCACGGCCAACCATCACATCCCGCAGCGTATGCACCGAAATCTCGGCTTCACTGTGCTGACGCATTTTTAAACTGGCAACTGGGGCCACATTCGGAATGTTGTTATAACCGTACACCCGCGCCACTTCTTCAATCAGATCTTCAGCGATGCTGATATCAAACCGATACGTTGGCACTGTCACTTGCCAGTGGTCGGCGTTGGTTTGCACCGCAAAACCCAGCCGCTGGAAAATCTCAGTCACTGTGGCAGTGTCGATAGCAATCCCCAGAATACGATCAAGCTTGCTGCGGCTTAAGCTGATTTGGGCAGGCTTAGGTAAATGCACATCGGATTTAGCTTCCACCACCGGGCCAGCTTCACCGCCAACAATGTCCAGCAATAACTGGGTGGCACGAGCCATCGCTTTGTGCTGTAACTCAGGGTCAACACCGCGTTCGTAGCGATGTGAAGCATCGGTATGCAGACCATACTGGCGCGCAATGCCGGCCATCTCGACTTTCGAGAAAAAAGCACTTTCGAGGAAAATATCCGTGCTGCCAGCGGTCACGCCACTGTGTAAACCACCAAAAACCCCAGCCATCGCCAGTGCTTTGTGTTCATCGGCAATCACTAAGGTATTGCTTCGTAAAGTCACTTCTGACTCATCGAGCAGCACTAGCTTTTCGTCAGCCTTGGCATGACGCACCACAATACCACCTTCAATCTTTGCCAAATCAAAAGCATGCATTGGATGACCCAGCTCCAGCAATACGAAGTTGGTGACATCAACCACCGCATCAATAGAGCGAATGCCACTGCGACGCAGCTTTTCGACCATCCACAGCGGTGTCACTGCGGCGGTATTGATGTTTTTAATCACCCGGCCTAAATAACGCGGACAGGCGGCTGGCGCTTCCAGCCGGATTGGCAGTACATCGGCAATAGTTGCTGGCACGTCCACAATCGCCGGGACCTTGACATCCAGTTGGTTCAGCACGCCCACTTCACGCGCTAACCCAAGCAAACCCAGACAGTCGGCGCGGTTTGGCGTTAAATCGACTTCAATGCTGTGATCATCCAGCTGCAGATATTGGCGGATATCTTTGCCAATAGGTGCATCGGCCGGTAATTCCAGGATACCGTCAGAGCTATCCGCCATGCCAAGTTCAGACAAAGAACACAACATGCCATTCGATGGCTGGCCACGTAATTTGGCCGCTTTGATTTTAAAGTCACCGGGCAGCACGGCACCGACAGTGGCGACCATCACTTTTAAACCTTGCCGGCAGTTGGCAGCACCACAGACGATATCCAACAGCTCACCACTGCCGATATCGACTTTGGTCACTTGTAATTTATCGGCTTCCGGGTGACGACCACATTCGACCACATGGCCGACCACTACCCCACTAAATTCACCAGCGATGGCATCGATGCCATCGACTTCCAGACCAGCCATTGAGATTTGCTCGGCCAGCTCATTGGTTGATAATTGTGGATTGACCCACTCCCGTAACCAGGATTCGCTGAATTTCATCGCTAAACTCCCCGCTTATTTAAATTGCTTCAAGAAACGCAGGTCGTTCTCGAAAAAGGATCGTAAATCAGTCACGCCGTAGCGCAGCATAGTCAGGCGCTCGACCCCCATGCCAAAAGCGAAACCGCTATAGACTTCCGGGTCAATACCGACTGAACGTAATACATTTGGGTGCACCATACCGCAACCTAACACTTCCAGCCATTTGCCGTTTTTGCCCATGACATCTACTTCAGCGGAAGGCTCAGTAAATGGGAAAAACGACGGCCGGAACCGGATTTGCAGATCTTCTTCAAAATAATTGTTCAGGAAGTCGTGCAAAATGCCTTTGAGCTCAGTGAAACTGACATTCTTATCGACCATCAGACCTTCAACCTGGTGAAACATCGGGGTATGGGTTTGATCGTAGTCGTTACGATACACCCGACCCGGTGAAATAATCCGCAGTGGCGGTTGTTCAGTTTCCATGGTGCGAATTTGCACGCCAGAGGTTTGGGTCCTGAGCATCAGCTTCGGATTAAAATAGAAGGTATCGTGATCAGCCCGCGCCGGATGATGCTCAGGAATGTTCAGCGCATCAAAGTTATGGAAGTCATCTTCGATTTCCGGACCATGCTTGACTTCAAAACCAAGTTCACCAAAAAAGCTTTCGATACGACGGATAGTTCGGGTCACCGGGTGCAAACCACCGGCTTCCAACGTGCGGCCCGGCAACGAAATATCGATTTGCTCAGACGCCAGTTTTTGTAGCAATACCGCTTGTTGCATGGCATCGCGGCGGGCGTTCAGCGCATCTTGCACTTGTTGTTTGACATCATTAATTTGCTGACCGGCAACCTTGCGGGTTTCAGCGTCCATCGCACCGAGCGATTTCAGTAATTCAGTAATGCTGCCCTTTTTACCGAAATATTCCACCCGCACATCTTCCAGTGCTTGGACATCGGCAGCTGCAGCAACGGCAGCTAAGGCGTTTTCGAGTATGGCAGTTAGGTTCATCGTTATCCTCAGACCAGCCTGATTATGGTGACTTGATTAAACCGGCAATAATACACCAGAATCGAGCAATAATTGCTGTTTCTGCTCAGGTTTTTTCGAGGTTAGCGTGAAATTGCAGCAGATTGGGACTACTTGGCAGTCTCAGACGCAGGCTTGGTAAAACATAAACCACCACAAGCCCGCTTGGACTCAGTTCTGTGGTTTAATCCGTGCCTTCTGCCAGCACGTCTTTGACAAAAGGAATGGTGAGCTTACGTTGATGCACCATGGAGGCTTTATCCAGCTTATCCAAAATATCAACCAAAGCCCGCAAATCGCGCTGCTGACGATTAAACAAAAATCTGGCCACCTCATCCGGTAGTTCAATACCACGTAGCCGGGCTTTTTGTTGCAGCAATTTCTGTTTATCGTCGTCACTGAGCAATCTGAGTTGAAAACTGGTGCAGGCTTGTAACCTCGACACCAGATCCGGCAATGAAATCCCCAACTGCGTTGGGGCCTCGTCCGCCACAATGATCAATTTTTTGCCCTGCTCGACCATCCGGTTATACAAGTCAAACAAAGCGACCTGCCAATGACTGTCTCCGGCAATGGCCTGAATATTATCCAGACAGACTAAATCAAGTTGCTCTAAGCCATCAAACAAACGCGGACTGTACTGGCGAAAATCATCCAGTGCCAGCAACTGACTGGTCAATCCCAGTTCCTGCGCCTGCACGCAGGCGGCATACAACAAATGTGATTTGCCGCTACCACTAGCCCCAAACAGGTAGAGCGGCAGTTGCGCCGCGCCAGGTTGCAGATATTGCAGAATAAATTGCACGGCAGGACTGCTGTCTGCACCGTAGAAACTGTGCAGGGTTTCATCATCTGGCAGCGTTACTGCCAAAGTAAACTGAGTAGGCTGCATCAACGGCGAATAAACTGATAGTGACTGGCGGCAACCGGCACTGCCATCGCCTCTGAGCCTGGACCCGCTGTTGCCGCTGGCTGAACTGGCGCCGTCTCAACACCGAGTGCCGCCGCCATCGCTTGTTCAGCAGCGCTCAAATCGGCATCAGGCACAGCGACAGCTTCAACCGCCGTATTTTCACCAGGTGGAGCTGTGAGATCGGTTTGGGCAGTGGTTAGCGGTTTTAACCGGCTTTCCAGCGCCAAAGCCCGGTAAAAATCGGCCTCAGTCGCTGCCAACTCCAGCTTCAGAACCGCCTTAGGAGCCTGATATTCCACCACACTGAACTGACGCACGGCCAGCATAGAGCCAAACAATTTTTGTAGCGCAACCAGATCCGATAGACTACTGATCCCTTCGATGGTCAGTTGTAATTGATTACCAGCCCCTGCTTCGGCCGCCACCACTTTGACGGCATATTGCGCCGCCAGCTCAGCTGCCAATGCGGTCGCCAACTGCTGTCCCACACTGTTCCAATCTGTGCCACTGTACTCTTGTTGCACTAAAGCACCATCCACCATTTGTTGGCGAATGAGCCGTAAAGCTGCCTGACCATTGGCATCGACCACGGATTCGACCAACAGGTTCAGCACCAGATCTGGTTGATAACGTGAGGCCGCAACTGTCAGTCCTGACCAATCACCGGCCCAAAGTTGCGCCGCACTGACTAGCGCTAAATCATCAACATCAAACATCGGATACACAAAACTCAAGCCACGTTGTTTGGCTTGGGCTGCCAAAGTCTGACGCAACGGATGCTCGGCCTCCAACACAAACTTGGGCTGATCCAGCGATTTTTCCGTCAGCCATAACAATAAATCCGGCCGACGACTGCCCCAAATCGCGATTTGTTGTTGTTGCAGCAAGGCGGTGATTTTCTGCTGGTCCAACTGCACCTGCATCAGTGGGCGGCCCAATAGCTGCACCTGCTGAAACTGCCGGATATAGTTGGCACTGTTCTTAAGCTCAACCGCAATAGCTGGCTGAGTCAGCACTTGCTCACTACCAGTCAGTTTCACCAGTACGGCCGCCATCGCTGCTTGCTGCCATTGCGACTGGCTCTGTCCGGCATCAACCTGCGCCTGATACAGATCGGTTAATTCGGCCGCCCGGGTCTGCACTGACAACGTCAGTACGGCTAGACCACACAGACTGCCAGCCAATAACTGGCGGAACATTTTCAAGGCGAAGGTGCTGCACATGGATTAGCGTCCTTAACGAGCCAGGATCGGGAATAACCCCTTTAATCCCAGACTAATAAATTCAATCGAAATCGCGGCCAGAATAAGCCCCATCACCCGGGTGATGATGTTCATACCGGTCTGACCCAGTTTGCCAGCTATTTTACCTGATAACCGCATCAGAATGGCCAGAATTATGCCAACCAGTATAATTTCTGCTGAAACAATCAGGTAATGTTGCCAGCCGTCCGCTCTGTTCGCATATAAAATAATCGAACTGATGGCGCCGGGGCCAGCCAACATTGGCATTGCCAACGGCACTATGGCAATGGACTCCCGTTTGGCCGCTTCCAGCCGCTCGGCTTCAGTATTTTTCGCGCCACTGGTCTGGGCGTGTAACATTGAAATCGCCATCAACAGGATCAGAATGCCACCGCCGACCCGGAACGAGTTCACTGAAATGCCGAAAAACCCTAAAATAAACTCGCCAAAAAATAACGTCACCAACAAAATGATGGTGGCACCTTTGGCCGCCGTCAGCGCCACCGCTTTTTTGTCTTGCTCACTGTGATGCTGCGTCAGCGACAGATACATCGGCAAGGCACCCAGTGGATTTAAGATTGCCAAAATACCGATAAAAATTTTCAAATAATCATGAACTTCCAGCACAAACACCCCATCTTGTTCTTGTTTTAGTCTGCTCGCAGTCTACTGACAAGGCGGGGTAAAGTTCAATCCGGGCGTAACTGGTTTTTTTAGCTGTGCTTTGCCGCTGATAGCTTCAGTTGCCGCTGAAAAAAAACAAGGCGCCCCGCTGAGGGCGCCTGCTACATTAAGCGAGATCGGGCAGATTATAACTCGATTTTTTCATTGCGGATGGTGGTCACCAACACATCATAAATCGCATCAACTGTGGCCTGGTCTAACGCAGTGCCATCTTTATCACGCCATTTCAGGATGGTGCCTTTGTCTGATTTATTCAGCAACAACTGGTAATCACCTTCAGCTAAAGGTAAAACTGGTTGCTCATCGCCGCCCCAGATTGAACCCCAGAAGCCTGTTTCCGGCTTTTTAAAGTTCAGATAGAAAATATAATCGGTGCGGTTTAAGTCGGTGACTTCGAGTGATAATTTTTCAAAAATCAGCTCTAATTGACTCCAAGCAACATCAATGGTTTGAGTGGTCAGCAGGACAGCTTCGTTTTTGTCGTTGACTGCCCGCGTCAGTAACACATCAGGCAGTTTGGCTTTGGCTTCACGGATCAAGGCCAGTTCAACAGTCGCCACATGATCAACAATGCGGTTTAAGAAATGCACTTCTTCCCGACGCTTGGCAATCGGTGAAATCGGCTTGTCCGAGTCTGCATATTTATGTTCAAGCAAGCTCACCTGCACCCCAACAGTGCGGCCATGGGTCTTTGGCTGTAACTCGATGCTAAAACGGCTTTGTTGTGACAGCTCTTCACCTTTCCAGAACCACCAGCCGGTTTCACGGTATTCATTAACCCAGCCAGTTTGCCACTTTAAAGCAGCGGCTTTATCCGCTTGAAGATTGCTTGTTTGCACAAAGTCCTGCACTTGCTGCTGTAAAAAAGGCAACAAGTCGCCGGTGTATTCATTGCGTTCGAAAAATACCCGGACTTCTTTTTCATCCTCTTCCACCATCGCATTGGTCGACACTGCCAGCACTTGCATCGGCGCTCTTAATTCGACCTCATCCCCACGCACGCCAGCGGCGACTGTTGCCGGGATATCAAATTGCGCCGGTGTTCTTGGCGCTTTTAACCCTGCGGGAACGACCAAAGGTTTGATCGGTTTGATGTCAGCACTGACGCTGGGTTCTGCAGAGGACCAGGAAGAACAGCCTGATAACAGCACAGAGGCAATAACGGTTCCAGAAATCCAATAATGCACCTAAAAACTCCTAAAAATGAATGTTAGCTTGTTGCAACGCTTGTTCGATTGCAGCAGCGTGAATTGGTTCCAGCCGGGTCAAGGGTAATCTTGCCATATCAGAGGCAATCAGCCCCATCCGACGCAGTGCCCACTTGGTTGGGATTGGATTACTTTCAATAAATAAATCACGGTGCAGCGCTTGTAAGCTGGCATCTATGGCTTGCGCCGCGGTTGCATCCCCGGCACGAGCCGCTTGGATCATCTGACTCATCGCCAAGGGAGCAACATTGGTCGTGACCGAAATCACGCCATGGCCGCCTTGCAAAATAAAATTCATCGCGCTGGCGTCATCACCGCTGAGTAAATCAAAATCAGCCGGGCACAACGCCTGCAATTGGGCCAACCGTTCCAGCGAACCCGTTGCTTCTTTAATGCCGACAATATTCGCAACCGAAGCTAAAGTTGCCACAGTCGCCGGTAATAAATCAACGCCTGTCCGGCCTGGCACGTTGTACAGCAACACAGCTTTATCAGTGGCGGCGGCCACTGCCTGAAAATGCGCCACCATGCCCTGTTGGGTCGGTTTATTGTAATAAGGAGTCACCGTCAGGAAACCATCAATCGCCAGTTGATTCAGCTGGATGGTTTTTTCAACGGCTTCTGCAGTCGAATTAGAGCCATTTCCTGCCAGTACCTGACAACGACCGGCGACTTGAGCGATAACCGCACTTAACACCTCTAACTGCTCGCTAAATGGGATAGTGGCGGCTTCGCCGGTAGTGCCCATAATGATCAGACCATCAGTGCCATTATCCAGCTGATACTGCACCATCTGCTGCAGGCTGACATAATCCACCTGACCTTGCTCGGTCATTGGCGTGATAAGGGCGACATAACTTCCTCTGAACATAACTACTGCTCCTCAAATTTCAGGCTGCCTATGGTAATGACGCGGCCTGACAAACACAAGCAACACTGTGCAGACTAATGAATTTTCAATGAACTATGCTAAACTCGGCTCCCCTTTTTCGGTTTGAGGTTGCTTGTAAATATGGCTCAACAACTGGTAGTTACCGCAATTGGTACTGATAGGACCGGTATTGTCAGTCAACTGGCCAGGCTGGTCAGCGACTGCAACTGTAATATTGTCGATAGCCGGATGGCCATCTTTGGCAATGAATTCACTTTTATTATGTTATTGGCCGGTGATGCAGCGGCGATTAGCAAGATTGAATATTTATTGCCAAGTTCTGGTTTTGATCTTGATCTGCTGACGATGACCAAACGTACTTCAGCGCATCAGCCACCACCGTTATCAGCACCTTATGTGTTGTCTTATACCGGCCCTGATAAAGTCGGCACCTTAGGCACTATTTCCAGTTTGCTGGCCGATCAACAAGTTTATATCGGCGCGCTGCGCTCTGAAACTTTACAGGTGGCTGGTGTTGCTCACACCAAAACCGTGATGACAGTGCAACTACCCGCTGACGTCGAAGCCAGCAAAATCAGGCAGACGTTACAACAACAACTGGAAAAAATGGCCTTAACCGGCAGTTTTGAAATTCAGGCATAACCGGCTGTTTTCAACGCCGAACTAACCAAGGAAATGAACATGCAGACATTGCAACCCGGCGCCAAAGCGCCAGACTTCAGCCTTAAAAATCAACTTGATGAGACAGTTCACCTCAGTGAACTGTGCGCCAGGCAAAAAGTGCTGCTGTATTTTTATCCAAAGGCCATGACGCCAGGCTGCACAGTGCAGGCTTGCGCCCTGCGGGATCAGCAGCAGGCATTTACCGCCAAAGGCGTCACTGTGGTCGGCATCAGTACTGATCCAGTGAAAAGTTTGGCGAAATTTGTCCAACGCGACCAACTGAATTTCACTTTATTATCCGATCCAGACCATCAAGTCGCCGCAGCTTTTGGCGTTTGGGGCGAAAAAAAGTTTATGGGCAAAGTGTATGATGGTATTCATCGAACCAGTTTCCTGATTGGTACTGACGGGGTTATCGAGCAGTTGTATCAGGATTTTAAAACCAGCAACCACCATGAAGTGGTGTTGCAATCACTGAACTGAATCATCCAACTGCCCATTAAAAGCACCGGAGCCTGACCATGTTGTTAGCCAACCTAAAGAATTTTTGCCTTGCCGCCCTCCCTGTGACACTGCTGTCGTTTGGCGTGGCAACAGCAATAGCGGCCGAACCCGCCTTTTTGCCAACTGAGCACTATCAGTTGAAAATAGAAACTGTGGTTTCGGGTTTGTCACACCCTTGGGGACTGGCATTTCTGCCTGATGGCAGGTTATTGGTGACAGAACGCAGCGGCCAAATGCGGTTGGTACAACAAGGTCAGTTAAGTGCGCCGCTATCAGGGTTACCAGCCATCGCCGTGGGTGGCCAGGGCGGCTTACTGGATGTGCTGCTGGATAACGACTTTGCTAATAACCAGCAATTATATTTCAGTTATGCAGAGCCTGGTGCAGAGGGCAGCAACAGCACAGCTGTGGCCAGTGCAAAACTGACCACCACTGGTTTAACGGCAGTGAAGGTGATTTTCAGCCAACAGCCGAAAGTCGACAGCAAGTACCATTTTGGTGGCCGACTGGTGCAACAACCAGATGGCCAGTTGTTTGTCACCTTAGGTGACCGTGGTAGTCAGCGTCAGGCGGTGCAAGTACTAGACAACCATATTGGTAAAGTCGTCAAAATCGACCGCCAAGGCCAAGCGGCAGCCGGAAATCCTTTTGCCGCAGATAAAACCGCCAAAACCGAAATTTGGTCTTATGGCCATCGTAATATTCAAGGCGCAGCTTTGGATACACAAGGCCGGCTTTGGACGCATGAACATGGACCGCAGGGCGGCGACGAAATTAATCTCACAACCGCTGGAACAAATTACGGCTGGCCTTTGATCACCTATGGTGAAGAATATGGCGGCGGTGTCATCGGAAAAACCGCGGCGGCTGGGCTTGCACAACCGCTGCATTATTGGGTGCCGTCTATCGCCCCCAGTGGCATGAGTTTTTACCAAGGACAAACCTTTAGTAAATGGCAACATAATCTGTTGGTTGGCTCGCTCAAATTTGGTCAGTTGGTCAGATTAGAAATCAGGGATGACAAAGTCCAACATGAAGAGCGGATCCGGATCGGCAGCCGGGTTCGGGATGTGAAAACCGCACCGGATGGCAGTGTGTATTTGCTGACCGATGAAGACAATGGCGCCATCTTAAAATTAACGCCCCTGCCTTGAGATGAATTTGTTGCCGAACATGCCATTACTGCGACCGACACAACCAGCCCAACGCAGCCAGCTCCGCTGGTTGCTACTATGCTGTCCGCTTGGCTGCGCCAGTGCCGCCAACAGCAGCGAACCTGAGCGGCTGGTTGTCACAGCACAACAACAGCAGCGCAGTTGGCTGAGCAGTGCAGCCGCGGTTGAACGTCGAATGTTCAGCCAACCTGAAAGCGCCAGCGACTTAGCCGCTTTATTACAAGGCATGTCAGGTTTGCAAGCCGACCAGCGTGCTAATTTAGCCCAGGACAGCCGTTTTAGTATCCGCGGCTTTGGCAGCCGCAGTAGTTTTGGTGTGCGCGGCATTGAAATGCTGCTCGATGATATTCCCTGGTCGACGCCAGATGGCCAAAGCCAGCCAGGCAGTATGCTGCTGGCGCAACTACAGAGCGCCGAAGTTTTGCGTGGCGCAGCCGCAGCCTTGTATGGCAATGCTGCCGGTGGTGTGTTAGCCCTGCAAAGCGCGCCATTGGCAAGCCCTGGCCTGCAGTTACAGCACAGCAGTGCAGCCGATTTGTCGCAACAATTAATGGTCGTTAATCTGGAACAACAGCAATTCAGTTGGAGCCAGGCCCGGTATCAGGGGTTTAGACCGCATAATGAAGCTGAAAAACGCCAGGCCAGTTGGCGCGCCGAATTCGCCCCCAGCTTCGCACCCGATCTCCAATTGAAACTGCGGTTTGACTGGAGTGATGACCCATTATTGCAGGACCCGCTGGCTCTGACCGCTAGCGAATGGCAACAAAACCCAACACAAACCAATGCTGCAGCGCTGCGTTTTAATAGCCGCAAAAGTAGTGCGCAACGCCAATATAGTGCGCAATTACAACCAGATTCTCAACAATGGCAAGTCTCGCTGTGGCAAGGCCAGCGCGATATTGAGCAATATCTTGCTTTTGCCGGCGATGCCCCGACTTCCGCCGGCGGCGTGGTCGCGCTGACACGCTATTACCGTGGTGTCAAAGCACAGCGTCAATGGCAGCTTGAGCGCTGGTTTGTGCAATTTTTTGCCCAAACGGATCAACAACGGGATTT
The DNA here is from genome assembly GCA_964525695.1 of uncultured Rheinheimera sp. Lineage (GTDB taxonomy): Bacteria > Pseudomonadota > Gammaproteobacteria > Enterobacterales > Alteromonadaceae > Pararheinheimera. The sequence continues at coordinate 52,226 of CAZGHW010000019.1, read as the reverse complement.
GCGTCGCGGTTATGTTAATCAACAAGGCATCGCGGGCGATCTGCGTCGTGATGAAGCTGGTGAAGTCACCAGTCAGGAAGCTGGCGTGCGCAGTCGTTATCAGACCGCCACTTGGGGTGAACTGAATGCCGGTTGGAAATGGAGCCAATTGGATTTTCAGGTCCGCGACTATCTGATCAACCCGCAGAACCCAGATTACAGTGGCGACAAACAACTGCAGCAGCCGAGCTACAGTCTGGGCTGGAACTATCCGCTGAGCACAGAGCTGAGTGCTTATCTCAGTCTTGGTCGCGGCTTTGAAAGCCCAACCCTGACCGAAATGGCCTATCAACGCCAGGGCGCTGGCCTGAATCTGGCTCTGAGGCCTGCCATCAACCGCCTGACCGATACAGGCGTGAAATGGCAAACCGGACCCAGCATGCTGGCACTGGATCTGTTTCATGCCAACAGCGAGGATGAGTTGGTGGTAGATCAAGCCAGCAATGGCAGAACCTCTTACCGCAATGCTGCAGCTACCCGCCGTTATGGCGCCGAATTAACCTGGCAATATCAATCCTCTGCCTACTGGCAACAGCAACTCAATCTCAGTTGGTTACAGGCGCGCTTTGTGACAAATCTCCCTGCTGAGCGACTCAACAGCAGGTTACCTGGCGTGGCCGGGCGTCAAGCAAGTTGGCACTGGCAGTATCAGCCTTTTGGCAGCGCCGCCTGGCAACTGAGTACCCGTTTAAATTATCGCAGCAAAGTATTTACCGATGATCAAAATAATTTCAGTGCCCCAGCCAGCACCCTACTGCACCTCAGTAGCCGCTGGCAGTGGCAACAACAGCAATGGCGCTGGCAGTTTTGGTTGGCGGCGGATAACCTGACCAACCGGCAATATGTTGGCGCCGTGGTAGTGAATCAAAGCAACGGCCGTAGTTTTGAACCTGGCTTACCCAGACAACTGCAGGCTGGTTTGCATTGGCAATGGCTGGTAGAGTAACACTAAAAGCATCCGATCTAAGTCGGATGGTTATTTTGCCCGCTTTTGTCTTATCCTCTTAGTGCAGGCCGCGCACTATTGGTTATAATCGGCAAAGTTACAAGACTTCCGAATAGCTTAAGGTAGCAGTGTCATGAACCACTCAGGTAATCGCATTAAACTGCCAGAAAACCCCACCCTGAAAGACATAAACCGTTATAAAAAACAATTGAATTGGGGTGAATTACCGCCGTTTTACCATATGGTGGCGCAATCACTGGGAGAATCAGAAGGTGTCTTGACCCATGGCTTTGACAATGCCATCAAAAGAATTATTGATAAAAGGAACTGGAATTTAGCCATCTTAGGCGGTTATATCGACAACAGTAACGCCATTCATTGCGAAACCAGACCGCGATTGGCACTTTATCAGGTATTTACTGACCGTGGCTTTGAACTTCATGCCATTCCATATGCCAAAGACTCTGAAATTGACCAGTATGTCAAAGGCAACAGGTTAATGGAGTTTCAACTTTGGGATCCGCTGAATATGCGGCTGATCTTACGGGTAAATCAGTTACATAAATTCATCAGTTTCTATTTTGAACACGGTGATGATGCTGACTTTGCCCTGATTTTACACGCGCATAAAGCCGTGAATGATGTGATTGCATTTTTGCAACAGCACGTCCAAATCACCAAAGTTGATGGTGTGTCAATCCGGGCATTTTTTGACCAACAAGAAAAATTGTTGGGGCGAGCGGATGCAGACGAATTACAGTTATCGGCACTTAAAGCCGGTTTAGCAGAGCAGAAGAGATAAATGAAGTTATTGGTGGTATGTTCGCTGAGTTTGGGCTTGCTTTGGCAAGCACCTGTGATGGCTTCAAGTCAGTTACCCGATTTAGGTGGCAATGCTTTTTCAACCCTGACCCCGGAAAAAGAAAAAATCATTGGCGATGTCATGATGCGTCAGACCAGGGCCAGTTTGCCTATGGTCAATGATCCGCTGTTAGATGAATATCTGAATAACTTAGGTCAGCGTTTGGTCGCCAAAGCCGAGGGGGTGCGTTTTCCATTTAACTTCTATTGGGTGCAGGATAAAGACATTAATGCTTTTGCTTCATTGGGTGGCCATGTCGTATCGAATACCGGTACTTTGGCGGTGGCCGATTCGGAAAGCGAATTTGCCTCAGTGATGTCGCATGAAATTGTGCACGTGACGCAACGTCACATCGCCCGCTCGGTCGAAGCCAGATCGCAAAATGCCCCGCTGAGCATGGCCACATTGTTAGGGTCTTTGATCCTGGCCACAGTCAATCCGGAAGCAGGCATGGCGGGAATGATGGCATCCCAGGGGGTAGCACAACAATCGGCTATTAACTTCACCCGTAGCAACGAGCAAGAAGCCGACCGGATTGGCATCCAGTTACTAGCCACCGCAGGCTTTGACCCTTATGCGATGCCGGAGTTTTTTCATAAGCTCAGCGAAAAAACCCGCTTTAGTAATACCCAACTGGCATTTTTATATACCCACCCACTGTCCGGTGCCAGGGTCAGTGATTCACGCGTCAGGGCGCAACAATTTACCCAAAAATTTGTGCCGGATGGTGCGGATTTTTTACTGGTGAAGGCACGGATTTGGGCGCGTTATCAACTGGATAACAAAGGTGCACTCAGTCATTTCCAGAAAAAACTCGCCAGTCCAGGCGGAAATACCAAAGCCAATCAATATGGCTTGGCACTGGCGTTGTTCGACAACAAGGACTACGGCCAGGCCGAGCAAATTTTGCAAAAATTGTATGCCGAGGATGACAATAACCTGTTTTACGTCGATGCGATGACGGATTTGTATCTAGCCACCAATCGCAGTAACAAGGCGTTGGAAATGCTGGAGCAACAATATTTATTGCGGCCGAATAATCAGGTGATCACTCTCAATTATGCCAATGCAGCGATGGAAGCAAAATCTTATCGGTTAGCGCTACATCTGCTGAAAAGTTTGTTGTATTACCAGAATGATAACTTTTTGGCCTATGAAATGCTGACTCAGGCTTATAAAGGCTTGAATGATATGGCCAGATATTATGAAGCCAGAGCAGATTTATATTATCAACTGGCGAATTACGATAAAGCTATCGAAGATTTGAATATGGCCCTGAATCAACTGGATACGACTGATAAACTGGAAAACAGGCGGTTAGAAGCGAAGAAAAAGCAGTTGCAAACAGAATATAACCGCTTGAAAAAATTGAATTAATGGAGCCATAATGCTGACTATTTACCATAATAACCGCTGTTCAAAAAGCCGTGAAGTGCTGGCATTACTGGAGCAACTGGGGCGACCTTTTCAGGTGATTAATTATCTGAATGAACCGCTGGATGAAAATGCTTTACGCCAGTTGTTGCAAAAACTGGCGCTCAAACCACAGCAATTAATACGCTCGAAAGAAGATGAATATCAACAGCTTGGCTTAGCACAAAGCGGTCTGGCAGATGAGGTGTATCTGCAAGCCATGCTGCAGCATCCCAAACTGATGGAAAGACCTGTGGTGGTGTTTAACGACAAGGCCGTGATTGCCCGTCCGGCCAGCCGGGTGCAGGAATTGTTTTGATGGCAGTGACTGTTTTAGTACTTTATCACTCCCGTCATGGTTCAGTCCGGGCGCTGGCTGAAAAAATTGCCATTGGCGTGCAAAGTTGTGGTGCTGAAGTCATGCTCAGGACCGTTGCTGGCAATGCTGAGGATGGTCATCATCCAGTCGTCACGCTGGCCGAATTGGCTGCTGCCGATGCGTTGGCGGTTGGCAGTCCGGTGCGGTTTGGCCTGATGTCAGCGGAAATGAAAACCTTTTGGGACAGTACCACTCCTCTATGGTTAAAAGGTAGTCTGATTGATAAACCCGCTGGAGTATTTACCTCATCGTCTTCGATGCACGGTGGCAATGAAGCGACTTTGCTTGGACTGATGTTACCGCTGCTGCACCATGGCATGGTATTATTGGGGGTGCCTTATGATCAACCGGCACTGCATCAGACGCAAACAGGTGGCACGCCTTATGGTCCCAGTCATGTCACGGGTCCGGCTGGAGAGAACCAACTCAGTGCCGATGAACAAAGAATTGCCATTGCTTTTGGCAAACGTTTAGCCACTTTCGCCCGTCAACTAACACAGGCCCCTGCTTAGAAATGAGTTTTTTTATTCACGCTGAAATTCCACTGGCTGCCAAAACGCGGCTGCTATTAAGGTTAGGCCAGAGCGGTTTTATTTGGTTATTTTTACAAATTCCGCTGGCGGTGTTATGGCTTGACCCACCCAAACTTGGCAGTCAATGGGTACTGCTGGGGTTATTGTGGTTACCCCTGTGGTTTCCGCTGCTGGGTATTCTACGCGGTAAGGCTTATACCTTTGCCTGGGCCAACTTTATTGTGATGATTTATTTTGTCCATAGCCTGACCCACTTATGGGTCAGTTCCGGTTTGACCCTGTGGCTGGCCCTTACTGAATTATTGGCCAGCTGTTTAATGTTTGTCGGTTGTACTTACTACGCCAAATACCGCGGTCAGGAACTGGGCCTGAAGATCCCCAAATTAAAAGACGACCCGATCCGACAAGCATAAACGGCAGATCCAAAGCCTGAGTGCGCGCGTAAAACGCTCATCCGGTCGTTGTTGAGATATTATGTTGCGCGAACTTGCTTTATTCCCGTTAAGTCAGATTGTATTGCCGCAAGGCCAGATGCAATTACGGATCTTTGAACCCCGTTACCAACGTCTGGTCACGGAAGCCTGCGCTGGCAAACGAGCTTTTGCCAGCGCTTTGTTAAACCCTTATGTCGCCAGTGAACATCCTGATCGGATCTTTGCCTTGGCTACTGCCGTCACAGTGACAGATTTCTCGCAGCTAGATGATGGACTACTTGGCATCACCATTTGTGGCGTCGAGCGGGTGCAGATAATGCGGCGCTGGCAGGAAGAAGATGGTTTGCATGTTGCGATGGTGCAAACACTGCCGGATTGGCCAGCGGAGTCACTCCAACCGCAGCATCAAATTTTACAGGCAGAATTACAGCAAGTATTTGCACAAAATCCGCAACTGGCAGCCTTGTATTCACAACCGGACTGGCACAACAGCAGCTGGCTGGCCCAGCGCTGGATTGAAATTCTCAACATGCAACCGCCACTGAAATATCAGTTGATGGCGGCCACAGATGCCAGTCCCACGCTGGAAGCGCTGAGTCACTGGTTACAACAAAGCCAGCTTAATTGATGCCGAGGTATTTATGCACCTGCACACTGAGCCGCCAGTTATTAGCCATACAGGCTTCAATCGCCAGCTTGGTGGCTTTGGCTTTTTGACTGATAGGCTGCAAATAAATGTACTTGCCCTGCAGATTGACGCCAGCCAGTAATTCTTTTAACTCATCGATATGTTTTTCCATCGCCACCGGATGTTTAATTTCATCGGCCCGCGCTAAACAGCTACTGAGTACCGGATAGCCGCCTCGCATATTGACTTTTGGGGACACTGTCACCCAGGTACTGTTTGGAGCCTTTATTTCAAAGGTACCTGAGGTTTCAATCTGGCTGCTAAAACCCTGTTGATGTAATGCGTCACACAATGGATTTAAATCATACATACAAGGCTCGCCGCCCGTGATGACTACATGACGGGCCCGATAACCACGCTCGGCAAATAATGCCAGAATGGCAGCGGCATCGGTGGCAGCCCAATGCTCAGAGTCAGCTTTTTTCCGGGTGGTATCGCCAAGTGGAATTTGTAAATCAAGCGGAATTTCCCAGGTATGCTTGGTGTCACACCAGGAACAACCGACCGGGCAGCCCTGCAAACGCAGGAAAATTGCCGGGGTGCCGGTATAGTTGCCTTCACCCTGAATGGTTTCAAATATTTCGTTAACTTTATACACGCTGAGTCGATTTCCTTTAGCTACAGGCGAAATTGCAGTACAATGCGCGCCCTTCAATGTGGAGCATTATAACGGGAGCGCACAGCATGCCGCAAAAAGTTGTTGTTATTTATTCAGGTGGTATGGACTCCTTTACTGTATTACACAATGCCATCCGGGCCGGACACCAGGTATATGCGTTGTCATTTAACTATGGTCAGCGCCACGTGAAAGAACTGATTTGCGCCCAAAGTGTTTGTCAGGAACTCGGCATTCACCACAAAATCGTAGATATTTCAGCGATTAATCAGCTGATTGGCGGTTCTTCGCTGACCTCGGACATCGAAGTGCCAGAGGGGCATTACGCCGCTGATAATATGAAATCAACGATAGTTCCAAACCGCAATATGATTCTGCTCAGTTTAGCGGTCGGTTATGCCGTATCGCTGGATGCACAGGCGGTCTATTACGGTGCTCATTCTGGCGATCATTTTATTTATCCGGACTGCCGGCCAGAATTTGTGCAAAAAATGCATGACGTCTGCCAGATCGCCAACTACGAGCCTGTGGCTATTGTCAGCCCTTATTTGCAACAGACTAAAATTGATATCCTCAAAGATGGGTTGGCGATGGGATTGGACTACGGCAAAACCTGGACTTGTTACAACGGCCGGGAAAAAGCCTGCGGCAAATGTGGTTCCTGTCAGGAGCGACTGGAAGCTTTTACGCTGAATCAAACCACAGATCCACTGCCCTACGAATAAAAGCGCCGTAGCACCGGCTAAACCGGCGCGTATTGGCGCAATAACTGATACAAAGCCTGACTGGCTGGCTGTTGATCATCACGCCGGCTGGCCAGGTACATCTGGCGATGCAAGCCGGTTTCTCCCAGCGATTTTGTCACAATCAGACCCTGACTGACAAAAGGCTCTGCCAACCAACTCGGCAACACTGCGATACCCTCACCTGCCGCCACTAACTGCAAGATCTGACTCGCCTGCCCGACCTGACGCTGACGACCGTGAAACTGGTTTTTCTTTAAAAAAAACCGAAATAAATCTTGTCGCTCCAGCGGGATTGGATAGCTTAACAAGTCACACCCTGCCATATCTTGTGGCAAAATCACAGCTTGCTGGGCTAGTGGATGCTCGGGGTAAAGATAAGCTTTCAGTTCCAGACTAAATAGCGGCTGAAAACTCACTTGCTGCTCATGCCGCACATCAGTGGTCAGTACCAGATCTAATTCATCTCTTAGTAAAGCTTCCACAGCGTGATGCTCTATGTCAGTATCCAGACTGAGCGTGACGGCTGGCCACTGCGCACGAAAAGCTTTCACGGCTGGCAACAACCAATGAAAACAGGCATGACATTCCACCGTCAACCGCAGTGCTTGCGCGGGCAGCAGGCCATTTTTTAATTGTTGTGTCGCGACATCGACCAGCGGCAGCACTTGTTCTGCTAATTGCAACAGTAGCCTTCCCTGACTACTAAATTGCACTGGCTGGGTTTTGCGGATAAACAAACTACAATCAAGCTGAGTTTCGGCATCTTTGAGCTGATGAGATAACGCCGATTGCGTCAGAAACAACCGGCTGGCGGCAGCTTGTAAAGAACCGGTTTGTTGTAATGCCTGCAAAGTGCGTAGCAGTTTTAAATCAATCATATTGCATCTTGCTCAGTGAGTTGCCATGGTGTGGCACCGGGAGCCCATAGCTTACCGCCCAAAAATAGACATATCAACATCCAGACGTCTGCAACTGAAATAAAAACCTATTGCAGCAGAGATTTGCAGTATTGCCGTAGCTATTGCACTGGCAACTGCTTGGGTACTTTTGGCAGGCGGGAGGGCTGACGTTGATGCGAGGCAGCCGCGTGACCGGCATCAACGGTAACTCGGCTGGCAGTTAACGGATCGGCAAATCGAATTTAGCAAACATCCGATCAATTTCTTCCTGATTGCGCAGTAAATTGGCTTTTTCCACCACATCTTTAGTCAGGTGCGGTGCGAAACGCTCAATAAAATCATACATATAAGTACGAAGGAACGAACCTTTGCGAAAACCAATCTTGGTGGTTGACGCCGCAAACAGATGGCTGGCGTCAATGGAGACCAAATCTTTATCCAGTTCTTTGTCCATGGCCATTGAAGCAATGACCCCTACCCCTAAACCGAGTCGGACATAGGTCTTAATCACATCGGCATCAGTGGCAGTAAAAACGATTTTCGGTTCCATGCCTTTTTCACCAAAGGCGCGGTCCAGCTCTGACCGACCGGTGAAACCAAAGACATAAGTGACGATTGGATGTTCAGCCACATCGGCAATTTCAATTTTATGGCTTAGTTTGGCCAAAGGGTGATCATGGCGGACAATCACACTACGGTTCCAGTGATAACAAGGCAACATGACTAAGTCACTGAATAAATGCATCGCCTCGGTGGCAATGGCAAAATCGGCATCACCGCGTGAGGCGGCTTCAGAAATTTGCTGTGGCGTGCCTTGATGCATATGCAAAGACACTTTAGGAAATTTTTTCATAAAACCACCAATCACACCAGGTAAAGCATAACGGGCTTGGGTGTGGGTAGTGGCAATATTCAGTTTGCCTTGATCAGGCAAGGTATGTTCTTTCGCGACCGCTTTGATACTTTCGACCTTGGCCAATATCTGCTGGGCAATTTCGATGACATCACGTCCTGCCGGTGTGACATGTGTTAAATGTTTGCCACTGCGGCCAAACACCTGGATACCTAACTCATCTTCCAGCATCCGCACTTGTTTACTGATGCCAGGTTGAGAGGTGTACAAGCTTTCCGCCGTAGCGGATACGTTAAGATTGTGATTTAACACTTCGACAATATAACGTAACTGTTGTAATTTCATGTGTCAGACTTCCGTTAATGGCATATCATTATCATCGTGATCAGGCGAATTGCCGGGCAAGATTGTAAGGTTGCATATCTTGCTGTGGTTCACCTTGATCTGGTGATCAGCAGCAGTCCGCTACCTTTTTATTCCAGCCAATTGTTTATTTGGCGTTTGGTATAACCAATAGTAGCTAAAAATAAAATGAATCAATAGTACTTTTTGAATTATCCTAAGAAACAGTTATATAGGAAAGCAGAGCATCGTGGAACATCCAGAAATAGATTTTGCGACCGTATTGGCTTCTGCCGTACATGATATGAAAAACTCCTTGTGCATGCTGATCCAGTCGATGGATTTATTGCAACAGGATTTGGCACCCATGTCGGGCAATGCTAGTCAGGAACTGGCGCGTATCCACTATGAAGCATCCCGCCTGAATACCAATTTGATGCAGTTATTATCGCTATACCGGATTGAACGCGACCAGTTACCGCTGCATCTGGATGAATATTTTGTCGAAGATTTACTGGAGGAAGTGCTGATAAAAAATGAAATGTACAGTCAGCAAAAACAAATCCAGGTCACAGTGGAATCTGAGCCACAATTAAGTTGGTTTTTTGACAATGATTTAATCAGTAATTTGCTCAACGATATGTTTGTCAATGCATTGCGGTACAGTGCAGGCAAACTCCTGCTCAAAGCCAGTACCGTTGAGCAGCAGCTCTGCCTGGAATTACACGATGATGGTGATGGATTTCCGGATTATATGCTGGAAAACAGTGACACCATGATGAATCAGTTTAATTTAACTGCGGGCCGCACAGGTTTAGGCCTGTTTTTTGCACAGCTTATTGCCAAAGCGCACCATAATCAGGGCAAAATTGGCCGGATAGAGTTAAAGAATGGTGGTCGTTTTGGCGGAGGCGTATTCAGATTATATCTGCCTTAAAGTTTTCAGCCGCTCTTCAAAAGCAGAACATTGGTATTTTTACTGTTTTCTGTTTAAGATGCAGCGGTAAACCAAATCAGAGGTTCAGATGGTTTTGACCATGATCATTGTTCTGGTGATAGCATTAGTGGTTTTTGCTGTCATTTCGAACGCCGTACAACAACATAAAGAACGACTAGCCTCGTTAAAACGAGCCGAGTTCTCCAAGTTGCGTACTATGCTGGAAGATACAGAAGAAATTTTGTTAAATGCCGCCAATGTGCCAATGACTCCCGGGATCAGTCAGATGCTGCTTAAACGTATCGCTTATACCCTCAAAGCCATGGTGGAGCTGGAACCTGGCTCACGTGATTTAAAAAGCCGCTTATCAGAGACAGAAAAACGTTTATCAGATAGTACAGCCACCAATGTGACAATGTCAGACAACATCAGCTTGCCGGATAACGATAAACAAATCATCAGCATGATCCAGGGCATCAAAAAACTGCGTACTATCCTGCGCGCAGAGCACGCCCGTGGCAATATTGACACGCAACAAGTGGTGCAGGAAGATCGCCGGCTTGAAAGCTTGCAGTTGCGGATTAACGTCGAAAGTCAGATTAAACGCGGTAATCAGGCAAAATCGAATCACATGTTGGGTTCTGCCCGGCAATGTTTTGAAAAAGCCTTAATTACGTTATCCAATGCCAGTCATGTCGATGAATATGTCAGTGCAAAACGCCTAGAAGTTAACTCAATTCTGGCTGAAATAGCCGATGAACTGAAAGAAGGTAACCTGCGTGATCGGCAGAAAAAAGCCGAGGCCGAAAACAACGATCTGGATGTATTGTTTGCCCCTAAACGTAAATGGTAACAGTGGTTTCGCAGTACAAACTCACTTAGTCCCCCCTTTGTGCCTTGTGTCAAGCATCACCTGCGTGCATAGTCTGGTCAGTTCATACATCAGCACCAAGCTTGACCTACTGATAAAAAAACCGGCTAAGCCGGTTTTTTTATCAGATGCACATGGAAAGTTACGCCTCAGCTTTGCTTTCCTGCCACTTGCCATCTTTAAACCATAATGACCAGCCCGTCGCTTTACCGTCTTTTTCCGACATCACATACTGCTGCTTGGTTTTACGGCTCCAACGCACCACGGTCGGGTGACCGTCCGGATCTGTCGCTGGCGCAGCGGTCAGATAAAGGAATTTGGGCACTAGCCGCTCTTTAAACCGCTGTAATTCAGCCACTAACGGAGCCCTGGTCTCACGTGAACGTGGGAAAGTATTCGCCGCCAGAAATAAACCTGCAGCACCATCCCGTAATACAAAATAGGCTTCCGATTTTTCACAAGGCAGCTCGGGTAAATGCACCGGATCTTCTTTTGGTGGTGCAGCTTCGCCGCTGCGCAACAATTTACGGGTATTCTTACAATCGCTGTTGGTACAGCCAAAATACTTGCCAAAACGGCCGGATTTGAGCTGCATGTCTGAACCGCATTTTTCACATTCGATCAGCGGACCGTCATAACCCTTGATTTTAAATGCGCCGCTTTCGACCAGGTAGCCATCACATTGCGGATTGTTGCCACAGACATAAAGCTTACGCTGCTCGTCGAGCAAATAAGAGTCCATCGCGGTTCCACATTTGCCGCAGCGTTTTTTATGCCGCAACACTTCAGTTTCCAACTCATCGTCATCATCGGCGATCAAGACGGCTTCATCACCTGCGGTTAAATTCAGCGTCGTGGTACAACGCTCTTTAGGCGGCAAGTTATAACCGGAACAGCCCAGAAACACACCGGTACTGGCGGTACGGATCCCCATAGCACGGCCACAGGTTGGACAAACAATATCAGTCAACACAAATTGATTGGTCCGCATGCCACCTTGTTCGACATCCGCTTCGGCAATTTTCAGTTTATTGGAGAAATCGCCATAAAACTGATCCAGCACCTGCCGCCAGGATAACTCGCCATGCGCGATATCATCGAGCTTCAATTCCATGTTGGCGGTAAAGTCATAGTTCATCAAATCGCTGAAATTTTCCACCAGCCGATCGGTTACAATCTCGCCCATTTTTTCGGCATAAAAACGTTTATTCTCAACTTTAACGTAACCACGTTCCTGGATGGTCGAAATAATGGCAGCATAGGTTGAAGGACGGCCAATGCCACGCTTTTCCAGCTCTTTCACCAAGCTGGCCTCACTATAACGTGCGGCAGGTTTGGTAAAGTGTTGCGCCGGTAACAATTCTTCCAACGTCAACTTGTCGCCAACTTTGAGATCCGGTAACTCTTTTTCTTCTTCATCTTTGCGTTTTTGCGCTGGTTGCACCCGGGTCCAACCATCAAACCGTAATACCCGACCTTTGGCACGAAGTTCAAAATCGCCAGCCATCACCGTGATATTGGTCACGTCGTATAACGCGTTCGGCATTTGGCAAGCGACAAACTGCCGCCAAATCAACTCATACAGCTTTTTCGCATCTGCTTCCATATCACCAAGCATACTGGCCTGGATATGCACATCTGAAGGCCGGATCGCCTCATGCGCTTCCTGAGCATTGGCTTTACTGCCATAACTGAGTGGTTGTTCAGGTAAATAGTTGGCGCCAAACTGATTGGTAATAAACTCCCGCACTGCAGCCACCGCATCCACCGACAAATTGGTCGAATCGGTACGCATGTAGGTGATGTAGCCAGCTTCGTATAAACGTTGTGCCAGCATCATGGTTTTTTTCACGCCATACCCTAAGCGTGTACTGGCTGCTTGTTGCAAGGTAGAGGTAATAAAAGGTGCCTGCGGCTTACTGCTGGAAGGTTTATCTTCCCGTTCAGTCACGGCATAAGCGGCTTGTTGCAACTGGGCAACGGCTGCCATGGTTTGAGCCTGGTTGACCGGACGGAAAGCTTTACCTTGTGCTCGCGCCACTTCCAGCTTTAAAGCAACCCCAGCTGCCAATGTTTGCGCATCGACAGTCCAGTATTCTTCAGGCACAAAGGCTTTGATTTCCCTTTCCCGTTCTACCACCAAACGCACAGCCACCGATTGTACCCGGCCAGCCGATAAACCACGGGCCACTTTTTTCCACAACAAAGGCGATACCATAAAACCAACCACCCGATCGAGAAAACGACGGGCTTGCTGGGCATTGACGCGGTCGACATTAACCTGACCAGGTTCAACAAAAGCATTTTTAATGGCATTTTTGGTAATTTCGTTAAATACCACCCGCTTAAACTTTTGCTCTTCACCGCCAATAATCTGTTGCAGGTGCCAGGCAATCGCCTCCCCTTCGCGGTCTAAGTCGGTTGCCAGATAAACAGTGTCAGCTTTTTCTGCTAAGGCTTTGAGTTCTTTAACAACTTTTTCTTTTCCTGGCAGAATTTCATACCGGGCTTTCCAGCCATTGGCTGGATCTATCCCCATCCGGTCGACCAGCGCCAGATACTCTTTTTCGGCTTTTTCCAGCTTCACATCCGACTTTTTTTCTTTGTCTTTGTTACTACTGGTTGGTAAATCACGGATGTGACCTACGCTACTTTTTACAATAAAATCATTACCTAAGTACTTATTAATGGTTTTAGCTTTTGCCGGCGATTCGACTATTACCAATGATTTTGCCATCGTGGTTCCGAGATCCCTAAACTGATGTGGCTATTCTACATGTCTTTTTAACGTATATCCGCAAACTCAAGTTGTGACAAGTGAATAAACTCATTATTATTCGATAAGCCCCGTTTTTCGGGGTTTTCTGCTGATTAAATCAGCGAAAAAATGAAGCAAACCCACAACGGCCGCAATAATAAAAGCAACAGAGCCACCTTCCAAACTGAAGGAATAAAGCAAAAATGAAGTATTTTGAAGCAAACTTTGATGGTCTGGTTGGGCCAACGCATAACTATGCCGGTTTATCTGTTGGCAATGTGGCGTCACTCAACAATGCCAGAAATAGCTCTCACCCCAAACAAGCCGCCTTACAGGGCTTGCGCAAAATGAAAGCACTGGCTGATCTTGGCATGGTACAAGGGGTACTGGCGCCGCAGGAAAGACCAGATGTCTACACCCTGCGCCGGCTTGGTTTTAGCGGGACTGATGCCAACGTGATTCAACAAGCCGCCAGCAAGGCACCAGCAGTGCTCAGAGCGGTTTGTTCGGCCTCTAGCATGTGGACCGCCAATGCCGCCACCATTTCCCCCAGTCGCGATACCGCCGACGGTAAAATTCATTTTACGCCAGCCAATCTGACCAATAAATTCCACCGTTCACTTGAGCCTGTCACCACCGGACGGATTTTACAGGCCATGTTCAGCGATGCGCGCTATTTTGCCCATCACTCACATCTGCCAGAGAACGATCATTTTGGTGATGAAGGCGCTGCCAATCACACCCGGCTTTGCAGTGACTATGGCCAGCCTGGGGTCGAAGTCTTTGTGTTTGGACGTTATGCTTTTGACCAGAGCCAACCGGCACCGCAAAAGTTTCCGGCCCGGCAAAGCCTGGAAGCCTGTCAGGCCATTGCCAGGCTACACGGTTTGTCTGACGATAAAGTGGTGTATTTGCAGCAAAATCCAGCTGTGATTGATCAAGGCGTATTTCATAATGATGTGATTGCAGTCGGCAACCAGAATGTGCTGTTTTACCATCAACAGGCTTTTTTGGATAGCAAAGCTAAACTTGCTGAATTACAAAGCAAATTTGGCGATGAAACCCCATTACATTTGATTGAAGTGTTAGATACTGAAGTGACAGTGCAACAAGCTATTCAGACCTACTTATTTAACACCCAGGTGATTACTTTACCGAGTGGCGAGATGGCCATTATTGCACCGACTGAGTGCCGGGATCATCCCCAGGTCAGCGCCTATCTCGCGGACCTGACCGGGCGTAGCACCCCCATTCGGCAGGTGCATTATTATGATGTCAAACAGAGTATGCAAAATGGCGGTGGTCCGGCCTGTTTACGCTTAAGAGTGGCCATGTCTGCACAGGAACACCAAGCGGTCAATCCGCAGGTGTTGTTAACGGATGCCTTATTTAACCGGTTAAATCAGTGGGTCAATCAGCATTACCGCGACGAGTTGTCCGAGCAGGATCTAGCCGATCCGCAGTTGCTGCAGGAAAGCCGCACTGCACTGGATGAACTGACGCAAATTTTGGCCTTAGGCTCGGTTTATCAATTTCAGCGGGATTAACAGAGTCGTTGCTTGATACAAAAAAGGAGAATCATTGATTCTCCTTTTTTACAACTGCGGAATTAGTCAATCGTACAAAAACTATCTAACGGCGCATTCATCGCATCAAGCCTACCAGTTCCAAATGGATTATTTGCTGGCGGATTATCCTCTCTGTTAACGTCAGTATCTAAAGGGGTGAGAATGAACATGCGGGTACTAACATTTTCAGTACCTGCCGCTTGTCCAGAAACAGTAATGTCAACGTCTAACCAACCGGCATAATCTATTGGATACACTAAATTAAACAATGCAATGCCATCATTATTGGCCGTCACGGTCTGTTGTACCGCTGCGATATTACCAGGCGTCAAAACCCCATCATTATTGCGATCTTCCCCAGCATCTAGAATACCATTGCGATTTACATCTTCACTGTCACAATCTGTCGCATCTCTGGTTGAACGATACGCAGCCCAATTCTTGAATGTTCCCGTCGTTGGATTTCGCAGCCAAACACCTTTAGCATAAAGCTTCGGGAAAACTGCCACATTGAGCGATTGATTCGGCACAGGATTACCGGAAGAATCCGTCACAATCACGGCAAACTCCTTGGCATAAATGGTCTGTTCCCGTTTTTCGATACTATTACCAGTCCCAAAACGGAAAAACAAAGTTCTCCGCCCAACCGCGACACTGCCGCGGCCTTGAATCGCTTCGTCTGTGACCAGTGCAGCTTTAACTTCAATACCGGTAGGCGTCGCCGGGGTGCCTGAACCTGGCGTCACCACATCCGCAGTAAAGGTGGTACTGGCCACCCCTTGTGAATTGGTGACAGCTGTCACCGGCGACAAGGCACCACCAGTGCCATTGACCAAACTAAACACCACAGTTTTATTTTTTATCGGGTTATTCAACGCATCCCGCAGCACCGCCTGAATGGTCGATTTTTCGCCAGCACTGATTTGCGCCGGTAATGCCTGCACTTCAATACCCTTACTGATACTGGGCGTGGTGGCCACAAATTCAACCAAACGCTGGGCACTAATCGAGTTCGCGACTGCTTTTACCGTCGCTAATCCGGCATATTGCGCCTGCAAGTAGACCGAAGCTTCACCATTCACGGCGGTTTGGGTATTTACCACTGAATTATTGGCAGTAAGGCCCGGGATTGTCGCCGCCACCGCACCACGGCTGCTGGCAAACTGCACTGCGCCTGCATTCACCGGGTTACCGGCGGTTTGCCATAACACCGCTAATTGCTGCGGTGTATTCAGCGGGATTTCCAGCGCCACAGGCGATGTATTGGTGAAATTAAACACATCCGGGCTGATATTGACCTGGAACGATTTACTGACGCCAAGCGCACTGACTTGGATCACATCACCGGCTGCAGCACTGTTACTGGCCTGATAATTCACTTTCACCGCGCCTGAGGTGACATCCGTCACTGGCGCATTATTGCTAAACTGATTGCCAAGGCTTGACGTTAAAGTCAGTGGCACCCCCGAAATGCCTTTGCCATCGGCATCGGTCAGGGTAAAAATAAGTTCGGCGTTTGAATTCAGCACCACGGCCGCTGGCACTATGCCTTCAATGTTGGTGCCAACCACTTTAATACTCAGTTGCGCCGATTTTTCTTCATTGCCAGCACGTGCTGTCACCAGTAAATCACGCAAGCTAAAATCGTTACTGCTGGATAAATAAGCTTTGGCGACACCATCAGCGCCAGTCAGATCCGATTCAACTCTTAAACTACCCTGGTTATCTACTGAAAACTGCACTTTGACATCTTTTAGCAGAATATTTTGCTTATCGCGTACCAAAGCAGACAATTCAATCCGGTCGGTTTTACCCGAACCTAACTCCAGTTTATCGGCATATAACTGAATATCGCCCACCGGCGTGGTGTCGATGATACCGCCATCACCGGCAGAAACAAAAGTTTTGCTGCTGCTGACCGTTGGCTGCCCTGCCAAAGTGGCCGTCAAAGCGCCAGCGCCACTTTTTGTACCTGCTTTGAGCTGGATACTGGCCACCCCGGTCAGGCTGCTTTCGGCAGTACCGGCAGCATTGCCAAACACCGCCAGCCCTGCATCATTGACCGTGAAATTCACCAGTTGACCCGGCAGTGGGCCATTCAATTTAGAAATCACTGTCGCTTCAACCGTTAAAGGTAAATCACGTGATAACTGGCTACTAACGCCATTTTTATTGCGGGTTTGCAAACTAATGCTGATTTCATCGGTCACCTGACTATCGCCAGCAGCACTGAAGTTCAGATCACTTCGCACATTACCAGGCCCCACCACGCTCACAGTGCCACTGCCTTTGACTGCCCCCACCAACAATTGCACTGAAACCACCCCATCTTTATCGGTCAACGCAGTCAGCTGATTATCGACAAAAGCCGCCAGATTTGGATTGGAGAGACTAAAAGTGACCAGTTGATTGGCGGCCACTCCCCCTTGTTTTAACGGTACCAAGGTAGCGACTAAGGTCAGCGGTGTATTTTTACTTAAACTGATGGCTTCATTGCCCGCTGCATTCAATAACTTGCTGCTCAGTTGGTAATCGCCATTGGGTAAGTCACCAGCGGCAGAAAAAGCGAGACTAGTGGTTTCGCCACTGGCAAGCGCGGCACTGATCAGACCATCCCCTTTGGCACTGCCCACAGTTAAACTAATCCTGGCTTTGCCTGCCGCGTCGGTCAGGGCTGTCGCAGTATCATTGCCAAATTTGGCCAACGCTGTATTGTTCAAACTAAAACTGATAATTTTTCCTGCTTGCGACACCCCGGTCGAGGACGTCAGGCTGGCAACAACTGTCAGTGGCTGGCGATAACTGAGCACAAAGTCAGGCGCCGTGGCAGCTTTTTCCAGCGTCAGGGTGACAGTCACCACATCAGCAACCACACTATCGCCAGCCGAATCAAAAGTAATTTCTTGTTTTTCACCGCTAGGTAAGGTCGCCGAAATGATGCCAGCGCCAGATTTACCTCCAACCAGTAAGCCAATCTGGGCGTTCCCCTGCGCATCGGTTTGGGCTGTACCAGCGCCATTATTAAATGACGCTAAGGCGGTATCATTTAGACTAAAACTCACGAGTTTACCAGGCACTGTCACACCATTACTTTTCACAGTTGCAATAATGGTAACAGGCGAGCCGCGACTGACACGGGAAGTCGTAACGCCAGCGTCGTTTTTCAATGCCAACTCAATAGTGTTGGTTGGTGTCGTTGGTGTCCCACTGTTCCCTATGGTTCCCCCGCCACCACAAGCTGCGACCAGACTTAGCAAAAATGCAACCATAAGTCGCCGGATATTGCCCATGTAACTCTCCCTAGCTGATTATTTATTAAGTATTTCTAGCACTGCAACACAGCCTTTTATCCAATATGGCTTGTAACTGAATAAGCCTGTTCGGACGTAAATTTTTCTTTTTATTCAGAAACTGGTAGTCTTGCATACAATTTTCACTGTTATAACCCAAGTACCCTGATGACTACAAACACAAAATCAAATCTAACAGCTCGAATTCTAATCGCCATGTTACTTGGCATCATTGTTGGCGCCACCTTTAAATGGTTGCTCGGAGGTGAAGCCGAAAAGACCCTGCAATTTGTCGGATTCTCTATTGGTTTAAAAGCATTTTTTGTCGATGGAATCTTCCATGTTGGTGGCCAGATTTTTGTTGCCAGCTTAAAAATGTTGGTGGTACCGCTGGTGTTAGTCTCGCTGGTCTGTGGCACCAGCTCGCTCAAAGACCTCAGCAGCCTCGGCCGGATAGGCTCCAGATCGATGTTGCTTTACATCGCAACCACAGCGCTGGCTATTGCACTGGCTATTGTGTTTGCCCTGCTGATTGCACCAGGTGTCGGTGTCAATATGCAACTGGCTAGCAGCTATCAGGTGAATGAAATACCATCGGTGGCACAGGTCTTTATTAATATGTTCCCGAGCAACCCTGTCGATGCCATGGCCAAAGGGGAAATGCTACAGATTATTGTGTTCGCAGTGATCTTCGGTATTGCCATAGGTCAGAGCGGTGATGCGGGGGAACGGATCAGACAGTGGTTTGAAGATGTCAATGTGGTCGTCATGCAACTGGTTAATCTGGTCATGCACTTATCGCCATACGGGGTATTTTTCCTGATGGCGAAGCTTTTTACCTCACTTGAACTGGCTGATATGGAGAACCTCGGTAAATACTTCCTGGTGGTGTTATTTGTGTTGCTGCTGCATGGATTCGTCAGCTACGGCGTTATTTTAGCGGTGTTGGGCCGACTTAATCCGTTTATTTTCTTTGTAAAAATGAAAGAAACAGCGTTGTTTGCCTTCAGTACTTCCAGTAGCAACGCGACCATCGCCAGCAATATGACCACCACAACCCGCAAACTGGGCGTCGACAATAAAGTTGCCTCTTTTACCATCCCGCTTGGTGCCACCATCAATATGGACGGTACCGCTATCATGCAGGGGGTAGCGACTGTTTTTATTGCTCAGGTCTATAACATCGACTTAACTACCAGTGATTTTCTGATGGTAATTCTGACTGCGACACTGGCCTCTATTGGTACTGCAGGGGTACCAGGTGTTGGTTTGGTGATGCTAGCGATGGTGCTGCAACAAGTTGGCCTGCCGGTCGAAGGTATCGCCTTGATTATCGGTGTTGACCGCTTGTTGGATATGACCCGCACCGCTGTCAATGTGACAGGCGATGCCATGGTGTCCTGTCTGGTTGGTAAAAGTGAAAAATGCCTGGATGAAACTGTTTATAACGATAGCAACGCCGGTAAAGATCTCAATTAACTAAACTCTTTGCCTGATAGGTCAGTCTGGCTAACCAGACTGACCTATGACCACACTTCCCGCGTTTTTTTTGCAGCCTTTGCAGCATTCACTACAGACTTACCAGCGGATCCAATAACTTTTTTCGACCAGCACAGTGGTGGCAAAAGTCCGTCTGGCAAAGCCCTGCCCGGTCAGATTACGGATACCATGTAAACTGATGCTAGCGCCCTGGAATAAAAAGCGGATTTCCTGCTCAGTGACGGCAAAAGGCGGGCCTTGTTTTTCTCCTTCCGGATATTCAAGGCTAATCAGCAACATACTTGCAGATGGCAATAAAAAACGTAAAGTGTCGGCATAGTGTTGCCGCATCTCTGCTGGCAAAGCAATTAAAGCGGCGCGATCATAGATCCATTGACAGTCGGCCACCACTGCGACTGGTAACTGAAAGAAATCCCCCTGCCACAGCCGATAAGCACCACTTTGCCATAGCTGATGACTGTCAAACGCTGTGCTGTTGACACTAAGACCGGCTTCAGCAAAGAAATCGCGACAGGCGATATCAGACAACTCAGCGCCAACCACAGGGCCACGACGCGCTAACGCATGTAAATCCGGGCTTTTGCCGCACAAAGGCACAAACACGGCGGCCTGCGGCGCAAATGCGGCTAATTGCGCCAGCAACAAAGGATGGGCATCGGCCAACTGAAAGCCTAATAAATTCTGTTGCCAACAGTGATGCCAAAACGCTGCGTCCATCTTAGCGCCAGATCACCAGGCGATTCGCCTGCTGCCATAACTGCGTTAACACACTGGCGGCCGATAAACCCACTTTTTCCGCCAGACCTTTTTTCAGCTGATACTTCACCAAATACACCTGCCGACTGGCCATCTGCTGTAACAAATAATCATCGCTGGTCAGCAGTTCATCGACTAAAGCTTTTTGCTGCGCCTGATAACCAAACCAATGCTCGCCGGTGGCCACGGCATCAATATCCAGCACCGGACGATGTTTTTGCACAAAATCTTTGAATAGCAAATGGGTTTCTTCCAACTCATGCTGAAATTTTTTGCGGCCTTTGTCAGTATTTTCCGCAAATAAAGTTACAGTACGCTTAAACTCACCGGCGGTGAATTGTTCCACTTCAATATGATTTTTCTTTAATAACTGATGAAAATTAGGCACTTGCGCTACTACGCCAATGGAGCCGACAATGGCAAAAGGCGCTGCAATAATTTTCTGCGCAATACAAGCCATCATATAACCACCACTGGCCGCCACTTTATCAACTGCCACCGTCAGTGGAATTTTTTGTTGCGATAAGCGATCAAGCTGTGAAGCTGCCAGACCATACCCATGCACCACACCACCGCCACTTTCCAGTCGGATCAACACTTCATCCTCAGGCGTGGCCACGGCCAGTACCGCAGTGATTTCTTCCCGTAACGCTTCCACTTCATGGGCGTCCATGCTGCCATGAAAGTCCAACACAAAAAGTTTATGTGGATGCTCAGCCTGGTCTTTTTGCGATTTTTGCCATAGCTTAAAGGCTTTTTTATCCAACATGCTTTGTTTCAGACTGCTGACCAAATCCTGATGCTCGGCCGATAAATCATCAAACACCAGTTCACCTTTTTTCGCCTTTGGTTTGACTGCAGCCACCACAATCATCAGCACCACAGCGCCAACGGCTAAAACCACAGTAATGGCTTTTAATAAAAACATTGCGTAATCGAGTAAAAAATCCACTGTTTTTCCTTGTTATTTGTTGCCAGTACACATTGTACCAAAGCGCCAAATATTGCGACAGCTGCGGTGGTTCAGTTGGCTGTTCACATGGAGCAAGCCATTTGTCACTGCAGCTCAATGTAAAAAGCCCGGCGAACCGGGCTTTTTCTACAAGCAGATTGGCTGCTTAGTTGGCTTTGAGCACTGTCGCGTCGTTGACCTGCACAGCTTTACCACCGCTCTTGATAAATGAAGCGACTTGCTTTTGCATTTCAGCGTTGGCTTTCACTGCTGCATTTTGTGGTGGCGTAGTGCCTGAAGCAGAGCTTAGGATAGTGCCATGCTCACCTTCGACAAAACGGCTGATCAAGGCGCCTTCCACAGCTTTGGGACCTGCAGTTGCTTCAACTTGTTTGGCGCCCAGCAGTGCCGCCAGTGGTGAAGTACCGGCCAATGGCATAGCCGCCACTTTATTCGGGATCACGTGGTCAGCCACATAATTTGGACCGCCCGCGACTTCAATCACAAACATCGGCGTTTTATTGGCAACAGCTGTCGCTGCATAGTTATTTGGATCGCTAGCATCAATTACGGTCTGCGCGGCAAATGCAAACTGCGACAGTGTGGCGCTAATAGTTGCCAAAGTAGCCGTCTGGCTACGGTCGGTTAGGTCTTTTAAGTAAGGTTGTACATATTTTGCCGCACAAATTGGTAATTGCGCCGCAGTTGTCAGGCTAGCACAGCCGCCTTGTAAATCAACAAAGGCCTTGAAACCAGGTGCTAAGGCGGTAGAACCCAACATGATGCTGGATTTAATGATATTACCAAAAGCAGTTGATTCTAACAGGAAGTTGGCAATAGCTCCGCCTGGCATCGCCAGACCGGCCGATTTAATGGCAAACAAACCATCTGCCAGTGGCGAACCTAAAGTACTGTTGGCTAATGCCACCATGCTAGTGCCAGTAATGGCGCCCAAAGAGTGACCAACAAACTGTACGTCAGAACCATCAATCAGACCCGCTTCAGCCACATTATTCAGCGCCAGACGCAGACCCAACATATCAGCAATACTCTGGCGCAGGTTATCACGAGTCACCAGTAAATCACTTAAGTTCATATAAGTGATTGGATTCCCCGCTTTATAGCCACAACCGTCTCCAGAAGCGTTTAAATCAGTCGCATCCGTTTTATCGCCATCACCATTGGTATCAAAACCGCGGCTACCATGCAGCGGGTGATCAATAGCCACTGTGGCATAACCAGCGGCTGACAAAGCGCCACTTAATGCCAGCATATTTTCTTTACAAGAATTGATGCCGTGTTGCAGCATCACCACTGGCCAGCCTTTGGCTGGTTTGGTCATGTTAATTAAAGTCGCATCAGGTACTGTGATTTGTACATCCAGCGTCTGTAACGCATTGACTTTTGGAATCATGTTGAACTTGGTCAAATGACGGGTTTTATCGAGGCCCAAATCACGCAGTCTGCCACCGCTTAATGCTTTACATTTGGCATCATTTAGCACCATCTCGGGCGTTTGCTTGGCTTCAAGTCCGGCGATTTGGGCTGGTGTTAGCGAAGCTGTCATGGCACCACTGTCACAAGCAGCCTGCCAACGAGTCGATAAGGCCGCTGTTGGTTTATCTTTATCAGACACACCAAGGTAGTACGGCAGTGTTACTTTGCCGCTGTACAAGCGGGCCATTTTAAAAATAAAACGCGGATCAGTATTATTGATGGTCTCACCAGGGAACCGAGCATCGGCAAAACTGATGCCTAAATTATTAACGCTAATTTGCGGGATCGCGGCCAGACCTTTAGTCGCCAACTCAGCCACCAGTAATTGCTTAGCTGTGGCAAGCGCCGGACTGATCGACTGCGTGGTAATAGCAGCAGTGTAAATAATATCTTGTTTAGCTACTGACTGTGTGGCCACAGCGGCTTCAAAACTATTAATCACCCCCTGTAAACTACGCTGCGCTTCAGAGCCAAGCGGTAAGGTCGCTAAATCTTGTTTCACCAACTCATAAGTCGGTGACGCGGCCACTGAACGGCCTTCACTGTCTTTTAATGAAGTGGTTAGTGCCACCAGGTAGGTGGTGGCTTGTTTCAGTGGTTTCAGTGGAATAATGGCAATGTTATTGCCATTGGCTCGGGCCACATAATCCCGACCAAAGGCCAGGGTTGCCACGACTTTACAAGCAGCGCCTCTGGGCACGGCTTTACAAGTAGCGTCCGTAGAAGTCGGATCGCCCATCAGCATTTCATACACCTTGACTGAGTCCGCCGATGCGACTGTAGCCGCATCCAGGCTGACACCACCGGCCAGACTTAATTCAATACTGAAAGGATTTTGTGTTGACCAGCCATCTAGGGCTCCCAACGCAGTTTGTGGATCGGCGTAATTGACTGGTGACAATTTTTCGCCTGGCATTTCCAGTGTACCGTCGCTGGTGCCCTGAAATAATAAATCATTTGGTACTGATAACTTACTGTTGCTTGGGTCAAATACCACCCGACTTAACGGCACCAAAACTTTATCATTGCTAACCTGGTCATCTTTAATATCTTGTAAGGATTCGCCACCACAACCGGACAAACCCAAGGCGCTGGCCACAGCCAGACTCACGAGTAACTTATTCATTGTTGTTAATCTCCCCTGTCTTCAACTTTTATTATAGTGTGCTAAAGCATTATTTAAGCTTAAGTTTTTGAATTCTATGCCTGGAAGCTGGTAAGAGCTACGACCTGTTAAACTTAACCCAACCAGAAAAAATTCGCTAGTTCTAAACTAAATATCTGTGAAGAAAGGTGCAAATGCCAGACAGAGCGGTTATGCTGCGCCGGTTTTTTGCAGGATAGGGGTTGATTCAGATGAAAAATTTCCAGCCAGAGACGCAGGTTCTCGCTAACAAAACCATTTTGGTGACGGGTGCCGGCGATGGCATTGGCCGCGTTGCTGCGATGACTTATGCCCAGCATGGCGCTCAGGTTATTTTACTGGGCAAAACCACCGCCAAACTCGAAGCTGTATATGACGAAATCGTCAACAACGGCTGGCCTGAACCGGCCATTGTGCCGCTGGATTTAAATGGTGCTAGTAAAAAGCATTATCAGGACATGGCGCAAACCATCAAGGCAGAATTTGGTCAGTTAGATGGTTTATTGCACAACGCAGGTGTGCTGGGGGTACTGAGCCCGTTTGAACATCTTGATCTCGACACCTGGCAAAAAATCCTGCAGGTGAATCTCACTTCGGCGATGCTGATGACTCAAGCCTTAATGCCGGTGTTAGCCAAGGCACCGCATGCTTCGATTATTTTCACCAGTTCCGGTGTTGGCCGCAAATCGCGCGCCTTTTGGGGCGGTTACGCGGTGTCAAAATTTGCCACTGAAGGTTTGATGCAAACCATCGCTGATGAATATGAAGCCACCACGATCCGCACCAATTGTATTAATCCGGGCGCGACCCGCACCAAAATGCGCAATGCCGCTTATCCTGGTGAAAATCAATTAACGCTGGCGACGCCAGCACAAATTATGCCGCTTTATCTGTATTTGATGGCAGACGACAGCATTGGCGTCAATGGCCAGTCGCTGGATGCCCAGCAAAAATAATTCAGGTGTTGCCAGCCACTGAGGATGGCATCGCCGCGTTAAATTGCTACGCAACTCAAACCATCGCTGCTGCAGGTGGTGTTAAATCAATAAAAAAGCCTGCATTGCAGGCTTTTTTATTGGTGCAAATCACTGAACCCGTCGTTTGGGCTCAGATCCGCATTAACGTTTTTCTAAGATTTCTTCGTTATTGAGCTCTGCCCACGCATTCCAGACGTCAACTTTTGAATTGAAATTGACCAGAGCTTGTGACGCTGCATCAGCTAACAATGCATCCACCTGTTTGATGTATTTCTTTTCAACAGCTGAGTATGGCAACACTTCAATACCACGCTCTTGTAAACCTTTTTTCATGGTATGGGTTTTTAACAGCTGCAAATCACCATTTTCTACATAAAAGAACTGGCTTTCTTTATTAATTGTTTTGAACTTCGGCTTGACCGGACGTTTGCCTTCAGTCTGCACGATGTCATCTTCAATCACAGCCACTGCAACGCCTTCAGAATTTAATTTGTACCCTAATTGTTCTAAGGTAAAACCCTGAGATTTCGCAAATTCACGAACTTTATCTAATACTTCAGTCTCTTTCGCTCGTTCATCCAGAACTGATTTTAATACATCAATTACTTCATGTAATTTAGTGACAGTTAATTCTTTTGCCGCTTTTTTTAATTCACGTTTATCAAGTAATACCGACATTGATTGCCCCTTTATGTTTTACATAAGATATGAATATGATAACGGCAAAACAATGATAATGAAACCTATTTTGTGATATTCAATAATTACACAAATCGCTGCTGTTTTAGCTGGTCGGTGCTGAGTTATTGTCATTTTTAGCGTATCTTAGCGGCAGATTAATTCCGGGGGTTGTTATGCGTTCTCTTAAACACTTGTTTGAAAATAATAAAAATTGGGCCGATCGGATCGAATTAGAAGCACCAGGCTTCTTTAAGAAGTTATCCGAACAACAAGCACCTGAATATTTATGGATAGGATGCTCTGATAGCAGAGTGCCTGCTAATGATATTGTTGGCTTGTTACCTGGTGAATTATTTGTCCACCGCAATGTCGCCAACCTGGTGTTACATTCCGATATTAACTGTCTGTCAGTGCTGCAATATGCCATTGATGTACTGAAAGTTAAACATATCATCGTCTGCGGCCATTATGGCTGTGGTGGCATCAATGCAGCCATGACCAAGCAAAAAGTGGGTTTTGTCGATAACTGGTTGCGTAACATTAAGGATGTCTATGCCATGCATCGGGATGAGATTGAATCCATCGTTGAAGAGTCAGACCGGCTGAATCGTGTCTGTGAATTGAACGTCATTGAACAAGTCAGAAATGTTTGTCATACCAGCTTTGTGCAAGAAGCCTGGGATCGGGGTCAACCGCTGACAGTGCATGGTTGGGTGTACAGCTTACGCAATGGCCGGGTGAAGGATTTAAGGGTTAGCCATTCCAGCGCAGCCACCATCGACAATATCTACGCGCTGGATTTGACTGAAGAGTAAAAAAGGCGATTTAGCGAAACTTCACCTGACCATCTTTAGTTGGGTAATAACGGGCACTATGTCCGGCAACCCAATGGCCTTTTTGCAGATACTCAGCGCTGGTGTGTAATTCACCAGCTTTGAGCACACTGACAGAACGAACTTTGGTTATGCCATTGGCATTATTTTCAACCTGCTCTTCTGCAGTTAACTGGCCATTGTTAGTATTGTATTGCATAGTGCCGTGGGTATAAAAACCCGCGGTGGTGAAATAATAATAGGCCAGACTTTGTTTAGATTTGTCCCAAAATATAATGGATTCTCCACCATATTCACCATCATTGACTGAATGAATGACTTTAATCGCCTGGCCATTTAAGGCTCGTTGCCATAAAGAATGATCAATCATCTTTTTCCCGGTTTGCTCAGCCAACTCACCGCGCCAGACAATATCAAGAAAAGGTTCAGCCCAATGTAACTCTGCCGCCAAAGGTAATTTTTCACTGGCAGCCTGGGAGCAGTGGCAACTCAAAGCCAGTAATAACAGCACGAGATAACTGAGTGGTTTCATCTGGCTTACTCCGGTTTTTGCTGATAAAAATCGAGCATCTGTTGCTCGACTTTTTGCGAAAACTGTTTCATTTCTATCGCGTATTGTTCCAAAAATTGATCTTCAGCTGTGACTGCCTGCCAACTTGGTACTGCAGCCGTCTGACCAGCGGCATCCAGCGCGACAAAGGTGATAATACAGTGATTGGTTTCAGCCAACTGAGCTGATTGAGTATCGCCGGAGCGGACCTGAATAAAAATATGCATCGACGAATGGCCTGTGTGCACCACCCGGGCTTCCAGTTCAACCAGATGACCGACTAAAATGGGACGACGAAAGCGGATAGTCCCCACCGACACTGTGACACAATATAAACCACTCCAACGGGCGGCACAGGCATAAGCCGCTTGATCAATCCACTTCATTACCATGCCACCATGGACTTTACCGCCAAAATTGACATGGGTGGGTTCTGCAAGAAATCTAAACTCAATACTACGCTGCGACATATTCACGACCTGATCTAATTGCATTGCTGACAAGCTTAGTGCAAATCCAAGTTTAGAGAATCACCGTTTTATTACCGTGCACAAAAACCCGGTCTTCCAGGATCAGCTGCAATGCTTTACTCAGCACATTTTTTTCCACATCACGACCGGCTTTGACCATGTCCTGAGCACTGTAATTGTGGTCAACGTTGGTTACCATCTGCTTGATAATGGGACCTTCATCCAAATCGTCGGTGACAAAATGGGCAGTGGCACCAATGATTTTCACACCACGCGAAAACGCCTGATGATAAGGGTTAGCGCCAATAAAAGCCGGTAAAAAACTGTGATGAATATTAATAATACGCTGCGGATAAAGTCTGACAAAAGCGCTGGTCAGCACCCGCATAAACTTCGCCAGCACCAGATAATCCGGCTGATACATCGCTATCTGTGCCGCCAGTAATTGCTCATGCGCGGCCCTATCCAAACCTTCGTGGCTGATAAAATGAAATGGAATGTCAAACTTCGCCGTTAGCGAACCCAGATCCGGGTGGTTGCCAATCACCGCCTGAATGTCCAGCGGTAAAGAACCATCAAACACTTTCATTAAGATATCACCCAGGCAATGGGCTTCTTTGGTCACCATGATGACTATTTTTTTCCGCCGCTGGCTGTCAACGAGTTGACGCAGACTGCCAATTGGCAAAGCACGGTCTAAATCCAGCAACAGAGTTGCTTCATTAAACACACCTTCCAGTTGGGTACGCATATAAAACTGGCCGGTTTGAGGATCAACATATTCGGTATTACGCACAATATTTAACTGATGTTTGTAACAAATATTGGTAATTTGCGCGATCAACCCTTTTGAATCCGGGCATTCAATTAATAAGATTTTTTCCATCACCATCAGCTTCAAACTCTAAATGCCTGCTTGTTAAAAAAAACACTCTAGACGGCTACAAGGCTGATGGCAAGAAAATAACCAGAAAGATCACAAGCTTGTTGTTTTGTGCTTCGAGCGCCATAATGCGGTCATCTGCTAACGGCGGCCTGACCTGCCACATTCGAGTCTTTATGCAACCATTTACTTTTAATGCGGTTGGGTTTATCGAATCACCGTACAAACAAAAATTTGCCATTCCACGTCAGCCTGGCTTAATCCCGGAAGCCCGTGGCCAGTTGGTATTACAACCTCCGTACGCCGATGATGCGATTGTGCGTGGTATCGAAAGTTTCAGCCATTTGTGGTTGGTGTTTGTTTTTCACCAAACCGCAGACAAAGGTTGGTCGCCATTAGTCAGGCCTCCCAGACTTGGTGGCAATCAGAAAAAAGGCGTCTTTGCCACACGAGCAACTTTCAGACCCAACCCTGTGGGTTTATCTGTGGTAAAACTAGAAGGTGTACAACGGCGGGGAGAACAGCTGGTGCTGTTGTTATCCGGACTTGATCTGCTGGACGGTACCCCCGTATTAGATATCAAGCCTTATCTACCCTACTCAGATGCGTTACCTGAAGCCGCCGGCGGTTTTGCCGATGCCGCCCCTGAAACCATGATGACGGTAAGTTTAAGTGAGCAGGCTCTGGCTTTTTGTCAGAGCAGCCCTATTGCTGATTTGCAGATTTTTATTGAAAAAGTACTGAAACAAGATCCAAGACCACCCTATAAAAAACAACGCGACGAAGTACAAAGTTATGGCATGACGTTGTACGACTTGAATATCAAATGGACAGTAGACGGGGAACACAATCATGTTACAGAAATCCGCCGACAAGCGCCGACAGAAGACTGACAGCACACATTTTTTACTTTGTAGTGCGGCGTTACTTGGCTTGCTGCAAAGCAGCATCGTGACAGCTGCACTCACCCTGCCTGCGCTACCGGAAGCCGTCAGCAATCAAGTAGTCCTGCAAAGTACAGTCCGCGGTAAATGGGTGCTGGCGAGTTTTGCCGGTCAATCCGCTCAGACCGGAGTCGACCACAACAAAGTCTGGCAACTGACTGAAGGCAGTCCCATCTGGCAAGCTGTGCCTGCGCTGCCAAATCAAGCCAGGCAATCAGGCCGGCTGGCTGCCAGCGGAGTCGCCATGAGTAACCATCTGTTTATCTTTGCCGGTGCTGATGTCACGGCTGCTGGCAGTGACAAGATCCTGACTGACAGTTATCGTTTTAGCCCATTAACCCAGACCTATACCAAATTACCGGATATGCCCGTGGCAGTGGCCGATAGCCTGGCACTGGCCTATCAGGAACGTTATATCTATCTGGTCAGCGGCCGACAGCAGTTTGGGGCCGTCAATCTGGTGCAGATGTTTGATAACTTCAGTCAGAAATGGCAGCAGGCAACACCTTATCCTGGCGCCGCCGTTGCCGGTCATGCTGGCGCTATTGTTGGCGATCAGATGCTGGTTTGTGATGGGATCAGTATGGATTATCAAGAAAAGCCAACAGGTCAGAGCCGAGCCATGGCGGCCTGTTATCTTGGCAACATTGACCCAAAACAAGCCAGTTTAATCCGCTGGCAAAAAATTCCGCATCATGGTGGCGCGGCGCGGTATCGGCAGGCAGCTTTACCACTAACGCACAATGGTGAAACCATGATTGCTTTTGTCGGTGGCACTGAGCCAACTGCAAGCCCAAGTCTGACGAGCGCACAGCTTGATGCAAAAGCCAGCGACAAGCTGTATTTGTATGCGCTGCAACAACAACGCTGGTTAACCGCCAGCAGCACTGTGGCCGTGGCTGATTTACGGTCTTTAGTTAGTATCAATGGCGAAATTTACAGCATCGGTGGCCTGGATAACAGTAACAATGTCAATTCAGCACTGATTAAACATCAGATTAAACTTCTGCCCGAGTAAAGGCCTTGTTAGAATAAGGCAAAAGGCACAATAAAATAGTGGATAGCATATGCGCACCAGTCAGTATTTAGTCTCTACCTTAAAAGAAACCCCGGCCGATGCCGAGATTATCAGTCACCAGTTGATGTTACGCGCCGGTATGATCCGCCGTGAAGCCTCAGGCATGTACACCTGGCTACCAACAGGCCTGCGGGTGCTGCGTAAAGTCGAAGCCATAGTGCGGGATGAAATGAATAAAGCGGGCGCGCTGGAAGTATTGATGCCGATGGTGCAACCGGCTGAATTATGGCAGGAATCCGGCCGCTGGGAGCAAATGGATGCTGAGTTGCTGCGCTTTAAAGACCGCCATCAGCGTGATTTTGTGTTAGGCCCAACCCACGAAGAAGTGATCACTGATTTAGTCCGCAAAGAAATCAGCAGTTATAAACAGCTGCCAATCAATCTGTATCAAATCCAGACCAAATTTCGGGACGAACGCCGGCCACGTTTTGGCGTAATGCGGGCCCGCGAGTTCCTGATGAAAGACGCGTATTCTTTCCATTTAAGCCAGGAAAGTCTGGAACAAACCTATCAGGCAATGTATCAGGCTTATTGCAATATCTTTACCCGGCTTGGCTTAAATTTCCGCCCGGTGCTGGCCGATACCGGTGCCATTGGTGGTGCTGTGTCGCACGAGTTCCACGTGCTGGCCGCCTCTGGTGAAGATGCGATTGTGTTTTCTGATGCCAGTGATTACGCCGCCAATATTGAAAAAGCGCAAGCGCTACCACCCACCACAGCAAGACCGGCAGCCACTGCAGTCCTGACTGAAGTAGCAACCCCTGGCGCGAAGACTATCGCTGAAGTTGCAGCAGTGCTGGCCGTATCAGCTGATCGCATCGCCAAAACTTTATTGGTGCATGCACACAAAGCCAATGACAAAGCACCGCAAGGGCTGATTGCACTGGTGCTGCGTGGCGATCACGAGCTGAATGAAATTAAAGCCGATAAACACCCACTGGTGGCTTCGCCTTTAACCTTTGCCTCTGAGGCAGAAATTTTAGCTGTCACTGGTGCCAACGCGGGTTCGGTCGGCCCGGTTGGCCTGACTATCCCAGTGTTGGTTGATCATGCAGCTGCGGTACTAGCCGATTTTGTGGCAGGTGCCAATAAAGACGGCGTTCATCTGACTGGGGTTAATTTTGAGCGGGATATCAGCAATTATCAGACCGCCGATTTACGTAATGTGGTCGAAGGCGACCCAAGCCCTTGCGGTCAAGGTCAACTGGTGATCAAACGTGGTATTGAAGTTGGCCATATTTTCCAATTGGGTGACAAGTACGCTGCCGCGATGAAAGCCGGTGTTCTGAACGAAGAAGGCAAACACCAAATCATGACCATGGGTTGTTATGGCGTTGGCGTCTCCCGTATTGTGGCAGCTGCCATTGAACAAAATCATGATCAGTACGGCATCAGTTGGCCAGATGCCATTGCGCCCTTCCAGGTCGCCATTGTGCCGATGAATATGCATAAATCCGTGCGTATTCAGGAAGCTGCTGAACAGTTATATCAGCAGTTAACGGCAGCTGGCATTGAAGTGTTGTTTGATGATCGCAAAGAGCGCCCGGGCGTGATGTTTGCTGATATGGAATTGGTCGGCGTGCCGCACCATATCATTATTGGTGAGCGCAATCTGGACGAGCGTAAGGTTGAATATAAAAACCGGCGCAGTGGTGATAAAGCCATGCTGGAACTCGATGCCGTGCTGGCTGAGTTACAACAACGCCTGAAATAAGTAGTCGTCAAGCCCGCTCAGTGACAGTTTAACGCTAAACATTGAGATCGGGCTTTGACTGCTCTGCGTATCCAGTCCAACTGCATAACCGTGAGTCTACAGATGTTATATTGGAACAGTCAGTCTTTGCCGCAATTGCAGGGCTTAAATTTCCGTGATCGGATGGTTGTTATCCGCCGCGCCAGCGATTTATTGCCAGTACCAAAAAAGTTGCTGCTAAACGTATTGAAGTTAGCCATTCTGATCCCACCTTTTATGGCCATTGCCCGCTCGGCTTCACTGGCGGAAGCAGCGCTGTGGACAGTGGCGCTGATTGTGGTATATCCACTGCTGACCAGGCCACTGACCTTTGCGCTGGTGGAACCTTTATTACCACAAGCACGCAGCCAACTGAGCAAATCAAGCCAAACTGAAGACCAAACATAAAGCCTCAACTGCAGCCTTGGCTAGCCATGGCAATACAGACAATCGCAGCTAACAAAAAGGGCAATCCATTGGATTGCCCTTTTTGCTGGTCAACAGCCCGTTGAACGGCTGCGCAACCGCTTATTTCACGCCATGCATCAATTTATTGATCAAAGGTGAAATCAATAACAGTAACAAACCTGCGCCCAACAACAGATAAAAACTGAAGCTAAAGCCAGCTAAAGCGGAATCAATGGTCATGCCGGTTTCACCGGAAATCTCACCCGCCAGTAAACCTGACAGGTTATTACCGGTGGCAATCGACAGGAACCAAGCCCCCATCGCCAAACCGACACAACGCACCGGTGCCAGCTTCGTTACCATCGACAAACCAATGGGTGATAAACATAACTCACCAATGGATTGCAGCATATAACAAGCCACCAGCGGCCACAGGGGAATTAAACCATTGCCATCTACTAACTGGGTCAGTGCGTACATCAGCACCAGGAAACCAAGCGCATTGCCCAATAAACCTAAGCCAAATTTAAACGGAATGGTCGGTTCCAGATTACGTTTGCTGGTCAGATACCAGATAAAACTGATCACCGGGGCGAAAATAATAATCGCCATCGAATTGACGGACTGGAACCAGCCGGTTGGGAAAATAAAACTGCCATCGCTGAAAATATCACGATTGACTAAGTTTTGTGCCAGGAAATTAAAGGAACTGCCGGCCTGTTCGAAAAACATCCAGAAAGTGACATTAAAACCAAACAGTAATAACAGCGCATACACTTGATGTAATTGCACTGTGCCGGTTTTTTTACCTTCAACCACTAACATCAGCGCCACAATGATAAAGAGCGCCCCTAATACCCAAGCCAGCGTCTGCGCGCCCATGCCTGCCATCAGGAAATACACCACAGGCACAGCCACAACCACACCCGCAATCACATAAGCCAGCATTTTACCGGCCGGTTTATCTGCCGGGATCACGCCGATATTTTTCAATTGGGCGCGACCCAAATAAAACCAAATGGTACTGAGTAACATACCAACACCAGCAGCGCCAAACACGGCTTTATAATTCTGATGTTGTGGTGTGCCAAAAATCTCACTGGCTAACCAGCCGGTGATCAACGGCGATAACATACCGCCTAAATTGATCCCCATATAAAAAATAGTAAAACCACGATCACGACGATTGTCATCTTTGGCATAAAGCTGACCAACCAAGGAGGAAATATTCGGCTTAAACAGACCGTTACCGACCACAATCACCGCCAGGCCGAGTAAAAACACATCCAGACTTGGCACCATGATCATAAAGAGACCAATCGACATCACCACTGCACCCAGCAGAATGGAGCGCTGATAGCCAATGATCCGGTCGGCAACATAACCACCGAAAATAGCGGTGGCATAGACCAGCGCCAGATAAGCGCCATAATAACGGCTGGCTGCAGCCTCACCAGAGGCATTGCCTTCATAAAATTGTGAAACGATATAAAGTGTCAGGGCCCAGCGAATACCGTAAAAGGCAAAACGCTCCCAAAACTCAGCCATAAATAACATCCATAATGGCTTCGGATGGCCCCACAAAGTCCCAAAGTCAGGCGTGGCGATTGGCGTCGAAGTTTGGCTTGCACTCATCGGCGCGCCTCCCGTACCACAGTCAGGCACAAGCCGATCTGCAGCGCAGCAGCACTGTCATTACAATGGATCATGGTGATTTCCTGTTTCTAATAATTATGGTTAGAGTCGTCAGACCCCAGAGGGTTGAAAATAGCCCGATGTTTATACCGTAACCACTAGAAAATGAAAAGGGGCAGCCATGAAGGCTGCCCCTGATTGAGTGTAATTCCGTCGAAAACAGGCTAATTCAGCACAGATCGGATCACTCGAGGAATTCTTCCAGAGCTGCTTCATCGACCGACTGTTCTGGTGGATTGCCATCATACAGCTGATACTCTTGGCGCTGGAAATAAGCATCTTTGACAAAAGCATAAGGATCCAGCGAGTCATTCAGCAATTTTTCCTGCGCCATCAGTTGCTCACGACCCGATAAAGCGCCGATAACAAATTTACCGATGGTCTGGGGTGTATTCAGTACCGACATCGGGAAATATAAGTTATCCACCAGATCTCCGGTTAAATTCCGGACTGTGGCAGGACCCCGGGCCGGGATCATCAGATATGGGCCATGACCCAGACCCCAAACGCCCAGCGTCTGACCGAAATCTTCCGGCCGTTCGGCCAGTCCCATCGGCGTTGCCACATCAAATAAACCAACTACCCCGACGGTGCTATTGAGTAAAAAACGTCCGGCGCTGACCGCAGAACCTGAGGGTTTACCTTGTAACAAGCCGTTAAAAAAGTTGGCTGGCTCATTGAGGTTATTCACCACATTACTCAAACCGGTACGGGCAGGTTTTGGTACTACCGCCATATAACCAACGGTGACCGGGCGCAACACATAAGCATCCAGATAGTCGTAGTTAAAGGTCCAAAACGACCTGTTAACTGCTTCAAACGGATCTCTGGCGTCATTGACTGGCGCCGATGTTGTTGCTGGCTGTTGGGTACTGGTGCAGCCAGCCAGCCACAGCGCTGACAAAATCAGGGTAGTGTTAATCAGTGGTTTCACCGCGAAGCTCCATGGTCAGGGTCAACGGCTGACCCTGGCTAAAAGTTAAAACGTCTGACACAATTTCCGGGTCGCCAGCAGTTTTACTGACAGCACCAGATTGACTGATGCGGGCTGAGACCACGAGTTGCTCGACATTATCCAAACCCCAACCTGGCTGCATCACCATGGCAGAGGTCAATTCAATTTGCTGACGACCAGCAAACACTGGCAGTTTCTGCACTGCCAATGGCATCGGTGAACCAGTCACCGCTTTGGCCACGACAAACAGCGTGGCATCGGCAAATTTAGCCGCCAGACTGTCGCTGATAGTTAACTGAATTACAATACGGCGTGCGCTGGCCGCCGGATCTTTCGCTACAGCTTCGGTTTGATGGTTGACGCCGCTCTGTGACGCTGCCGGTGCAGCGGCAACAACCGGGCCAGCTAATGCTGCCAGCTGTTGCTGGATCATCGGATAGCGTGGATCCGTGGCGGGGATCTGTGCTAACAGCAATTCCCAAGCCGCACGTGCTTCTTTCACATCGCCCCGTTGTTGCGCTATTAAAGCCAGCATCGACAAAGCATCGGTATTGGCGGGATCTTTTTGCAATACCAGCCCCAGACTCTGCGCGGCTTTTTGCATATTTTCCGCACTTTCGGTCACTAACAGTGCCTGCGCATAGCTTAACAGCAGATTAACGCGCTCTGGCGTCAACTGCAGTGCTTTTTCAAACGCCTCCAGCGATTCATCAACCAGACCTTGCGAAAACCAAATGCGACCAAGCACAAACCAAGCCACGGCATCGTCACCTTCCACCGCCAGTTTAGTGCGTAGCGCCAGCGCAAATAAGCTAATTTCAGCGTCCGACAAAGGCTCGCCTTTATTGAGCAAGGCGCGCTCACCATAGGATGGCAGGCTGTGTTGCGCCAACACCCAATCATTCAGGCTTTTATAATGACCGGTCAAGCCATAACTGACGCTGGTCATCAGCAACAGCAGCAGCAGCGCCACATATAACACCCGGTTCGAGGCTGCTTGATGCAGTGTTGGCACCACAGTTGCCGACTCGACAAAATGTTGTTTCAGTTCAGCAGCAGCCTGGGCGAAATCGGCTTCGGCCAACTCGCCATGATCACGTGCCTGCACCAACAGCTGTAACCGCTCGCGAAATAGCTCAGTCCGGCTTTGATTAAGCTTAGTTGCAGCCCGTCTGGGCCAAAAAATAATCACCAAACTGGCAATCATCATCAATAAAGCAGCTAAAAGCAGTTGCGCTGTCATGACTGGTTACTCCTGCCCGGCTGTGGGCTCTTTGTGTGCTGCGGCGCGCTCACTTCGTCAATAATGGCCTGTAATTCAGTATCAAGTGGCGGTTGTGGCTGTGGGGCCTTTGCAGCTGCTTTGCCTCTTCTGAATATAAACAAAAACATACCGCTTAATAATGCCGCAGGTAACAACCAAAGCCAAATGGTACTCCATTGCAGTGGCGGCTGGTAATGCACAAAGTCCCCATAACGCTGTTTCATATAAGCCAGCACTTGTTGCTTGCTCTGCCCTTGTTGCACCAACTGATAGGTTTTTTGCCGCATATCCACCGCGACGACCGCATTGGAATCGGCAATATTCTGATTTTGGCACTTAGGGCAGCGCAGTTCAGCGGTGAGTTCGCGAAACAGCGCCTGTTGTTCAGAGGACTGAAATTGCAACAGTTCTTCTGCGGCCTGGCCTGATCTGCTGAACGTCGCAGCCAACAGCAAGACACTGACGCTCAGCAGCCAGCCGAGGCGGTTTAGCTTATTGAACATGGACCACCTCAGGCTTTATGGCAGCACTCTGGTTGGCGCTTTCAGCCAGCAAGGCTTGATATTGCGCTGCCAGTGCCGGCCAATTTTGTGGATTGATATCACCGACATGATGAGCACGGATTTTGCCATCCCGATCAATCAAAAAGGTTTCCGGCGCCCCAGTCACGCCCAAATCAAAAATCAGGCTGCGCTGTTCATCCAATAGGTTAAATTGATAGGGATCGCCCTGCTCAGCTAATTTACGCTGCACATCTTGCTGTAACGCCGCCAAATCAAAACTTTCACCAAAGGCTGCATCCAAGGGCTGAACATAATAAAGCCCGATGATACGAACGCCTTGCTGGCGTAACTCGGTCAGAAAACCGAGTTCGGCATTACAAGTTGGACACCAGGTGCCCCAGACATTTAATAAATACGGCTGGCCACGTAAATCGGCAGCCGTTTTGGTTTGACCTGTCATCAATTCTGGTAATTGGAAAGGCGGCAAATCGCGCTGCAACAACGCAGAGCCATGTTGGCGCGGATCTGAGAACAAACCGCTGAATAAAAATACACTCATGGCAATAAAAAGCACAAAAGGCACAAAAAACATTAACTTACGCATGTTGCTCCTCGCCTTTTATTGCAGCAGTGGCAGCAGTATTCGACTGCCGGCGCCGATATCTTGGATCGAGCAGCGCAATCAAACCACCGAGCGCCATCAATAAACCACCGAGCCAAATCCAGCGCACAAAAGGTTTGACATAAATCCGCAGTGCCCAGGACGGACCAGGCAATTCTTCCCCCAAGGCCACGTACAGGTCCCGGCTTAACCGCGCATGCACAGCCGCTTCAGTCATTACGGTTTTTTGCAGCGCATAAAAACGTTTTTCAGCATGCAGATGCGTGACTTTTTCACCGGCACTATAAACTTCCAGCTCTGCCGCCTGACCGCCATAATTGGGGCCATTGAGCGCATAGACATCACTTAAGGTGAAATCGTATTCGTTCAATTGCACCGTCTCACCAATTTTCATCCGCACATCTTTTTCCACGCTCAGCGTTTTGGTCATGGCCACCCCAATCACCAGCACGGCAAAGCCAATATGGGCGATAGTCATGCCCCAGTGACTCAGTTGCAAGCGGCTGAAACCAGCACCAACACCACCCAGTTGTTGCAAACGCTGCCACACTTCAACGATGGCGGACCAACCGACCCAGGCACCGAGTAGCAGACCCAGCAGCGCCAGATTGGCAGCAAAACCAATACTCAGGCTCATATAACCGAGCGCCAGCGTCAGTGCGCCGATCAACACCAGCGTTAAAGGTTTTAACAACGGCGGGAGGCTTTGCTGTTTCCAGCGCACCCAGGGACCTAATCCAAGCAATAAGCTAAAAGGGATCACCAGGTAATAAAACAATTGGTTAAAAAACGGCTCGCCAATAGAAATCGACCCCAAGCCCAACTCTTTATGAAACAGTGGATATAAAGTACCGAGAAACACCACCAGCGTCGCAGTTAATAAAAAGACGTTATTGCCCCACAACAGCACTTCGCGGCTAAACAACTGATACCGGCTTTGTGAACGTACCGCATTCATCCTCAGGGCATATAAAAACAGCGAACCGCCAACCACCAGCAATAAAAAAGCGAGTAAATACAAGCCCCGACTTGGATCTGAAGCAAAAGAATGCACCGAAACCAACACGCCAGAGCGGACTAAAAATGCCCCCATTAAGCTCAGGGAAAAGGCGGCAATCGCCAATAACACTGTCCAGGATTTAAAGGTGCCACGCTTTTCAGTCACTGCCAGTGAATGCAACAAAGCCGTGCCGACCAGCCAGGGCATAAAAGATGCGTTCTCGACCGGATCCCAAAACCACCAGCCGCCCCAACCCAATTCGTTATAGGCCCACCAACTGCCCAGCATGATGCCAAGGGTCAGGAACAACCAAGCCGCCAGGGTCCAGGGTCTGGCCCAGCGCGCCCAGGTACTGTCAAATCGACCGCCCAGCAGCGCTGCGATGGCAAAAGCAAAAGACACCGCAAAACCCACATAACCCAGATACAACAACGGCGGATGCACAATCATGCCAAAATCCTGCAACAACGGATTCAGATCACGGCCTTCAACCGGATAAAACGGTAGACTGCGGGCAAAAGGGTTGGACATAAAGAGAGAAAAAGCGGTAAAACCAACACAAATGATACCAAGCACTGCCAGAATACGGCCCTGCATCAACAGCGGTAATGATTTGGAGAACAGCGCAACCAAGGCCGTCCACAATGTCAGCATCGTCACCCACAACAGCATCGAACCTTCGTGTGAGCCAAAGCTGGCGGTGATTTGATAATACCAGGGTAAAATACTGCTGGAGTTACTGGCCACGTTAATCACGGTAAAGTCGTTGTGCAAAAAGGCATAAATCAGGCACCCCATCGCCAGGGCACTGAATAAAAACATGCCAATTGACAGCGGTTTAGCCATCAAGAGCGCGCGTTGGTGACCGGTGAAACTGCCATAAAGCGGAAAAATCGCCAAGAGTGCTGACAAGGCAAAAGCGAAAGTCAGCGCCAGTTGACCAATTTCAGGGATCATGGCTGCACTCCGGCTGGTTGCTGTTCTGCTGGCTGCACAGTGTCAGTGACTGGCGGCTGTGTCTCAACGGCCTTTGGCTGATAACCACCAGCCGCGGCCGGATAGGTTTTTGCTGGCGCGACATGTTTAATACCCTTCATCGCTTCGGCAACTTCGGGCGGCATATATTCTTCATCATGCTTGGCCAGCACTTCAGTGGCGGCAATCGTATTTGCATCCAACAAGGTGCCTTGTGCTACTATCCCCTGCCCTTCGCGGAATAAATCCGGCAAGATGCCTTCATAGGTGACTGTGACTGTCGGACCGGTATCGACCAGGTCAAAACTAACTTTTAAACTATGTTCATCGCGCCGAACTGAGCCTTTGACCACCATACCGCCAATCCGCAAGCGCTGACCCGGTACAGGTTTGACTTTGTCTTTGCCAAGCCCATCCACTAACTGCGATGGCGTATAAAATAAATCCACGTTCTCCTGTAACGCATACAACATTGCAGCGACAGCACCACCGAGTAGTAACAACATAGCGCTGACGGCTAACAACCGTTGTTTTCTTCTTGGATTCATTCAGTCTGCTCCTGTTGTTGCTGTTGTCGGATCCGGTGTTCTCTGGCCTGTTTGGCAGCCAGGTTTTGTAATAATTGCCGCTGACTGCGGCCGCTGTACCAAGCTAACAGCGCTAACAGTAAATACGTACTGCCAAATGAAATCCAGACATAGAGGGCGTAGCCGCCCATCTGCCAAAAAGCTTGCCAGCTGTCAAAATGAAGTTCAGGCATCGGCGGACTCCCGGTTTGAAGAGACAGGTGGTGAGGCAGCAAACTGTTGACATAATTGCCGCACCCAAGGTCGGTGTTGTTCATTTTCTAAAATCGCAGTGCGCAGACGTAAACAGGTCAAGGCGCCCAGTAATAAACCAAAACCGAGAATACCCAACAATAACGGCCATAACATCGAAGGATCAATGGATGGCTTGGCGAATTTGGTGATAGTGGCCCCTTGATGCAAAGTATTCCACCATTCGACAGAAAAATGGATGATTGGCAGATTGACCACCCCGACCAAGGCCAACACGGCCGAGACTTTGGCGCCGGTTTGGCGATCGGCAAATGCCCCAGCCAGTGCCATCACCCCGAGATATAAAAATAACAAAATCAGTTCAGACGTCAGCCTGGCATCCCATACCCACCAGGTGCCCCACATCGGCTTGCCCCAGGCCATGCCGGTGAATAAAGCAATCAGCGTAAACACAGCACCAATAGGCGCAATAGCACCGACCGCCCACTGCGCGGCTTTCACTTGCCACACCAGCGCAATCAAGGCCGCGATGGCCATGCTGCTATAAGCGCCCATCGACCAAATAGCGGCAGGTACATGAATATGAATGATGCGATAGCTATCACCCTGCTGGTAATCTGCCGGAGTAAATGCCAAACCCCAGACGCTACTGAGCAACAACACCAGCACCGCAGCTGCCATCAGCCAGGGATACCATAACCCACACAAACGATATAAAGTCTGCGGTTTTGCATATGGATCAAGCCATTTAAACATATCACCCCACGTTTATTTTTAATGCTTTTAATACCGCTAATGGCACCAGCGCCAGCGCCAAACATAACATGGCAGCCAATACGGCCAATTGGGCGCTATAGCTCAGTCCCATGCTGGCATTTTCAACAGCTGCACTGGCAAAAATTAGCAGCGGAATATACAAAGGTAGAATCAGTAATGCCAGTAAAATACCACCTTTATCTGCTGATAAAGTCAGGGCAGCCCCTAACACCGCCAGCATATTGAGCAGTGGCGTTCCCAGCAACAAGGTCAATACCACGGCTTGCCAGCTTTGCATCGACAAACCAAGCAACAGCGCAATTAATGGTGACATCAACAACAGTGGCAGCGCTGTGCTGCACCAACTGCTGAGCATCTTTGCCAACACATAAGGCAATAACGGCTGTTGCGCCGCCACCAGTTGCTCCAAAGTCCCTTGGCGGTAATCTTCTTTAAACAACCGCTCCGTGGCCAGCAGCACACTGAGTAAAGCCGCAATCCAAATAATACCGGGCGCAATTTCCACCAGTAAATTCGGCTTGGCACCAACCCCTAACGGAAATAAAGTCAGCACAATAATAAAAAACATCATTGGATTGAGCCAGTCGGCTTTTTGCCTTGCCAACAGCCGCCATTCACGGATAAAAGCCTGGTAGAAAATTACCATCGGTAGACAAGCTCCAGTAATCTGGCCTGCGGGAAATGCTGACTGAGCGGTTGATGGGTAGTCAAAATGATGCTGCCGCCTTTGGCTAAATGCAGGGCAAATTGCTGTTGCAGCACCCCAATTGCCGACTGATCTAACGCGGTAAAAGGCTCATCGAGGATCCAGAGGGTGGCAGAAGTCAGCCATAACCGCGCCAGCGACACCCGGCGTTGTTGACCGGCGGATAACATCTGACACGGAATATCTTCCAGGCCCGCCAGCCCCAACAAGGCCAGCAGCTGAAAATCATCAGCCACTTTGAGCGCAAATGCTGCCCGCCAAAAAGCAAGATTTTCAAGCGCGGTGAGTTGCGGTTGGACCCCGCTTAAATGACCGATATAACAAAGCTGACGGCTAAAATCACTGTCCGCCAGCGGTTGGCCTTGCCAC
The DNA here is from genome assembly GCA_964525695.1 of uncultured Rheinheimera sp. Taxonomy (GTDB): domain Bacteria; phylum Pseudomonadota; class Gammaproteobacteria; order Enterobacterales; family Alteromonadaceae; genus Pararheinheimera. The sequence continues at coordinate 10,002 of CAZGHW010000019.1, read as the reverse complement.
AGTAATTCACCTTCATCCGGTGCGGTTAAACCGGCCAGAATGCGCAACAAACTGGTTTTGCCGGCGCCATTTTTGCCGCCGATCTGTAATAGCTCACCTGCCGCCAGACGAAGGTCAAGGGCTTCAAATAAGATCCGGTCCTGACGGACACAAGTTAACTGAGTGGCGCTGAACACGATACCGGCTGACTCTGAAAAAAACAGCGCGCATCTTAGCATATTGGCAGTAGAATACGAATGCGCTATACCTTGATAGCCGCAATAACAGCCAGAATTATGAACCAGATCAATCTAGATGCCCTGTTACCTAGCCAAGCCACCGTCAGCGGCGGTACTTTGTCGCCGTTAAAACTACAGCCGGATCTGTCTTATCAGGCTATGCTAGCTCAAAGCCGGGATGGCAAGCCGCAACTGCAGATCAACACGCCTCAGGGCATTGCGCTGGTCAGCCTGAGTCCAACCCAAGCTGCGTTACTCAATACTGCATTAGGCAGCAGTGCAAATGCGCCCAATTTGCCCTTGGTCAATACTACCAATGCAAAGCTGGTGGCTGGCACAGCCATCAATCTGCCATTGACACCGCAGCTGACCGTGCAGCTCACCGCTGTGGCTGCACCTGTATCTGCCGGTACCGCACAAAACGCTCAGGCCAGCTTTCAAGTGCAACTGACGCCACAACCGGACGGCCAACTGTTATTACAACCGCAGGCCAAAGCCAGCACTCAGATGTTTAACATCGCACCGGCGCAAGTATTGCTTCTATTGCAATCATTGCAATCACAACAATCACTGGCTGCAGCACAGCGCCCATCAGGCGAGACCACTGCAAGTAACCCTTTAACATTCGCTGTGACCTTGCAACGACAAGACACGCATTTGTTATTGACCTTAGCCAATCAACGGCAATTACAGCTACCGCTTAACTGGTTGCCGCCAGCGGCCCATTGGCCGGCACAAAGCCCGATGGCTGCACAAATCTTATTGCAAGCAACAGCAGGCCAGTTACAAGTGCAAATCCTGTTGCCTGGCAGCGGCAAGGCGGAAGCAGCAGTGGCTACGGCCAGCACGGCGCCAATCAACACTGAGCTGACGGCCAAAACGGGTGCACTGTCACCAGCTGCTGCAGTCACTGGCGCAGAAACGGCTGGCAGCACAAACAAAAGCGTCCCGCTGACCCTCAGTGTGGCACAAAGCAGACAGCTCGTAACAACGCTGGTGGCAGCCACTCAGACCACAGCAAGCGCCGAGCTGCCTGGCAGTGCCAAGGTAGCTGCAAGCAGCATGGGGCCGGCAGCTTCACCAGCACTGCAGCAGGCGATGCCAGTGCAATGGCGTCTAAACCCGCCCACCAAAGCAGGCACGGATTGGCAGTTAGAACTGAGCGCCAGCCCTCAAACGCCAGCCCCGGCAGCGCCACTAAAAGTTGACAGCAGTCAGTTGAACCGGCCTTTACAATGGCAAGCTGCAGCAAGCCCGGCACAGCCTTTGCCTCAAGCCAGCAAAGCAACCACTGTTGATGTAGCACCGTTATGGCGACAACTGTTACCTCTAAGCCAAGCGGTGCTGGATCCGCTTCGACCCGATGCTGAATTACCGCCTGCCGTACAGGCGGTATTGACTGAAATCCGCCAACAAAGTCTGGACACTGGCAAAGTCATCAGCAGCCAGCAATTGCTGCAACAACAATTAACCGCCGCACTGCAATTTAATCCGCAACCCCAGTTATCGCCTGTGGCCAGCCCTGCCGCAGCGGCCACTCTGGCGCTGGCGATCCAGTTATTGCTCGGCCGATTGAGTCAGCAAGCACCAACCGAACAAAAAACGGCGTCCAGCGCCAAACTACAACAATTGATTGGCCAACTGGAACCACAACAAAGCAGTCAATTACTGCGGCAATTGGCCGGTCATGCCAGTACCATGCAAGGCGCACAACTGGCGACTATTGAACAACAACAGCAACCAGGTCAGAACCAGCAATTGTTTATTCAGTTGCCGTTATTGCAACAAGGCGATAGTCGTTTTGCCGAATTAGCACTGACGGAACGTGAAGCTGATGGCAGCACACCTGGGCAAAAACGCACCCAGTGGCAACTGACCATGAAGTTTGATTTAGCCAGTCAAGGTAAGTTATTGGTGCAGGTCAGGCTAACCGGACTTGAGGTCAGTTTACAATTTTATACCGAGCAAAGCGGCCCCTTGGCGATGGCGCAACAGTTTTTACCGCTTTTGAAAGATCGACTAAAAATGCAGGGGCTGGAAGTGACCGAAGCCCAGTGCCAACTGGGTAAAATTCCGGACCAGTTGTATCAGCGCAATCACAGTTTATTGGCGGTGAAAGTCTAACGTCGGTTGTTATCCGCCCAGTGCGAACCAAAGGAGTCTTCGATGAAAGATCAGGTCAAATCCGCTGTTGCTTTGCAATATGACGGCAAAAGTGCCCCGACTATAGTCGCTAAAGGGCATGGTGAGCTAGCGGATGAAATCGTGGCCTTAGCACGCGAACATGGCGTGCTGATCCACGAAGATGAAGCGCTCAATCAGTTATTACGGCACATGGAGCTGGGTGATCAGATCCCCAAAGAACTCTATCTGATCATCGCCGAACTGATCGCGTTTTCCTATGTTGTACAAGGTAAATTTCCGGAGCAATGGACCAATATTCATCAGCATATTGATTTTAAGAGCTAACATCTGGTGTTTCTGCACTATCAGCCGCAGACCAGCGAATGGCATTGTTCGCGTCCATGTCCTGGAGTAGAAAAATAAATATAGTTATATTTAATGCACTTAACTGCAAATATAACTGGTCGGAGATCTGTAAAGCGAATTTGTTCGTCTAACCTGATAAGTCTTAAATGAATATCAACTGAACAGGAGCCTGACCATGAACGTACAAGACCTGAAACTTGGCATGTTATGTCAAAGCAAAAAGGGCGTTGGCATTGTAAGTTGGATTGATGCGCAGGACAGAGCTGTGTATCTGCAGGATATCCACGACCAACAACAGCATTTTGCCATCAGTTTTGAAGATTTGCAGGATGAGCCGCAAATCCACCAAGCCTCAGATATTTATTATTAACACTATAAACTGCGCGCGGTAAGTCCGCATCGATTGCTGTTATCGACTTTGTGTTCTGCTGAGTAGGTTGGACGCCACGCGTTGGACGCCAAGCGTTGGACGCTTGATGTCGGACTGCCCGTCGTTTCACGCCGGTCGAGTCCGACCTACCATTAACCTTTTAAAATCAGTCGATTACCTTAATAATACCCTGAATACCCTAGGTTGGACTTGACCCAGCTTCGCTGAGGCAGCCCAGCGCGTGGCGCCCAACGCTGGCATCATGGCAGGCAACGCTGTTATTCGCGGGTCCGTTGTTTACCCCGGAAGGATGGTTTGCCGTTTTTACCGGTTTTTGCTGCCGGTTTGTCTTTCGCCGCTTTGGCTTTTTCAGCTTTGGCAGCGGCTTCCGGGTTTTTCAGCAAAATCTGGTGTTTACGTACCGCCCGCTTAATCGAAGCCATCCGGCGGCGACGTTCGTCTTTATCTTCCGGCTTCGCCAGCGTTTCTGTTTCGTAATCCAGATGCACGATTTTGCGCAGATAGTTCACTTCTTCCAGCGCATATTCAGTGTAACCACCGGCCGGTAAATGCTTAGGTAACATCAAATCACCGTACCGTACCCGGATCAAACGGTTAACCACAGCGCCCTGTGATTCCCACATCCGGCGTACTTCGCGGTTGCGGCCTTCCGTCAGAGTGACGTTAAACCATTTGTTAATGCCTTCACCGCCACTGGCTTTGATTTTTTTGAAAGCGGCTTTACCGTCTTCCAGCTCGACCCCGGTTCTGAGTTTCTGGATCATCGCATCTGTCACTTCGCCAAATACCCGAACGGCGTATTCACGTTCAACTTCAAATTTCGGGTGCATCAAGCGGTTGGCCAATTCACCATCGGTGGTAAACAACAATAAACCCGAGGTATTGATATCCAGCCGGCCAATGGCTATCCAGCGGGCACCGCGCATTTTTGGCAGCCGGTCAAACACTGTTGGCCGCCCTTCCGGATCAGTGCGGGAACAAATTTCACCTTCTGGTTTATGGTAAGCAATCACCCGGCAGATTTGATCGGTTTCTGCCGCCAGTTTCACCGGATGACCATCCACCCGCACCGCTTGGGTCGCAAGCACCCGATCGCCTAAAGTGGCAACTTTGCCATCAATAGTCACGCGACCTGCACTGATCCAGCTTTCCATTTCACGGCGTGAACCGACACCAGAACGGGCCAGCACTTTTTGTAACTTTTCACTCATAAGGTCTCCTCAGTCATCCCGACTGTGTTAGCCGCAACAGCGGTTGCGGCGGTGGTAAATAAAGCTTCAGTGTCGGAATTTAACACCGACTGGGCTGAAAACTCAGTTAATACAGGCAAAGCGGCCAAATCTTTCAGCCCGAAATAGGTTAAAAATTCTGTGGTGGTGGCATACAAGCCGGGGCGGCCCGGTACATCTTTATGTCCCACTACTTTGATCCATTGCCGGTCAAGCAAAGTGCGGATAATAGCACTGCTGACCGTCACCCCACGCACCGCTTCAATTTCGCCACGGGTAATGGGTTGACGATAGGCAATCAACGCCAAAGTTTCCAGCACAGCGCGTGAATAGCGCGGCGAACGCTCCGGCCATAATCTGGCCAAATAGGCGCTCCATTCGGTCTTAGTCTGAAAACGATAACCAGCAGCCGTTTCGACCAGTTCAATACCGCGCCCCTGATAATCCTGCATCAGTTGTTGCAAGGCTTGCTGCAAACGTTTTTTACTGAGCACAAAATCACTGAGCACAGTCTCAGTTAAATCAATCAAAGTCAGCGGCCGTTCACTGGCAAATAGCGTCGCTTCCAATAGCTGACTCAATTGCGTCTCGCTGATTTTCACGGCCATCTGATTTCCTGCTATTGCCATCAGACTCAATCTGACAAAAGGGGCGCATTATGCCAATTTCAAATGGATCTGACCATAGGCTTGAACTTGTTCTAGTAGCACCAGTTTTTCTTTCACCAGTTCCAGCACCGCCAGAAAACTGACCACCACCCCAGCGCGGCCTTCTTCAGCCTTAAAACACTGGCCAAATTCTAAATAACCCTGCTGTTGTTTTAGCAACTGTAAAATCTGACTCATCCGCTCGCGAGTCGACAGTTTTTCTTTTGAAATATGATGATGCTGGAAATCTTTTACCCGTTTGGCGACTTCTGCTAAGGCTGCGACTAAATCCTGCAGTGATACATCCGGTAAAATCAGTAAAGGCGCAAAATTGTCGGCCAGTTCGGCCCGCACCGGGAAAAAGTCCCGTTCCTGACGCGGCTGCAAATCCAGCTCAGTGGCCGCTTGTTTAAATTGCTCATATTCCTGCAAGCGGCGGATCAGTTCTGCCCGCGGGTCCAGCTCAACTTCGGGCTGATGGGCATGACGCGGTAATAACAAGCGGGATTTAATTTCCGCCAGCATCGCCGCCATCACCAGATATTCGGCAGCCAGTTCAAAGTTCATGCCCTGCATCAGGTCAATATAGGCCATATACTGCAAAGTGATCTCACTGACCGGCAGATCAACAATATCAAATTTATGTTTGCGAATAAGGTAAAGCAGAAAATCCAGCGGCCCTTCAAAAGCTTCCAGCAACACTTCCAGCGCATCCGGCGGAATGTATAAATCTTCCGGTCGCTCCAGTACGGCCTCACCGCGGACAAAAGCCAGCGGTAACTGTGGTTGTATTGTGAGCGGGGTCTGGGCCTGCTCTGCATCATGCCCTTGCATCAGTGCTTACAAAAAGGGGCTGATATCACCGGCGCCTTCCCGCACCACCACCGCGACATCATCAGATAAATCTATCACTGTGGTTGGATTGCCCGGCAACACACCACCATGCAGAATCAAGTCTACCTGGCGTTCTAGTTGATCACGCACGTCTTCCGGATCCGATTCGGCAAAATCCTGCTGTGGCAAAATCAAACTGGTCGACATCAGTGGCTCACCCAGCTCTGCCAGCAGTGCCAGGGTAATTTTATGATCGGGGATCCTTAAACCAACGGTTTTTTTCTTCTCGTTCAACAACCGCTTAGGCACTTCTTTGGTGCCACGTAAAATAAAGGTATAAGGCCCGGGGGTATTGTTTTTCAACAACCGAAAGGCGGTGTTTTCGACCTTGGCATAGACCGACAGTTCGGATAAATCCCGGCACAATAAACTAAAATGATGGTCGCCACTGATCTGGCGAATTTGCAATATCCTCGCCATCGCATCTTTGTCTGCCAGTTGGCAGCCAAGGGCATAGCCACTGTCAGTCGGTAACACCACCACGCCGCCTTGTTTGATAATATGCACGGCTTGTTTCATTAACCGGCTTTGCGGTGTTTCCGGGTGGACATAAAAAAACTGGCTCATTATCTGCTCCCTGCCGGCCCATGCCAGCAATTGTCGACTCCACCACTGGCAGTTTTTTGCTGAAATCAAGCGGCGGTAAATTCATATTTATTAGCAATAGCAAGGATTTAGCTATTATTCAAGCGCTGCGGGTAGCAAAGTCGCAGGCAAATCCCAATCTGACCACAGCGGCACAATATCATCAGTCAGATATAAACCGCGGCCTAATTCGTTCCAGTCGGTCGGCTGATGGAAATCGCTGCCCACAGATGCAGTTAACTCAAATAACTGACACAAACGCCAAATCTCCCGTTTTTGCACTGGTGTTTGTTGCGGGGATGCCACTTCGGCCGCATCACCACCTGCCAGTGCAAATTCGCGCACTAATTTAGTCAGCCATTTGCCATTGAGATTATATTTCAGTGGATGCGCCAGCACGGCAATGCCACCGGCATCATGGACCCATTGCACAGCCTCAGCCAGCGCAACCCAATTATTCGGTACATAACCGGCTTTACCCCGGGCCAGGTACTTTTTAAACACATTATTCATTGAGCTGGCTTTGCCAATTTGCACCAAATGACGGGCAAAATGGGTGCGGGTTAATGCCGCACCATTGGCAATTTCCAACACTGCCGGCAAACAATTCGGCACCTGAAACTTGGTCAGCCGGCGTGCCATTTCAGTGGCTCTTTCCAGCCGGCGTTGTTGCTGACTCTCTAATCTTTGCTGAAACAGCGCACAGTCCGGATCAATGTTCAGCCCGACGATATGAATTTCAAATTCATACCAGGAAGTGGAAATTTCGACGCCATTGATTAGCTGCAGCGGTAATTGCGCGCTGGCAATCTTTGCCGCAGCCCGCCCCAGACCATTGGTGCTGTCATGATCGGTAATCGCCAGCACCTGCACTTTTTTTTCCACGGCACGACAGACTAAATCCTCCGGACTTAATAAACCGTCGGAACAATTGGTGTGACTGTGTAAATCTATTTTCATAACAAATCCGGCAACTAGCAGGCGGCTATTGTGCCACAGAAGCGCAACCAAGGTGGCATTGTTTGCCATAAGACTTGGCAGACAGTTGCTTTGGTGCCGACTTGTACTGCAACCAGGTCACAAAAAACTTCAAAGTTATTGATAATGATTCTCATTTGAATTATGGTGCAGCGGCATTTTTGCCTCACCACAAGGATTTTACTGTGAATATTGCTGCGCCATCCCTTTTACGCCTGAGTCCATGCTTGCTGCTGGTTTGTTGTTTTGCAGCCCATGCCAACCCTGAAGAGATTGAACACATCACTGTCACTGAGACCAGAGATAAACAAGCTGGGGCAAAAATGGTCAAACCATTACTCGAAACTGCCGCCAGTATTACTGTGATTGCGCCAGAACAGTTACAAAAACAAAACATCACCGATGTGGAGCAACTTGCCACTGCCTTACACGGCATCACAGTGACAGGCGTTAGCAATACCTCACCTAGTTTGTTAGCACGCGGATTTGAAATTGACAGCTACCTGATTGATGGAGTGCCGAGCAGCGCATTATTGCAATCTCCCTATCCGATGGCGGATTTATTTTTCTTCGATAGCGTTGAGTTATTACGTGGCCCCAGCGCGGTATTTAGTGGTTTTGGTAATCCGGGCGGCGTCCTTAACTTAGTCCGCAAGAAGCCCAAAGGCGGTGTTGCCATGCAAGCATCGGCACAAATAGGCAGCTTTCATGCCAATCGGCTGGAATTGGATATCAGCACCGACTGGAGCAGCATAAGTTCATTGCAAAGCCGTTTTGGCGTGATGCGACAACGCAAAGATGAGTTTTATGACGCGGTCGATTTTGCACGGGATATGGTTTTTATCACGAACCAATACGAATTCAACCAGAATACAGTGTTGACCTTCGGTCATAGGTTTGACAATTATCAACCCAATATCCAAACCGGCGTGCCAGGCTACCAAAGCGGTGGTTTTGTTGCTTTTAAACGTTCAACTTATTTAGGGGCGAAATGGAATCGCATTGAGTCGAACACCCGTGAGAGTTTTATCCAACTGACCCATCATCTGCCGCATGACCTCAAAGCAAATCTGTCACTGCAATACGGCAGCACCGATGCCTTGCAAAAATATGCTTACATGGGACGAGGCGCCATTACCGCCCAAAATCCAACCATCGCACTGATCCCGTATTTTGGCAGTCACGATGCCCAGACCACAACCCTGGATTTGCATCTGAGCAGCCAGTTTGAGTGGTTCAACCAAGCCCATGATTGGTTACTGGGCCTGGACTACCAGACAAATGACTCCCATACCGCCTATGGTCGTGGCACAGTTCGCCCGACCATCAATGCATTTGCCCCAGAGCATAATATTCCGGAATTGGACATCCCACTCCAAGGTGTCGATGATTATCGTATTGATCAAAAAGGATTATATGGCCAGATCCATTGGCAACTGCATGAACAGATTGCAGTGGTAAATGGCCTCAGAGTCTCCTGGTGGCAAGATGACTATCAAGTGATTTTCCCGCAACCGGCACCGGCTGAATATACTGAATTTAGCGCTGAAACAAGTCCGAGTGTGGCGGTCGTGTATACCCCTGACGCACAATGGACCTGGTATAGCTCCTACAGCGATATGATGACGCCGAGTAGCCAACGTCAAGCAGATCAAAGCTTGTTACCACCGCTGTTGAGTAAGCAGCTTGAAATTGGCGTGAAGAGTCGTGTGCTGGGTGAGGCTGTGTTGTTAAGCACGGCACTGTACCAAATTGATCAACAAAACCGTGCTATTCGTGATCCTGAACACGAAGGATTTTTCTTACCTTCAGGCTCAGTCCGCAGCCGTGGGGTCGAACTGGAAATACAAGGTGACATCACAGCGCAATGGCAAATGTCGGCAGGCTATAGCTATAACCACAATACCTATCTGAAAGACGACACAAAAAGCGGGGAAAGGTACCAACCTGTGGCCCCAAAACAGCAGGTTAAAATCTGGAGCGACTATGAATTTACTCAGCCAGCATTGTTGGGTTTGAATATCGGCGTCGGGCTCAGCATGATGGGCAAAGCGGCAGGAAATGGCGTCCAACAAGGCGGTTACAGTGTGTTTAATCTCAACGCTGGTTATGCTTTCATGCAGAACTGGCAACTGAGCCTTAACCTCAACAATATATTAGACAAAAACTATTACGCTCGGATCGGTGGCACCGGCAGAGGGAACTATTTTGGCGCCCCTGCCAATGCACAACTAACCTTACGCGCTAATTTTTAACGGCAATAGCAGCTCTTGTAAGCATCAATCGCTATCACAGCGTTGCCCAACGATCACAGCTTTGGTCGTTATTGCTGACCAAAACTGTGATACAGCACCAAGCGGATAAAGGCAGCCATCCAGCCATTTATCCGTTTTATTTACAGATTTCTGCTGACGTCTCTTGACGAGCGCCCTGCTTTTGCGGTTTGATAGTAACCAATGTATTCAAGGGTAGTCTGACGATGTTTCAACAAGTTCAGCTGACAACTGCAATCACCTGGTGGTGGCATACTCCTTAACCGGACGTGTGTTGGCGTTGTTTACCCAAAATAA